>JAZQVI010000022.1:0-27181 GCA_045631745.1 Eubacteriales bacterium
CATTTTATACCTCCGAGTAATAGAAAGTCAGAATTGCGAGGCCCGAATGATGCCAAGCCTCCATAATTACTTATATTTTACACCAAAACTTTTGTTTTTGCAATAGTTTTTTACGGCTTTTTTAATTTTTTTTCATTTTCACGCGCTTTTGGAAGTCAAAAAACCGAGCAACCATGCTTTTTTCAGAGAAATTCGAGCAAATCCCGAGGCGTTTTCACCACACCAATCGCGCCGGCCTCCAGCAGCTCCGTCTCCGAACCAAAGCCCCAAAGCACGCCAACGCACCCGATCCCACACCGCTTGGCACCCAGCACGTCGTCACGGCGGTCGCCGATCATGAGGATCTCCCGGGGATCCTTGATGCCCATCGCCTCCATAGCATAGGCGATAACCTCGTGCTTTTCGTTTCTTGTTCCGTCCAGCTCGGGGCCCGAGACAAAATCAAAGAGCTCACGCAGCCCCAGATGCTCCAGAACCCGCTCCGCCATGCCCCACGGCTTGCAGGTTGCCAGCGTCAGCCGATACCCCTTTGCCTTCAGCGCGTGCAGGATCTCGCCGATCCCTTCATATGCCCGACATTCATAGATTCCGCGCACGTTATAGTTCTCCCGATAGAACGCGACAGCTCGCTTTGCGTCTTCCTCGGAGAGGGCATCGTCCTGTGCAAAGGAGCGGATCAGGGGAGGGCCGATATAGTGATAAAGAGTTTCACGCGGGGGTGCCTCGATCCCCATACACCCAAGAGCGTAAATGACCGAGTTCAGAATCCCCTCAGCCGAATCGGAAATTGTTCCGTCCAGATCAAAAAAGAGCTCGCGGTATCCCATTGCTACCTCCTTTGCCTCAAAAATTTTACTTTTTACGGTTGCTTTTATGCCGCAGTGTATGATATAATATGATTATACACGTTTTTCATCCGAAAAGCAATGCTTCTGAAAGGATTTTGCGTCAAATATGGAGATGAATTTTACCATTCCGGTCAACGAGGCATTCGAAGCCTCTGCCGCAGACAAGAGCTGCGGCTGTCCCCTCTGCGCCCTGTACCGCAAGCTGGAGGAGGATGAGCTGGATATTATTTTGGGTGCTGCCATGATGGAGCCGGACATCCGCATCAAGACCAACGAGGCAGGCTTTTGCCGCTTGCATTACGATCTGATGTTCGTACGGAAGAACCGCCTGGGCATGGCGCTCACGTTAGAGAGCCATCTTGACGAGCTTCGCGCAGAAATCCGCGACGGCGGTTTTGGCGGGGGCATGGGAAACAAGCCCATCAAGCGCATCGGAGAGCTGGAATCCACCTGCTACGTCTGCGGACGGATCAACTCCAATTTTGAGAAGATGACCGACACCGCCGTCTACCTCTGGGATACCGACGAGAATTTCCAAGCCAAGGTAAAGGCGCAGCCCTACTTCTGTCTGCCCCACTATCGCAAGCTGCTCCAGTACGGTCAGCGCAGGCTGGGCAAGAAAAAGCAGCCGGAGTTTGCCGCCGCCCTCTCCAAGGTGGTGGAAACCTACTTCGACGAGCTCCGCAAGGACGTAAGCTGGTTCTGCAAGAAATTCGACTACCGCTATCAGGATGAACCCTGGAAGAACTCCAAGGACGCAGTCGAGCGCGCGTTCAAGTTCCTGCGATCCGATATTCACAATACCTAAAAGAAGGACACCGACATGATCGATCTGCTTCAGCTACACAAATACTTCATTCTCAACCACCTGGGTGAGGGAGACGTTGCCGTGGATTTCACCATGGGCAACGGATACGACACCGAGTTTCTCTCCAAGACGGTTGGCCCCAACGGCCGCGTCTATGCCTTTGACATTCAGAAGCAGGCTGTGGAATCCACCGCCAAGCGTCTGAAGGAGGTGGGATGTCCCGAGAACTACACCCTCATTCACGACTCTCATCAGTTCGTCAAGAACTATGTCAAGGAGCCCTTCAAGGCAGGAATGTTCAACCTCGGCTGGCTTCCGGGCGGGGATAAGTCCATCACGACCCTGCGCGAGAGCACCCTCCCTGCCATTGAGGCGGCAATCGACCTCATGGATCGGGACGCAATCCTCAACGTAGCGGTCTACCCCGGGCACGCCGAGGGTGAGGCAGAGGGAGAGATGATCTGCGAGTATCTTGCAGGCATCAGCCGACACAAGGTGTGTGCGACCAAGGTCAAGATCCTCAACTCCCCTACGTCCCCCTATTTCATTGTCATTGAAACCAAGCCCCCAAAGCCTTGACACCTGTAAAAGAGGTATTATGAACCGACTGAAACTTCTGTTGGCGGCGATGGTGCTGATCCTTCCCCTTTGTCTCTTTTCCTGTATGCCCCCCATTGATTCAAGCGACGGGCAGACGTACGATTCCTCAAAGGAGAGCCCGAGCACACCTGACGTCCCCACCCTTCTCTATCCATCCATGACCTACGAATACAAAACAGACGTATCCGCATCCATCCGCTTTTTCACGACAGAACTGTCAGCGGACTATCTTCTCCTCGCAAACAAAAGCTATCCGCTGGGCGAGGACTACGAGCCCGCCGATCTCGTCGCGCTTACCTGCCCCATCTCGGGAGATAAGAGCGTCTACCTGGAGCCCCGAGCGGCAGAGTCCCTCTACGCCATGCTCGCCGAGATGCAAGCAGACGGCGTGACTGACATAAAGGTGACAAGCGGCTACCGCTCCTATGCCTATCAGCAGCAGCTCTATCAGTCCTATCTGAAGACCGAGAAATCAAGGATCACCCCCGAGGCATACGCCTATTTCGGGGCAGATTATATCAAAGAAACCTATACCGACAAGGGTCTGACCAAGCTCTCCGCCGAGGATGCTGTCAAGGTGGTGCTCTCCTATTCTGCCGCACCCGGCACGAGCGAGCATCAAAGCGGGCTTTGCGTGGATTTCGTAACCTCTAACGCCGGACTTACCGCAGCCTTTGAGAACACCGAGGCGTTTGATTGGCTCTCCCGAAACGCCTACCGCTTCGGATTCATTCTCCGCTATCCCGAAAGCAAAACCGCCGTCACGGGCTACTCCTACGAGCCCTGGCACTTCCGATTTGTCGGACGGGAGGCAGCAACCGAGATGCTGCTGCGTGAAATGACGCTGGAGGAATTTCTCGGCGCAAACTGATCCGCCCTTTCTCAAATCCCCTTGACGAAGCAACGAAAATAAGTTATAATAAATCAAATTATATTGACAACTGCAAAGGAGAATCCTATGTACCGTATCGGAATCGACCTTGGCGGAACCAACATCGCCGCCGGACTGGTCAACGAAAACTTTGAGATCATCTGCAAGGAAAGCACACCCACCCTCTCGGGCCGTCCCGGCGAGGAGATCGTGGACGACATCGCAAGGCTCTGCAAGAACCTCTGCGCCACCGCAGGCATCTCTATGTCGGAGGTCACATCGATGGGAATCGCCTCTCCCGGAATCGTGGACGACGAGACAGGCACGGTTGTATATTCAAACAACCTCGGATTCCGTCACTTCCCCATGATCCCTCTGCTCCGCGAGCGTTTGGAGATCCAGGAATACCACATTGAAAACGACGCCAACGCCGCCGCATGGGGCGAGGCGATTGCAGGCGCCGCAAAGGGCAGCCGCTCCTCCGTGATGATTACGCTGGGAACCGGCGTCGGAGGTGGCGTGATCCTGGACGGCAAAATCCTCAAGGGCTTCAACAGCGCGGCAGGCGAGCTTGGACACATCGTCATTGATGTAGACGGACGCCCCTGCACCTGCGGCAGACAGGGTTGCTGGGAAACCTACTCCTCTGCAACCGGTTTGATCCGCATGACGGCTGAAAAGCTGGAGGAATGTCGCAAGACGGGCAGAGAAACCAAGATGACCGAGCTGGTGGAAGCCAAGGGGAAGGTCAACGGCAGAACCGCATTTGACGGCAAGCGCATGGGAGACCCCGCCGCGTGCGAGGTTGTAGACGATTACGTGAAATATCTTGCAAGCGGACTGGCGAGCATGGTCAACATCTTCCAGCCCGAGGTGCTCTCCATCGGAGGCGGCATCTCCAATGAAGGCCAGTATCTGCTTGATCTCGTAACGCCGCTCGTTCGCGAGCAGCAGTACGGAAAGGGACTGGTTCCCTCCACCGATATCCGTATCGCAACGCTGAAAAACGACGCCGGCATCATCGGAGCGGCAGTGCTGGGACTGTAATTGTTTTTACATCTATCCGTATGAGGAGCTTTTTATGGAACTCGTGATGCTAACCGCATTGGGCGTTGGCGGAGCCACCGTTGTGGGTGCCGTCATCGGATTTCTCTTCAAAAACCTTTCGCATAAATTTTCGGACATCGTCCTCTCCTTTGCCGCTGGCGTCATGCTTGCCGCCGCGGTGATGGGGTTGATTCTTCCCTCCCTCGATTACGGTGGGAAATTCGGAATCCTGATTACCGTCGCCGGCATCTTTGCGGGTGCGGTTTGCCTGTCTCTTGCCGACAGACTGATTCCTCATCTTCACCGTCTGACGGGCGGAGAGGAGGAGATCCACCGCGATTCCAGCCTTGGAAAGGTCATTCTCTTCGTAACCGCCATCGCCATTCACAATCTCCCCGAGGGCATTGCCGCAGGGGTTGGCTTTGGCTCAGGCAATACCGAGCAGGCGCTCATGATCGCAGGCGGTATCGCCCTTCAGAACATTCCCGAGGGCATGGTGATCATCGGTCCGATGCTGGCGGCAGGCGTTAAGCCGCGGAAGACCTTTGTGCTTGCCATGCTGACGGGACTTGTCGAGGTGGTCGGCACCATGATCGGCTATTTCGCCGTGCACGCCTCAACCGCCATTCTTCCCTTTGCGCTGGCGTTTGCGGGAGGCACGATGCTCTACGTCATCAGCGACGAGATGATCCCCGAGACGCACGCCCACGGGCATGAAAAAGGAGCAACCTACGCCCTGCTCCTCGGCTTTTGCCTGATGCTCGTAACCGATTTCTTTTTGGGATAAAAGGATGGGAGCAGCTCCCCAAGATGGGGAACTGCTCCTTTTTTGTTTGCTTTTGAATTACTTATAGAATTCGTGCTGTCCGATGGTGAACGCGTAGGGGCGATTCTTGGAGATCCAGTTGGTGGTCGCAATCCGAGGATTGAAGAAGAACAGAACCTCGTCGGAAAGCGTATATCCCTCCAAGCAGATCTTGGCGGCAATCACCGAGCTTTCGCTGGGTGTCCGATAGATCGTTCCAAGGGAAACGGGCGAAAACTGCGTGCCGTGCTTGCGATCAAAGATCACGCCGTAGACAGTGTTCGGATAAGAGGGATGCTCCACGCGGTTGAGCACCACATTTCCAACAGCGATCTGCCCCTTGAAGGGCTCGCCGGCCGACTCGGCAGAGATGATGCGAGAGAGCCAGTAGAGGTCGTCCGCATCGTAGTTCGCCCATGCCACGGCGTTCTTGCCGCCGCCGCTTCGGAGCTCCACCTGATTCTTGGAGGCGTTCCATTCCAGATCGGCGTCAAAGGCAAGCGCCATCGGGCGAATGGGAACATACAGATATCCTCCCAGATTGAGCACCTCTCCAACGGTATAGAAATAATGTCCGTTGGCGTAGATGTAATAGTTTCCGGTGTGTGCGATGAGGGTCAGCGCATCGGTCTTGACGGTGGCGGTATTGGTTTTTGCGTTCCACGTCACGGTGCAATCTCCAAACAGATTGGCAAATCTACGCAGAGGAACGTAGGTCACGCCTCCGATCCGCACGCACTCTCCTTCCAGCACCTCGACACCGTCGAGCAGCACGGGTGTCTCTTGCGATCCGCTCGGAAACTGAGGCCCCGACGCAGCGGCTGCACCCACAGCGCCAAGCACCGAAAACAAAGCGCAAAGGGTCAGCACAAGGCAGATACACCTTCGCTTTTTGAGAATCGTTGTTCTCATGGTACAAACCTTCCTTTCTTGATGAGGTATCCCCCAAGGGCTGCGTGATCTACCACCGCCCCCGTGGGTCCTCTCCATTGTAACAGATCCTTTCCATGGATTCAACCCTCACATCTTGCCATGGGAGGGAACCCCCGGCAGAATCGGCAGGATTCTCCCCGAGAGGAAATCGCTCCGTCTTCCTCTCCGCCATTGTGCGCTACATCGCTTCCATATTTTCAAAAGCAGAGTGCTTTTCTTGTAGGCAAAGGAGGATTTTCCTGTTCTTTTGCCCCGTCAAGCGCGAAAATTTAACAATTTGCTCGATCCGTGTAACAAATATTGGTATAAAAAGAATATCTTGAATTTTTTTGTGGAAAGTCTTGACTTCACCCCCAAATCGTGGTATACTGTAGGCGTATTCGAGACAGATACCGACTTTGTGAGGTCGCGCGCCCTTTTGCACCCCCGGTTTGCGTTTTCTTCGGGTACATATTACTAATGGAGGTACCCGGAATGAACACAGGTACAGTAAAGTGGTTTAACGCTGAAAAGGGCTACGGCTTCATTTCCAACGACAACGGCGGTGATGATGTTTTCGTTCACTTTTCTGCAATTCAGACCGAAGGCTTCAAGACGCTCAACGAGGGCCAGAAGGTTTCTTTCGATACCGAGCCTGATCCCAAGAACAGCGCAAAGCTGAGAGCGGTAAATGTAATTCCCGCATAATTCGAAAAGAGGGGTTTCCGTTTTCTGACGGAAACCCCTCTTTTTTTGAACGTATGACTTGACTTTTTTTGCGATCGTGCTATAATTAATTCGGTACGAACAACGCCCACAGGAAGGAGATGATCACATGGCACAAAGCAGAACCGCCGAGAATGGAGATCTGCTCAGCGGAGCACTGCTCCCACGCATCATTTGGTTTTCTCTCCCCCTTATGGCAACGGGTATCCTTCAGCTTCTCTTCAACACCGCAGATACCATCGTGGTGGGACGGTTCGGAGGAGCGACGCCCGAGGAATGTGAGACGGCGCTTGCGGCAGTTGGCTCTTGCGGCTCTCTGATCGCGGTCATCATCAACTTTTTCATGGGCCTTTCGGTCGGCTCAGGCGTTTGCACGGCGCAGAGCATTGGCGCGCGCCGCCGAGACGAGGTGGAACACGTCGTTCACACCTCGGTCGTCACTGCGCTGGTGCTTGGGACGTTCGTGGCGATCGCAGGGATGCTCCTCTCCCGCCCCCTGCTCACTGCAATGGGAACGGACAAGACCGTCCTGCCACAGGCGGTCGCTTATATCATCGCCTATTTTGCAGGCGCACCTGCCAATATGCTCTACAACTACTGCGCGGCGATCCTGCGTTCCAAGGGAGACACCTCTCGTCCCCTGTTGTTTCTGGCCGTCGCAGGAGTCTCCAATGTAATTCTGAATCTCATCACCGTGCTGGTCTTTGACATGGGCGCCTTGGGCGTGGGAATCGCCACCGCCTCATCGCACTGGATCTCCTGTATTCTGATCGTGGTCCACATGACGCGTCTGGACGACGCCTGTCGGATTGACCTAAAAAAGCTGAGGATCCACCGCCCGACACTCTCGAAGATGCTCTACATCGGAATTCCCGCGGGAATTCAAGGAACAGTCTTCTCCTTCTCCAACGTCATGATCCAAAGCGCGGTCAACTCCTTTGGAAGAGTTGCAGTCGCCGCCAATACCGCCGCAAACAACATCACCGATTACGGCTATATCGCACAGAATACGATCTACCACGCCGCCTTAACCTTTGTAGGACAAGGTGTCGGCGCCAAACGTCCCGATCGCGTGCGTGCCGCCGCCCTGGCCTGCACGGCAACCGTTGCCGTCGTAGGATTTGTAACGGGAATGTTATCCTTTTTGTTCGGCGAACAGCTTCTCTCCATTTTCTCTCCCGGGAACGCCGAGGTCATCCGCTACGGAATGGTGCGCATCCGCTTTATGTGCCTACCCTATTTCTTGTGCGGCATCATGGAGGTTGGAAGCGGGATTTTGCGAGGGCTTGGAAAATCCCTGACCTCGATGATCATCGCCATCTCGGGCATCTGCGGCGTCCGAATGATCTGGATCTTCACCGTCTTCCGCGCATTTAGAAGCATGGAAATCCTTTACTTCTCTTACCCCGTGACCTGGACGATCACAACCATCGCACAATTTGCGTTTGCCATCCACTTTATCCGGAAGATGAAACAAACCTCATCCGAAGATCCAATAGAGCACGCCGTAAATACTCCCGGACAAGATCCCATACAATAGCACCGGCCCTGCAACGGTAAAGATCTTGGTTCCCACGCCAAGGATCACGCCCTCGGCGCGACAGTCGATCGCGGGAGAAACCACCGCGTTGGCAAAGCCCGTGATAGGAACCAGCGTCCCCGCCCCGGCAAACTTGGCGATCTTATCAAAGATCCCAAGCCCGCTCAACAGAGCCGCCAAAAATACAAGCGACACCGATGTGAGTGTGGCAGCGTCCTCCGGATTGATGCCACATACATCTATATACATTATTTTAAGTCCCTGCCCCAGCACGCAGATCATGCCCCCGATGAAAAAAGCAATCAGACAGTTGCGAAGCAAGGGGGAGCGGGGCGCGTGGGCGTCCGCGAAGCGCCGATAGGTGTTTCGATCCATTTTGATGCCAAAAATCCTTTCGTTTTTTGGTATCAGTATTTGCAATTTTGAAACGATTATTCTGTCAAAAAGAAAAGGAGATATTCCCATGGACTGGAAAGAGCTGCAAGAGAGCACCAAGGCGATCTCCGGGATCGCTGCACAAAAGATCAATGAGATGTCCGATCTCGCCTCCCTTCATCTGAAGCTGAAGACCTCCGAATACCGCCTGCGCGTGTTGTACGAAGAGCTTGGGAAGGTATCCTATCGTCATTTTACCACCGACGACAACCGCATTGAGCAGATCAAGAAGTTTGTAGAAGCAATCACCGTTGAGCAACAAACCATAGCAGAGCTTCGCGGGGCGATCCGCCGCTCGCAGGAAACACAGCCTAAATAAAGGAATCCCCCACCAATGGGTGGGGGATTCCTTTATTTATTCCTCGCTGAAGATTACCGTAACGTCGGGGTGAAGCTGGAGAATGGATGCAGGCACCTCGGGCGTGATGGGGCCGTAGCATGCACGGAGCAAAATGTCCTTTTTCTTTGCGCCGTTTGCAATGATCAGAATCTTGCGTGCACGCATGATGGAGTACATTCCCATGGTAACCGCCTGCCTCGGCACCTCGTCAGCGCTGTCAAAGAAGCGCGCGTTTGCCTCAATGGTGGAGGGATGCAGGTCAACCAAGTGGGTAGGGCCTACGAAATGGTCGGCAGGCTCGTTGAATCCAATGTGACCGTCAAGGCCGATGCCAAGCAACTGAATGTCGGTTCCGCCAAGGCTTTCAATCAGCGCATCGTACTCAGAGCCTTCCTTTGCAACGTCCTCTGCACATCCGCTGGGGACGTGGGTATTCTCGGGAAGAATGTTAATGTGGTCAAACAAATTATCCTGCATAAAGTAGCGATAGGACTGGGGATGGCTTCCGTCAAGACCGATATACTCATCAAGATTGACCGACTTCACCTCAGAAAAATCCAGAACACCCTCGCGGTTCCATTTCACAAGATTTTGGTAAATTCCAACAGGAGAAGATCCCGTAGCAAGTCCGAGCACACAGTTGGGCTTTTGGATCACCTGCGCCGCAATTATGGACGCGCCCTTAAAGCTCAGCTCATCATAGGTTTTTACAGTAATAAATTTCATATTCAAATTTCCTTTCTTCCCCGACTCGTGTCGGGAGGCAATATTTATTATATTATATTGAGAAATCGGGTGATTTACGCCTCTCATGCGCGAAACTGCCCGGGAGGCACACCCATCACACGTCGGAATGCCGTGCTAAAATAGTTCTGATCGGTATATCCGAGCGCCGACGCAACCTCGCCCACACGCTTTCCGCTTTTCAGCAGCTCTACCGCGTGACGCATCTTCATCTCGGTGAAATATCTCGAGATGCCCATGCCGGCATACTTGGTAAAGATCTTTTTGAGATTGGACAAACTCATGTTGCAAAGCCTTGCAATCTCCTCTGCGCTGAGAGACTCATGCAAATGCGCCTGCAAGACGTTGACGATCTCCGAATAGCGCAAGGCCGCCGAGCTTTCCACAACACCGTTGTCGGAGGCACTTTTCATAACGACGATCAACCATTGCTCCAGACGAAGCCTCTGCTCGTTGAGCTTCTCGGCGTTTGATTGGCGCAAGCCCTCGCGCACCTGCACACTGATGTCCATCAGCTCCTCCTGCTTAATCAGCCCGGGCATGAAAACACGTCCCTCCTGCTGCGGCATAGAGGCAGAATGAAAGGAGAGATTCAATACATGAGGCTCAGATCCCTTTTCGGATCGAATCCGATGAAATTCGTTCGGAGGATGCAACAAGCACTGTCCACCGCTCAGGGAATACACCTTGTCCCCCGCAGTAATCCCCACCGTTCCGCTCAGGACATACACCAATTCATAAAAAGAGTGCACCTCTCCCAAAAAATCGTACGACTCCCCAAACACACGGTCGAGAGAATAGTGAAAGGATTGGATATCGGGGCAACGGGGGATGAGAACATCGGTATAGGGTTCTGCAGCTGTTTTCTTGTAATAAATCGTTTTTTTCAAAGCTGTTCCACCTGTCTTGTCATGAATATTCGAATTCGGACACAGATTATTGATTTTTAGATACTCTACCACATATAATATCACAACAATCCCAAAAAAGCAATAGGTTTTCGATATTTTCTTAAAAAAGAGAGGCAGACGACCTTTCGTCTGCCTCTCTTTTTGAGCTTATCGAATTTTGCGGCACTCCAAATAGTAGCGCTTATCCTGCGCATGTCCCATCGAAAAGGTCTTTCTAGGGAGAGCGCCGTCATAAAGAACCGTGCGGAAGAGATCGTTCTTCTCCATTCCGTCGAACAAGAATCCGATCGCACCATCCTCCTGTGCCAGATTCCGCAGAGAATCCTCCCCGTGGATGTAATCGACACTCGCCTCGGGGTGCTCTGCAAGATATGCGTCCAAAAAGCGCTGAAGCGTTCCCACCGTGAGCTGCTGCTCAGGCGCAGGAATCGCAAGAATTTCCTCCTGCTCTCCCATCACAACCGTGATGCTTTGCGCTGCCGCGCCTCCCTTCAGAGCCGTTACATTCTCCTTCAGCTTTGCAAGCAAATCCGAACGGTCTGCCCCAAATACTACTCGATAGATAGGCTCAAACTGAAGTGCTTCGTCATGCAGATTCACCACCTCTGCCAAAGCATAGCGGGCAGGATGCGATCTCGCCGCCTCCTCGCCGATCTGCGCCTTGATCTCCTCGTAGGACGCCTTTGCCGTTGCAAGAGAGTGATTTCCGTCTCCCACTGCAAAGAGCAGAGGAGAGAGCTCCGCGTCTCCGTACCGCTCTACCATTCCCTCACGCGATGACAAATTCCCAAGCGCACCCACGATCTGTGCCTGCGTGTCCGAATCCAGCAGGTATCCCGTAACGTGACCACCACCCAGCATCAGATCAAAATCATAGATGGGTGCCGACTTCTTTGCCAGGGGAGCCGCCGCCTCAATCACCGTCCGACCTCTGTCGTCGATGAGAAGCATGACGTGCGGAAGCTCCAAGGGCGCACCGCGGCGCACCGCTACACGAGGAGGAATACGCTCTAAAACCGTTCCCTCGGTCGCACGAATGAGCGAGGTCGAGCCTGCGGTATAGTCGTAACATTCCAGGTCTACCGCACCAATAATTCCCCGTCTGATCGCGCCGTCAGACTGCACGCGCTCCAGATAGATCATGGCATCGGGATGGGCAATCAAATGCGACGCCAGCGCCTCGTCCATCGCAGTGCGGATCGTAGGGATGCGCGTTTCGCTCTCCTGCAAATAAATTTCCGGCAGCATGAGATTCAAAGTAGAGGGCGCGTCCCCCACTGCTTCCTTTGCATCCTTCCAATATGCCGGCTCGCTGGTATACTGATCGCACGCAACCACGCTCCAGGTCGTGCCGTTGATTCTCTCAAAATCAGGCAGCAGGATCTCTGCCGCGCCAAAGCAAACATTTTTCATCATTCATATCTCCGAATTCTATTTTTCAACAATAAAAGTATAGCACATTCCCCCTCCTTTGTCAAGAATCGAGCTGTTTGGAACCATCATTTTTTGAAAAAAGATTGCAATAAGCAGAGATTTGTGGTAAAATAATGAAGAAGAGACTACACGCGGAGGAACTTATGATTCAAGCAGTCATTTTTGACATGGACGGCACGCTTTTTGACACCGAGAGGCTGACCCTTGAGGGGTGGCAGGAAATGCAGCGGCGGGGCCTGCTGCCGCCTGATTTTCTGAAGTGGACACCCGGATGGCGCGGAAAGAACCGCGATGACATCCGCTGTCAGATGAAGCAGCTCTACGGCGAGGATTTTGACACCGAAAAAATCTTTGACGGGCGCCGCTCCATTCTCAATGAAATGATCGAACGGGACGGTCTCCCCCTCAAGCCGGGTGTGCCGGGCATCTTTGAATCGCTCAAATCCATGGGGCTTCCCATGGCGCTCGCCACGGCGACCACTCGCGTCACGGTCGACAACTATATGACAAAAACGGGCTACGGCGTCTATTTTGATCAGATTGTCACAGGGGACAGCGTACCCAACGGCAAGCCTGCCCCCGATATCTTTCTGTCAGCGGCAAACAAGCTGGGGATAGCCCCCAAAAACTGCCTTGTCGTGGAGGATTCCCCCAACGGTGTGCGTGCAGGGCTGGCGGCAGAGATGTACGTGGTCATGGTGCCAGACCTTGAAGAACCGGACAAAACAATGAAGGCAGCACTGTGGCATTGCTGCAGAACGCTTGATGAGATCCCTGCTCTGATAGAAGCAGAAAACAAAACGAGTATGAAGAAGGGAGATCCTGTATGATCACAAAAGCATTGGTAGAAGAGGCATTGTCCTGCGCCCTGTCAACAGGAGCAGACTTTGCTGAATTATATGGAGAAAACACGCGAAACAATTCGATTAGCATGGTAGACGGCAAAATTGACCGCGTGGGTGACAACCTGTTGTCAGGCGTGGGAATCCGCGCTTTTCTCGGCACGCGCACGGTGTTTGCCTCCACGTCGGATATTTCCAGAGAGGGTCTGCTCCGTTGCGCCGCATCGGTGGCATCGGTCATAGGAGAGCTCAAGAAGGACATCTCCGTACACCTTGCCGAGAGAGTCTTTCCAAACATCCACCCCATCCGAACCGTACCCTCCGGCGTTGACGCCTGCGAGCGCGCAGATCTTTTGCGCGAGGGCTGCTTTGCCGCAAAGGAGTATGACGAAAGCATCTCCCAGGTCAGCGGAACGCTGGCAACGGTGGACCACACCATTCTGATCGCCAACACCGAGGGCCTTTACACCACCAATCGCTCCATTCGCACTCGAATGGCAGTCGAGGCAGTGGCAAGCCAAAACGGTGAGAATCAGTCGGGCGTAGCCTCTCCCGGCGCGGGTATGGGACTGGAGTTCTTCGAAACCCACTCCCCGCGCGAGATCGGTCGAGAGGCGGCGCGTCAGGCAACCGTCAATCTCCGCGCCGACTACTGCCCTGCGGGCGTGATGACCGTAGCCATTGAAAACGGCTTTGGCGGCGTCATCTTCCACGAGGCGTGCGGACACTCCCTGGAGGCATCCTCGGTCGCGATCGGCGCATCCCAGATGGCAGGAAAGCTTGGCGAGATGATCGCAAATCCCAAGGTGACCGCCATCGACGACGGAACCATTCCCAACGCATGGGGATCGGTCAACATTGACGACGAGGGAACGCCCACGCAAAGAAACGTGCTGATCGAGAACGGCGTGCTCAAGAGCTATATGATCGCCCGCCTCGGATCGCGCAGAATGGGGCTTCCCATGACAGGAAACGGCAGACGCCAAGGATATCAGTTTGAGGCGACCTCCCGTATGACCAACACCTTCATCGACAACGGGCCCGATAAGAACGAGGACATCATTGCCTCCATTGAGAACGGCCTCTATTGCCGCAAGATGGGCGGCGGATCGGTCAACCCCCTCACGGGCGCCTTCAACTTTGCTGTCACCGAAGGATATCTTGTACGAAACGGCAAGATCTGCGAGCCCGTCCGTGGTGCATCTCTGATCGGAACAGGATCTGAGATTCTCAAGAACATCGATATGGTAGGACAAAACCTTGCCACGGGACAGGGAATGTGCGGCGCCGGAAGCGGTAGCGTGCCCACCGACGTGGGTCAGCCCCTGATCCGCGTTTCCACCATTACCGTAGGAGGCAGATGATATGAATTTTGAATGTATGAAAAAAGCCCTGATCCGTGCAGCGGAGCAGGCAGGCATAAAGGAATATGAGATCTATTTTGAGCGCGAGGAATCGCTTGGCGTGGAGACGCTCAAGGACGAGATCAGCGCATTTTCCTCGGGAGTTACGGGTGGCATCTGCTTCCGTTGCTTGGTGGACGGAAAAATGGGATATGCCTCGGGCGAGCTCATGACCGAGGACGCAATGGCTGATCTCGTGAACCGCGCAATCTCCAATGCAAAGTGTATTGACAGCGAGGACAATCCCGTCATCTTCGGCGGATCCGACGCTTATGCAACGGTAAATCTCCCCGATCCCAAGCTCGCAGACCCGTCACTCCTGCGCCAGACCGCGCTGGAGCTGCAGGCAAAGACCTATGCGGAAAACGCAGCCGTGGGAGACGGCACGCAGACCTATCTTTTCTCCACGACGAGTGAGGTCAGACTCTGCAATTCCAAGGGCCTGGATCTCTCCAACCGCGTCGGCACGACGGCAGGCTACGCAAATGCGGTTGTGCGCGTTGGTGACGAGGCGCAGGAGGCATACGAGGCGGGCATCGGGTCCACCATGGAGGAGCTGGGACACCTCTCCTCTCGCGCCGTGGAAAAGGCACTCTCCAAGATTGGTGCTGTAACCGTTGAATCGGGAAAGTACAACGTCGTATTCACGGGCGAGCAGTTCCGCCAGTTTCTCTCCACCTTTGCAGAGGTCTTCTCGGCAAAGAACGCACAGCTTGGACTTTCCCTGCTTGCAGGCAAGGAGGGAGAACCCGTCGCCGCATCCTGCATCACCATCACGGACGATCCGATGCGCAAAGGGTATGCGCTCCAGACCCCTTTCGACGGGGAGGGTGTTGCAACCTATCGCAAGAACGTAGTGGAAAACGGCGTGCTCAAGACACTGCTTTACGACCTGACCAGGGCCGAAAGGGCAGGCAGGCAATCCACCGGAAACGGTCAGAAGCACGGCTACGCCTCCTCGGTTTCCATCGCGCCCTACAGCTTTTCGGTTGCCGCGGGTGACAAGACGCTGGACGAGCTCATGGAGATGGCACAGGACGGCATCCTCATTACCGAGTGCAAGGGATTCCACGCAGGCGCGAACGCGGTCACGGGAGACTTCTCGATCGAGAGCGCAGGCTTCCGTATTCGAAACGGCAAGCGCGCCGAGCCCATCAAATCCTTCACGGTGGCAGGCAACTTCTTCGAGCTGCTCAAATCGGTTCATGCCATCGGAAACGAGATCCACTGGTCACCCCTGGGCGGCTTTACCACCTTCGGCTCGCCCGATCTGCTGGTTCTCGGCATGAGCGTAGCAGGAAAATAAGCATGACAGAAAAGAGCTCGTGATGCGTTGCATCACGATCTCCTTCTTTTACCCTTCATCGGCGCGGAGCATGGTTGCCAAGGCACGCGCCATTGCCTTGATATCGGCACCCGCAGTGTTGAGACAAATATCATAATTGGCGGGATCTCCCCACGCCTGACCCGTATAGGAGCGATAGTATCTGCTGCGATTGCGATCCACCCGGCGAATCTCGCGCCTGAGCCTCTTGTCATCCTTTTCCGTGTCTCCCTGCCCCTTTTGACGGCATCTTGCAACACGGAAATCCATATCTGCATACACAAAGACACGAAAAGGCTCCATGTCGCGCAGAATGTAATCGGCACATCTGCCCACGATCACGCAATCGGATTTCTCCGCAAGCTCGCGAATGACGTTTGCCTGCTCTGCATAGACCGATGCAAACTGCCGCATCAGATAATCCGACACGCCCCCATGAAGCGTTCTGCCTACCGTGATGGGAAAGTGATATTCAGGACGCTGCTCCACAATGCGGTGGACATATTCCTCCGCCAACTCGGTTCTCTGCGCAATCTGATGGACGATCTCGCGATCGTAATACGGAACGCCAAACTCCTCTGCCAGACGCCGCCCAAGCTCTCTGCCTCCGCTTCCGAATTGCCGCCCGATGGTGATAATCCGACTCATACCCGCACCTCTCTTTCCCTTCTTAATTTCATTATATCACCTTCAAAGGAAATTGTCAAGAGCGCCCTCTCCCCCCTTTTTTTGCATTATGCCTTGATTTTTCTTGTGTTTTTTGGTATAATGAGCACATACACACCCCAACGCCGCCCTGCGGCAGAATGGAGATACCTATGACAAAAAATCAAACCGTGCTGGCTCGTTGCAATCTGTTTGGCGTTTTCGGCGCGATTCCCGAGCTTCTCAGGCTTGACAAGACGGCGCACGAGCTTGTAAAAAAACACCGCGTATCCATCGGATTTCTCATCAAAGGAGGCCCCTGTGCCACCCTTTGCTTTAACAGCGGAGAGGCAACGCTTACCGAGGGGACTCGGGGCGCTGCCATCAAGCTCTACTTTCCCTCTCCCAAAAAATTCAACGACATGATCGACGGCAAGGGGATGCCCATCCCGATCGGCGGCTTCCACCGCCTTGGCTTTCTGCTCAAGGAATTTATGCAGCTGACCGACATCCTCACCGCCTACCTCCGCCCCCAAGAGGGCGCGCTTGACGATCCCGAATTTCTGAAGAAGTCCACCAAGCTCATGCTCCGCGTGATTGCCGGCGCGGTCGTCCAGATCGGCAACCACGATACGGTAGGCAAATTCTCGGCATCCAACATCGTGGACGGCGACATCATGCTCAAGATCGGCAACATCGAAACAGACGGCACCGCGCTGGCAGTCAGAGCGAAGGATCACACCCTCACGCTGCTTGGAGATCTGCCCAAGACGGCATTCTCCGAGATGCAGTTTGCAGACTACGAGACAGCGAGAGCCCTCTTTGACGGAAAGATCAACGCCGTTGCGGCTGTGGGCACGGGGCGTGTCCGCATTAAGGGAATGATCTCCCAAATCGACAACGTCAACAGAATTCTTGACCGCGTGTCCATCTACCTGGCGTAAAGGAGAACCAAAATGCGAAAGATCAACGATTACAGCAAGAGCCATAGCGAGTTTCTTCGTGCCGAGAAGGTGATCCCCTCCGGCATTTACGGCCATCAGGGACCTGCCGAGGGCTGTTACGTGCCCGTAGAGGCATTCCCCCTCTTTTCCTCCCGCGCCAAGGGCTCCTACCTTTGGGATCTGGACGGAAACCGACTCATCGACTATATGTGCGCCTACGGCCCCAACATTTTGGGCTACCACGATCCCGACGTAGATGCGGCAGCCGCGCGTCAGCGCGCCATCTCCGACTGCACCACCCTACCCAGCACCCTCATGATCGACTTTGCCGAGCTGATGGTGGACACGGTCGCTTGTGCTGACTGGGCGTTCTTTGCCAAGAATGGAAACGACGTAACCACCCTTGCGGTCATGGTGGCAAGAGCCTATACCCACCGCAAGAAGATCGTCTTCTTCAAGGGCTACTATCACGGCATCGCCCCCTGGACGCAGAAAATCGATTATGCAGGCGTCATTGAAGAGGATGTCATGCACAACATTTACGTCGACTGGAACGATTATGAGGGACTGGAGGCGGTGTTCGACCGCTACAAGGGAGAGATTGCCGCGGTAATCAGCCAGCCTTATATGCACGGAAACTTCCAGGATAACATCCTCCCTGCCAAGGATTTTTGGCAGAAGGTTCGAAAAAAATGCACCGATGAGGGGACTGTCCTGATCGTGGACGACGTGCGCGCAGGATTCCGCCTCGATCTGGCGGGATCGGATCACTATTTCGGATTCAAGGCAGACCTCATCTGCTTCTGCAAAGCACTTGCCAATGGATATAATGTCAGCTGTCTGTGCGGACAGGATTTTCTCAAGAACACCGTGTCCTCCATGTCCTATACAGGCTCCTACTGGCTCTCCGCCGTTCCCTTTGCGGCTGCAATCGCCTGCATCGAGAAGATGAAACGCATCAACTGCCCCGCCCTGCTCCATGAAAAAGGCGTTAAGCTCCGTGACGGACTGATCGCGGCGGGTAAACAGTACGGCTTTGACCTGCATGTAACAGGCGCTCCCTCCCTGTTCTATCTCCGAATTGCTGACGATCCCTCCCTTGCCCTGCATCAAGAATGGATCGCCGAGTGCGTCAAGCGCGGAATCTTCTTCACCAATCACCACAATCACTTCATCAACGCCGCCCTCTCCGACGAGGATATTCGCGAGACGGTTGAGGTAGCAGCCGAGGCGTTTGAGGTCATTCGCAACCGCCATCCCCTCTGAGAAAGGAAACCGATATGAAATTACTGATTGTTGTGGATATGCAAAACGATTTTATTGACGGCGCTTTAGGCACACCCGAGGCGGTCGCCATTCTCCCCCACGTCAAGGAACGCATCCAAAGCTTTGACGGCAAGGTGATCTTCACGAGAGATACCCACCTCGAAAATTATATGGAAACGCAGGAGGGCTCACATCTGCCCGTTCCGCACTGTATCAAGAACACCCACGGCTGGCAGATCCGCGCCGAGCTGGATGCCCTGAGAACCACCGAAGCCTTGGACAAGGTGACCTTCGGATCGAAGGAGCTGGTGGAGGTCATCGGGCAAGAGCAGGATGTGGAAAGCATCACCTTCCTCGGCCTTTGCACCGACATCTGCGTAATCTCCAACGTCCTCCTGACCAAGGCGTTCTATCCCGAGATTCCGCTCTACGTCGATGCCAAGGGGTGCGCAGGGGTGACGCCGGACAGCCACCGCAACGCCCTTGAGGCAATGAAGATGTGCCAAGTAATAATTGAAAACGACACCTGATCAAAAAACGGAGCCACAACCAAACGGCTCCGTTTTTTTGTATGATTTCAGAAAAAAAGTCATAAACTTTCTCATACGGTGAAAGCAATCGGCATAGGTCGGCAATCCTATCGGTATGAGGGGGTGTTTTTTTGAATCAAAAGAATTTATGGATCGCGCTGGGGGTGGGAGCAACCGTCGGCGCTGCCGGCGTTTGCGCATCCTACGCGACCACCAAGCATCTCATGCGGATCGCGCTCGATCGCGAGGCGCCGCGCCGCATGACAAAAAAAAGAATCCGCGGAACGGAGTATGGGGAGGAGGCGGAGAATATGCTCGCAGAAGCGGCACGGGCATTGGAGGAAAAAGAGACCGAGCAGGTAGAGATCCGCAGTGCGGACGGAATTCGGCTGGTGGGACACTGGTATCCCGCAGAGAACGCCCGTCGCGTGATCATCGCCATGCACGGCTGGCGCTCGCGCTGGTCGCGAGATTTTGGGACCATCGCCAACTTTTGGCATGACAACGGCTGTCACATTTTGTTTGCCGAGCAGAGGGGGCAAAACAACAGCGAGGGTGCCTATATGGGCTTTGGCATCCTGGAGCGTCACGATTGCCGCGACTGGGCGTGGTGGGCAAGCGAGCGCTGCGAGAATGCCCTTCCCATCTATCTCGGGGGCGTTTCCATGGGTGCCACCACCGTCCTGATGGCGTCAGGCCTCCATATGCCCGCCACCGTGCGCGGAATCATCGCCGACTGCGGCTTCACCTCTCCCTACGCCATTTGGAAGCACGTGGTGGAGAACAACTTTCACGTCCCCTTCGGATTCTATGCGAGAGCGGCAAACGGACTCTGTCGAAAGAAGCTTCACGCAGGCTCGCGCGAACACTCCACCACCGACGCCCTTGCCAAAACCAATATCCCCGTTCTCTTTATCCACGGTGCGGACGATTGCTTCGTTCCGGTCACAATGACCTACGAGAATTACAAGAGCTGCGCCTCGCCCAAGCGCCTTCTCATCGTCCCGGGAGCAAACCACGGCATGAGCTACCACCTCAACCGACGAGAATACGAAAAAATGAACCTGGAGTTTTGGGAGGAGTTTGACCCAATCCCCGCGCAAAACAAAAACGGAGGAGCGATTTAATCGCTCCTCCGCCTGATTTTATCAGAAATTAGTCTTCTTTTTTCTTGAACACAAGTCCGGCAGAGCCGATGGAAAGCAGAAGCATCAATGCCGCGCCGCCTGCAATCGTAGAGCTGCAGCCTCCCTCTATTTTGGGAATAACCTCTGTTTTTTCTCGACCGCAAACACCGCATTTATAAGTCATCTGACCTTCTTCCTCGTCGGTAGGCGTTACAGAAATCACACCCTTTCCCCATTCGTGGTGATCGTCGGATGCCTCGCCACATTCACATACCCGTTCATGATGATACTCATCCTTATCTCTCCAATCACCGAAGGTGTGTTCGGTCGTCTTTGCAATCGGCTCGGTCTTAGTCGCCTCGCACCTCTCAGCTTTGCATTTGTAAGTCTTTACACCCTCTGTAAGATGTGTAGGCTTTACAGTTTCCTTTCCGGCATCCCACTCATGATCAGCATATTCCACTTCACCGCACGCACAGGTGTGCATATGCTGACCCTCGTGCTCTTCATCTTCACATTTTACCCAATCACCAAAGGTGTGCTCGGTCGTCTTTGCAATCGGATCGGTCTTGGTCGCCTTGCATCCATTAGCTGTACAGGTATAAGTCTTTACGCCCTCTGTAAGGTGTGTAGGCTTTACAGTTTCCTTTCCGGATTTGCTCCACACATGATCAGCATATTCCACCTTGTCGCAAACATTACACTTACGCTGGTGCTGACCCTCATGATCTGTATCCTTACATTCTGTCCAATTACTAAAGGAATGTGTGGTAGTCTTAGGAATCTGCTCGGTCATGGTGAAACCACACTCATCGCATGTGTATGTCTTCACACCTTCCTCTTTACACGTTGCCTTCGTGGTGGTCACAATGGTCCACTTATGCCCCTCGTAAATCGTGCCTTCGGTACACTCACAAACCTTCTTGTGCTGCGTCAGGTCAACCGGAATCCACTCGCCGTAGGTGTGTCCCGCAGGAATGGTCTCGTACTTGACCTCTCCGCAACTTGTACAGGTGTACTTCATCTTACCATTGGTCACGTGCGTATGTTCACTGATGATTACAACATCATCCCATTTGTGCGCCTCAAATTTTGCTCCTTCGCCGCAAGCACACTCTTTCTTGTGTACAAACTCATCCGCAGATTCCCACTCATCCCCGTACACATGTTCCGTCTTCTTGGGCAGGATCTCGGTCTTGGTCGCCTTGCACCCCTTAGCTGTGCAGGAGTAGGTCATTTCACCCTCGGTAAAGTGTGTAGGATCTACACTTTGAGTTCCGGCATCCCACTCATGAGCAGCATATTCCACCGCACCACACTTACAGGTGCTCTTGTGATGGCCCTTGTGCTCTTCATCTTCACAGTTTACCCATGTATCAAAGGTGTGCGGTATCTTCTCGGTCTGCTTGGTCGTCTCAGTTTTCTGCCCTTCGCATCCAGCAGCTGTGCATTTATAGACCGTCACCTTAAACTCGGCACATTCTGCACTTGTAACCTCGCCATTATCCCAACTATGCGCAGCATATTCCTCTGCACCACACGCACAGGTATGCTTGTGCATATTCTCGTCAACGGATTCCCACGTATCCTCATACTCGTGCGGAGCCTTGGGGAGGATCTCGGTCTTAGTTCCAGTGCACCCCTCAGTTGTGCAACTGTAGGTCTTCACGCCTTCATCTTTACACGTAGCTCCCGTTGTAACTTTGCCCTCATTCCACTCATGGGCAGCATATTCCACTGCACCACATGCACAGGTATGCTTGTGCTGACCCTTGTGCTCTGCATCATCACAGCTTACCCAATCGCCAAAGGCGTGATCGGCCGTCTTTGCAATCGGCTGGGTCTTGGTGAACTTACAATCCTCACAGGTGTAGGTCATAACGCCTTCCTTAGTATGTGTTGCTTCATCCCCCTCTTTAACCTCGCCCTTACCCCAACTATGCGCAGCAATATACGTGTTAGACCCGCAGGCGCATACGCTTTGGTGATAATTCTCGTTAATAGATGTCCACTTATTTGTAGAGGAGTGGATCTGCTGCTGCTTCACGCGCTTACAACCCTGACAGATAAAACTCTTTGTACATTCGTTGCCATCATGATTACTGGTATCCTCTTCCCAGTTGTGAGGCATCTCAGCGGATTTATAGTCACATTTCTCGCAACCGTACTTGTGCGAGTTTTCATCTACTTCGACAATACGGTCGTGCAGGCAACTCAATGTGTAACTGACCATCTCTGCATCCCATGAAGCAGACTTTTCAATGGCATCCCACTCAGCCTGCGTGCCGCAGAAATCGATGGTCTGAACTCCGGAATCCTTGAAAACAACCGAACCAATCTGCTTAAGGCCGGCAAAATGAACATAGGACAGGCTCTTGCATCCATGGAACGCACCCGTTCCAACAGAGTTCAAACCCGCAGGGAACGTGACGGTCTCAAGCGCCTTGCATCCAAAGAATGCCCAGTCACCAATCTCTGTGACGTTGGAAGGAATCACAATTCCCTTCAGTGCAGCACAGTTATAGAACGCATCTGCTCCAATCGCGGTCAGCGCGCTATTGTCACCAAAGGTCACCGTTGTTAAATTCGACAAGCCCGAAAAAGCAGCCATGCCGATCTTGGTGACACCCTCGCCGATCTTGATTTCCTTAATCTCGGCCTCATAAGCACTCCAGGGCGCAGAACTGGTATTATAGTCCCCCATCGCTCCCTCACCCGAAATTGTCAGAACATTGTTGGCATATGCCCATGTTACATTTGCACCGCAGGCATCTCCAATCGCGTCGGTTGTGTCCGCAGCTGCGCTCATAGCACCGCCAAAAATCAGAGCGGTCAGAAGCAGAGCGACAGACAAAACATACCATACTTTTTTCATCATCGTTCCTCCTATGTAACAACGTTAAAATCCCATGGGCGCTGGTGAGCCCATTATCATCTTTACCTTTTATTATACTCATTTTTTGGCGATTGTCAACAGTTTGCGAAAAATATAACATTTTCTATAAGAAATAATTAAAAACACACAGAGGAATTTTCCAAAAAAATCCTCTGTGTGTTTGATTGATCTGCTATTATTTTACTTTTTTGAGCTTCCAGATGCGCTGTGCGTACTCCTCGATGGAGCGGTCAGCCGCAAAGTGTCCTGCTGCAGCGATATTGAGCAGGGACTTTCGGTTCCAAAGCTCCTTGTCCTGATACTCGCGGATCATGCGCTCGTGCGTTGCGCGGTAGGACTCGAAGTCTGCCAGACACATATACGGATCGGCAATTCCGTGTCCGTTGAGCAGGTAGGACGCGATGTCCGCAAAGGACTCGCCCGCAAAGCCAACGGTCAGGTAGTTTACGATGCGCGCCAGGCGCTCGTTGGAGGTGTAGTAAGAGGAGGAACGGTAGCCGGCAAGCCAAAGATCCTCTACCTCCTTTGCAGTCAGACCGAAGATGAACATATTCTCCTTGCCTGCTGCCTCCTGCATCTCGACGTTTGCACCGTCCAGCGTTCCGATGGTAAGCGCACCGTTAATCATCAGCTTCATGCAACCCGTACCGCTCGCTTCCTTACCCGCAAGGGAGATCTGCTCACTGATCTCGGCAGAGGGAACCAGCGCCTCCGCCATGCTCACGCTGTAGTTCTCCAGGAACACCAGGCTGAGCTTTTCGCGGATGCGGGGATTCTGCTCGATGTCTTTACTGATCATGCAAAGCAGCTTGATGATGCGCTTTGCCATTGCGTATCCGGGAGCAGCCTTCGCGCCGAAAATGAAGGTCTGAGGCTGAATATCCAGATCGGGATTCTCCTTGAGATCAAGGTAGAGTCCGATAATGTTCAGGGCGTTGAGAAGCTCACGCTTGTACTCGTGCAGACGCTTGATCTGTACGTCGAATACCGAGTGCGTATCCAGCTTCTGACCCGTCTTTTTGTAGATCATGTCGGCAAATGCGATCTTGTTGTCATGCTTGATGCCGCGCAGGCGCTCCAGCACTGCCTTGTCGTCTGCAAACTTTGCAAACTCGGACAGCTCCTCGGGGCGATGACGGAATCCATCACCGATACACTCGGTGATCAGATCGGACAACTTGGGGTTGGAGTAGCACAGCCAGCGGCGGTGCGCAACACCGTTGGTGACGTTATCAAAGCGCTCGGGATACATCTTGTAGAAGGACTTGAAGGTGGAGTCCTTCAGAATCTGAGAGTGAAGTGCCGACACGCCGTTGACCGAATGAGAGCCGATCACCGACAGATTTGCCATGCGAACCTGTCCGTAGCCGATTACGCTGAGCTGGGAAATGGTGTTCCAGTTGCCCGTGAACACGTTCCAAGCATCGCGGCAGAAGCGCTCGTTGATCTCTTTACAAATGGTGTAGATTCTGGGCAGACGAAGCTGGAACAGGTCCTCGCTCCAGGTCTCGAGTGCCTCAGGCATAACGGTATGGTTGGTGTAGGAAACCGTGCGCGTCACGATGCTCCACGCCTGATCCCAAGTCATGAAATATTCATCGATCAAAATACGCATCAGCTCGGGAATACAGAGCGCTGGGTGGGTATCGTTAATGTGGATCGCCACTTTATCGGGCAGGTTCTCGATGGTTCCGTAAACCGCCATGTGGTCGCGAATGATGCTCTGTACCGATGCGGATACCAGGAAATACTGCTGCGTCAGACGGAGCAGCTTTCCTTCCATGTGGTTATCAGAGGGATAGAGCACCTTGGTGATGATCTCTGCATTGTTGCTCTCCTCCAGCGCGCGGGTGTACTGTCCCTGGGTAAAGAGTCCCATGTTGAAGTTCTGAATGTTGCGAGCTCTCCAAAGACGGAGCTGGCTGACTGCGGAGCTGTCGGCTCCCGAGATCATCATATCATAGGGAACGGCCTCATATTCCTCGCCGCCCTCATAGGTGATCTCGCAGTGACCTTCCTTCCAGTTTTCAATTACTCTGCCGCCGAAATGCACCTTGTAGATGCGGTCGGTTCGGGGCGTCAGCCAAACCTCTCCTCCGGGCAGCCACACGTCGGGAAGCTCTACCTGCATACCGTCCACGATCATCTGCTTGAAGAGACCGTATTCGTAGCAAAGGGAGAATCCTGTCGCGGGGTAGTCCAGAGATGCCAAGGAGTCCACAAAGCACGCCGCGAGACGGCCGAGACCGCCGTTTCCGAGACCTGCATCGGGCTCACACTCATAAAGATCTTCCAGCGAGAAGCCAAGCTGCTTGAGTGCCGTTCCGTAAGCCTTGGTCAGACCCAAATTTCCAAGGTTGGTTTTGAGGGATCTGCCAAGCAAAAACTCCATGCACATATAGTACACGCGCTTGCCGCCGACCTTGTTCACCTTCTTCTTGTATGCGGAACGCTTATCGTTGAGCATATTTTTGACGGTGATCGCGGCAGCCTTATACATTTGCTCGCGGGACGCCTCGGCGGCTGTGCATCCAAAATGACGCTGCAGCACGCCCTCAAGTAACTCTTTTACTTCTGCACTGTTGGGATTGTAGTTCATAACCGTTGTATCATGATCCCCACACCCGGGGATCGCCTTTCTTTGGATTTTCTGTTTTAGGAGTTTCCGCACGGTATCATTTTCAGCGAAAAATCCGTTTTGCCGTCATGGCGGTGCGATCAGAGCTCGTCGTACATTTCGAGGTACTTCTCTGCCGATGCCCCCCACGAGAAATCTGTTTTCATAATCTTTGTAACCAGCTTTTTGCGCATATCGGTGTCATACCAAAGCGCGATTGCCGCCTCCACGCGGTCGCGAAGCTCGTCACCGTTGTAGTTTGCAAAGGTAAATCCGTTTCCGCGGGGCTCCTTGCCATCCATCCAAACGGGCTTGATGGAATCGTAAAGTCCGCCCGTCTCTCTGACCACGGGAATCGCGCCATAACGCGATGCGATCATCTGCGAGAGACCGCAGGGCTCGGATTTGGAGGGCATAAGGAAGATATCGGTCGCCGCGTAAATGCGCTTGGACAGATCGCGGTCATAGGTGATGAGCGCCTTGACCTTGTCGGGATGTCTCTGTTCCAGTCCGCGGAAGAACTGCTCGTAGCGTTCCTCTCCCATGCCAAGCACCACCAGCTGAACGTCGTTGTTCAGCACGATGCGGTCGATGCAGTAGGAGATCAAATCCAATCCCTTGTGCGTTGCCAGTCTCGAAATAACCGACAGCATGGGAACGTCCGCTCTTTCGGGCAGGCCGCACTCTCTCTGGAGCGCCAGCTTATCTGCGATCTTTCCTTCCATCTTTCTGACCGAGAAGGTCGCGTCGATTGCCTTGTCCTTTGCAGGATTGTAATAGACGTAGTCGATTCCGTTCAGAATTCCGCGCAGCTTGTATGCGTTATGGTTGAGGCAATAGCTCAGCCCGTGCGAATACTGTGCGGTACGGATCTCCTCCGCATAACGCGGGCTGACCGTGCTTACGCGGTCGGCACATTCGATCGCCGCCTTCATAAGATTGATACATCCGCCGTATTCCATCAGCACGCTCTCGCGGCTATCCAGTCCAAGCACGTCTCCGAGAATGGAGAAATCGTACTGTCCCTGATATTCGATGTTGTGAATGGTGAACGCCGTCTTAATGCCCCCATATCCGGGCTTATCGCGATAGAGGCAGTTGAGATAGATCACCGACAGCGCCGCCTGCCAGTCATGTGCATGCAGAACGTCGGGATAAAAATCCACTTTCTCGAGCATTTCCATGACCGCCATGCAGAAGAAAGCATATCTCTCGGCATCATCGAAATGTCCATACAAAGCAGGACGCTTAAAATAATACTCGTTGTCAATGAAATAGAAGGTCACGCCGTCCTTGACAAGACTGTAAATCCCGCAATATTGCCGACGCCAGGAGAGATTCACCTCGGTGATGCACTCCTCCTTCATCTTCTTACGCCATGCCTCGGAAACGCTTCCATAGAGAGGCATGACCACTCTTACATCGACTCTGCCGGTTTCCGCAAGCGCCGCCGGGAGGGATCCCATCACGTCGCCCAGACCTCCCGTTGCCGCAAAGGGCATGGTCTCCGCGCCAACAAACAGAAGCTTTTTCTTCGGCTGGGTCGAAACCGCCGTTTCGGTCTTT
>JAZQVI010000023.1:0-7339 GCA_045631745.1 Eubacteriales bacterium
CCGGGTGCTGACCGAGGAGTATGCTTGGTATATCGCCCTTACTCCTTGGAATCCCGTGCGTCATGTTACGTTGTATGGCTATGAGCGCAAAGCCCTCATGTCTGCCATGGCCGAGGTCAAAGGACTTCCGGAACACTGCTACGGTGTGCTGAAATATACAGGAGAACGCATCTTGATTCGTTTCGGTGGGGATATGTACGAGATTTTTCCACAGTATGGTGGAAACCTTGTGGAAAACCGTGCTTACGCCAATGAACAAAACGCGGTGTTAAACCTATCGGTGGAGCAGGTAGCCGCTATGGAGAACGGCGTGATCTTTGGTTGGGATACGCCCGTGGCCAATCCCAAGAACTACGACGAAAATGGCCACTTCTATATTCCCGTGGAAGAACCCAAGGATCGGAGGAGATAAGATGGTGCTTGAAGCTATCAAAATGAAAGAAGAAGCAGACCTGTTCTATAACAACAAGGATGAGGAACGGGAGCTGGGATGTATCGGGCATCTGCGGGGAGATTTCGGTGGCGGTAGGGAGTTTTGGACTGCTTGGTTTCCGCATAACTTTGATGAACTGAATAACGAGAAGTTCAAGACTATCTTCGATGCGATCATCAAGAAGTTGCGTGAGCCGTGCGGTGTCCTCTTTGACCGTGACAGCATGAGAGCGTACTGCCGCACTCAACCCCAATGCCTGTTATCTCATCCCTACGGTTCGCAATGGGGATTCCGTATTCTGACGCAGGATTATGCTCTGTATCTCCGCTGTATTCCTATGCCCGGTGATTATAACTTCTACGTCTTTTGCTATGACAAAGAAACATTGATGAACAAGCTTGCCAAGAGTCGGGGACTTCCGAGATATTGCTATGGCTTTATTCACAGCAGTCAAGAAGAGATCCGTATCGACATTGCAGAAAGCGGGGATGCGTTGTACAAAAAGGGCGGCAATATCAACGAAGTCCTGAGAAACAACAAGGCGTTTGGTATTACACGCCCTCAAATGGAGGCGATGAAGGTGGGTTCTATGTTCGGTTGGAATGTTCCCGGTGCAGATCCGAAAAATTACGATGAGTACGGAACTCCGATCAAAAAGAGAACTGACAGTAGGGAGGAACGCTGATGAGCGATTATGTCTACAAAAATCAGTACAGCGTTTTCTCCGTTCTCGACAGATCGAAGATGGACGAGCCGAAAGAGATCCGCTTTATCTATCCCGACTATCAAGAGAAATTCCGTATTCCCGATGGAGAGCAGATTCTTGTCACCTATCCTACGGGCGAGAGGAAGGCTTTCGTGTGCAAGTATATCGACGATTACCACGTGCTTGTAGGACACAACGCATTCCACATCTGTGAGTACGCGGAACGCCTGCAACGGCTTGGCGCGCACGTCTATCCTTTCCCCGAAAAGCGTATGATTTGGCAGGATATTGACCTCGACCTCAAGGATTGGATCGTAGAGCTGCGGGAAGAATATCCCAATCTCAGTGACGATGAGCTTACGCAGAAGATGTATGAGATCAACGCCGAATACCTCGGTGATGAACGTGCCAACCTCGATATCCAATGCAACACCGATATTATCGTGTTCGGCAATATCGGAAGATGGAACGGCAGGGCGCTCGGCTATAAGATCATCGAATCGGGAAATATCAAGGATTGCCTTTACAGCGATTGCGATATGAACGAATGGTACGTTGATCGCGACGGAGATCTGTGCTCAACGCAGATCCATCACGACGGACGAAACTATCTGTATTACCGCAAATTCAAGGATGACCTTTCCTCGGATGACCGGGAGGACTTCCTTGATAAGTTCTACGAAGGGAAGGCAACGCAGGAGGACATCGACCGCGTTACCGACAAGCTCGGAGAAATGATCGGGGCTGTCTATGGTTGGGAGTTCCCGACTGAACAAAAAGAAAGGGTATCAGCGCGTGATGCCCGATAAAATCTAAAAAGAAGGAGCAAAACAACAATGCCGAGAAAAATTGACTTGATTACCGAACTGTATCAGCAGACGATCAAAGACATCACCTCGGACTCGGTGGCGTGGCGGGCTTTTTTACACTCGGCAGCGTATCAGTACAAGTACCCGTTTGCCGATCAGGTGCTCATACACGCCCAACGGCCTAATGCTACGGCTTGTGCCGAGATCAATCTATGGAATACCCATTTCGGCCGATGGGTCAAACGAGGGGCAACGGGTATCGCCCTCATCGACGGGCGAGGAGACCGTCCCTACCTTCGCTATGTGTTTGATGTCAGAGATACCCATACACGGGAAGATCGCATGGACAATCCCCCCTTTGAGTTATGGCGAATCAAGCCCGAGTATATACCCGATGTGATTGAGGCCGTACAGAACCGCTTTATTGGAGATGGGACAGCGAGGAGTAGCCTAAGCGATACGGTTGTGGATGCTACGATTCCACTCTGTACGGAC
Source organism: Eubacteriales bacterium (assembly GCA_045631745.1). Taxonomy (GTDB): domain Bacteria; phylum Bacillota; class Clostridia; order Oscillospirales; family CAG-272; genus UMGS1865. Next base: position 2,444 of record JAZQVI010000023.1, read on the forward strand.
AACTTGGCGGATTATCTGCAAGAGCTGATGCAAGAACGGGAGGGAAGCTTCCTTGAAGAACTGGATGAGGACAATCTTCGTATCCGACTTTTCGTGACTTTACAGGCCGGTGTGGCCTACACGGTGCTTACCCGTCTTGGATTCCATGCGGATGACATTGTTCAATCGGACGGCTTTGAGTGGGTGCATGAATTTAACACCCCGGCCACCGCGAATATTCTCGGAGCTGCCACGAGTGATATTTCCGAGATCTGTTTGCGAGAAATCGAGAGAGCCGTTCGTGGTGTGGAGAGGTCTATCCGAGAGACAAATCGCACATTTGACGGGCAAACCGAAATCGAGTATAATGACGGTGGTAAAAAAGAAATCGGAATAGGAGGAAACACACATGAGCATCACGTACAGGACGCAGAACGGATTTCAGATCCCGAATTTGGAAATGCCCGAGCAGACGAACCATCACATCGGGAAATACGGGCAGATGAGACTCTCGTTCATGAAGAAACACCGACGGGGCAGCTACACGACGATTCTGACGGAGGGCAGGCTGAACAGTTACCTTCACGAGATCGACGAGACGGCGAAGATACAGATCGAGGCGAGTATGTCCCGGATGGCACAGAGCCTTGGGGTCAACGAGCAGATGAAGGCCGAGGATCCGATGAAATGGGTTCAGATGATGAACTCCATCAAGGAGTCGGCAGAGGAGGAAGTGCTGAAGGATTTGATCTATCGGTAGGAGCTACCAATGGGAGCATTATGGAAGATCTCCCACAGATCGAAGATCCCGAAAGTCTGATCCAAATATTGAGACACGGTGACTACTTGCGCCACAGCAAGCAGGATATCGTGTCTCTTTTATCTTCCGATAAGAGCGATACGGAAAAGGCGGAGTATGTAAGGAGTGCATACCCGCCTTTTCTTTTTGCAGAGTTTTACAAGCTGGGAACCGAAGACCACCTTGGATACAGGGCGGCAGAGGATGGATTGCTCCTGTATGAAGGGAAGTTTATGACCCGAAAAGCCGAGGTGCTGGTGGAATGGCCGTTGGTGACACAGCTGATCGGCGCATTGATCAAAGATCGCAACTATTTGGATGAGCCCCGCGGGGGAGAACAACTGTCTCTCCTGGACGTGGATACAGAATCGGGACAGACGAAGGAAGAAATTGTCCCCGATACCTCAAGTCAGATGCGGATCCCGCAAGAGGTGATCGACGAGTTTCTGCGGCTTGGCGGGTGCATCCGAAACAGCGCCCAGCGCATCTACGGCTTCTACCGCAGAGCAAATAACCAAGCCGAGAACGTGGCTTTCCTCAAAAGCGAATACGAAAAGGACAGCGTTGGCATTGTTGTCGGCAACCGAAACTATGCCGTGAAATGGGATGAGAACGGTGTCCGCATCTCCACGGGAGATCGGGTGTCGGATGTGTCCTCGATCCTTTTGCCATGGGAGTATATCGACAAACGCATCCGCGAACTTTTGGAGGCGGGGCAGTATTTGACCCAAAACGAAGCGGAAAAGGCTGACGAGATATGGGAGACTTACGTGGCGGATAAAGTGGCCTTTCTTTACCGTGAGGATTATGAGAATATCCCCAAGGAATACAAGACGACAAGCAGTTTTTTGTGGCCGGAGATCAACAACTTTTACCGAGAGATTTTGCGGGACACCGAGAACCTTCCCTCGTTTATTGAAGAAATGCAGGCCAATGAGGAACGCGTTAAGGAATATCCCGGACGTTTCCGTAGATTCCATGACGGGAAAAAGATCGCGGGTCTGGTATCCACCTTCCTGCGCGATCCCGTTGATTTTTCCCAAGCTGACCCGCACATTTTGCCTCCCAAGCAATTTGTTACGCAGGATAAGATCGACGCTTATCTGACAGAGCGCGGGACCCCATTTTCGGACGGCAAGCTGGCCATCTATTCGTTCTTCCTTCGCAATAAGGGCACTAAGGAGCGCGCCTCCTTTTTGGCGAAATCCTACGGGATCGGCGGTTCGGGCGGTAGCCGGATCGACTCCAATCACGACGGCAAGGGTCTTGCCCTGTACGGCGGACTCCAGCACTGGAAGGATGGTGTTCTTCTCAAATGGCCGCAGGTTGCCAAGCGTGTGGATGAACTCATCAAGCAGTGCAAGTATCTGAATGACCGTGAAAAGCAAGAGCTGGATCGCTATGAGCGCAAGATCGTAAGCGAGAGAATCAGAGTTTTCTATTCCCGCAAGGGAAAAGACTTTTTGCTCCCCTACGCGGATCACGGTATCACGGGCTATTGGGAGGACGTAGCCGATCTGCAGGAGCAGATTCAAAGCAAGGAACGTCTTGCAGAGATCGTGGAAGGGATGCAGACTGTTTTTGAATCCTTGATCCCCGGAGGCGATGACTATGCGCGCGAAAGCTACGAACGGGACAAACAGGCTCTTGAGGATGTTAAGAACTATTTGGCAGGGAAGTTCAATAGTTTCCCAAACTCTCCCTATCGCTTAAAAACGCCGTTTGCGTCGGATAAGGCTGAACCCGCACAAGTACCCGCAGTGCACGAGAACGAGCCTGTGGAGGAGAATATGCCCGATACAGAGTATGATCTGAAGCTGGGCATGACTGTTTATATCGGCAAGGACGAGATGGAGATCCTTTCACTGGCAGGGGACAAGGTGGAGCTTTTCGACGGTACGCTTATTCCCCTTGAATTGGATTTTGCTACCTTTATGAAGCGCCTGCGGGAGAATAGCCTCAACGATGGATTGAAGAAGCCTAAGGAGAAGGCATACACCGATGCTGAAATCGCACGGATTCTGCCCGAAAAGGGGGAGGATATTCTCCGCCTCTGCGAGGATCGATTCAGTAATGACCGTTTCTATGTGGACGAGGAAAAGGGTGTGGTCACTTGGTTCTACTTCAATCCCGACAGTACCTCAGGAGGGCAGTTTGTTGAGAATATCGTTACCTTTGAGCAGATCTCTATGCTCCGAGAGAACGAGGACTACACGGTGTTCTTCGATAAGCTTGGTTCGGAAGCAAAGCAATATATCGTTGACTCCGATGATGAAGAGTTTCGTGACGCAGCCATCCGTTTTCTGACCGAGGAGTATTCCTTCCGTGGTTACAGCTCGGCAGCAAGAGAAATTCTTGTGTCCATGACGGACGAAAGAGAAAAAGCGGATATGAAGGGATCTCCCAATCGGTTTTCCATCCGCACGGTTCCGTATGAGGCGGGCAGAGTTGGCATTTGGGATGCTTCCATCAAGAAGTATCTCGGAGAAAATGGCCAGCTCTATCTTTTTGCCGAGCAAGCTGATGCAGAGGAATATCTGAAACGGATCCAACGTGAAAACAGTATTCCCGAAGCCGTAATCGTGACCACTAAAGCTGGCCGCACAGAGGGAGAAATCGAAGCTGACAGAACCGAAGAAGCCGAGCTGACCGCCGTTTCAAGATTTCTCCACGCAACGAGAATGGACGATATTGACATCTATTTTGACATGGGTGAGATCGTTGCACGGGACGGTGACAACGAATGGCGTGGAAAGGACTTTTATGAGTTCCTTCTGAATGATGCCATCGCCTTGGACGAAAATCTGCATCCTGTGGAGGGTATGAGCATCAAGGACGAGATCCTAACACCTGTCATTGAATGGGCAAAGAAGTATGGTGCTGATATCACAAGTGTGCAGAGCCGAGAGGAGGAAGAGCTTGAACGGGCCAAGGACCATATCCGCGAATACCTGATTCGTGAGTTTGATGAGAGGGAGGATCATTTTGAGGATCTTTCCAAGATCGAGCTGGCATATACAACGGTAAGCAACGCGGACATTCCCGTACAGACCGAGGTTGACCTTGAAAAGTATGAGCTTCGTATGTATTTACGGGATGTTCTCGTGGAGACGATTCGATATAACACCCTCAAAGAAATGAACGACAATCTGCTCTGCGGACTGGACTTTGGCGGGCTGACGGAAGTGACGGACGATCAGATCGAGCAGTATTGGCAAGAGAGCCGAAAAGAGATCCCGCAGCTTGCGGAAGAACCCAAGCCGAGAAAGACGTTTCCCGTGTATAACTCGTACCCCGAGATACCCGACAGCGAGAAGTACAACTACCGCATCACCGATGACGAGATCGGCACGGGAGGCCCCAAAGCCAAGTTCAGAAAGAATATTGATGCCATTAAACTCTTGTATGCACTTGAAGCGGAGGGGAGATTGGCCACTCCAGAGGAGCAAGAGATACTTGCACAGTATTCGGGCTGGGGAGGTCTTGCCGATGCGTTTGACAGCACCAAGGATAATTGGCGCATGGAGTACAACGAGCTGAAAAATCTGCTTTCTCCCGAAGAATACGAAGCCGCCAACGAATCGACGTTGACGGCTTTTTACACGCCTCCTGTGGTCATCAGGGCTATGTACAAGGCGTTGGAAAATATGGGGTTCAAGCGCGGTAATATTCTTGAACCCTCCTGCGGTATCGGTAACTTTATGGGACTTCTTCCCGAGAGTATGGATGCCAAGGTGTACGGTGTGGAGTTGGACAGCCTTTCGGGAAGAATTGCAAGGCAACTCTATCAGAAGAACGGTATCACCATCGACGGATATGAGCGAACTCAATTTCCGGATAGTTTGTTCGATGTGGCGGTGGGCAACGTGCCGTTCAATGACTTCAAGCTCCTAGATAAGAAGTACGACAACTACAACTTCCTTATTCACGACTATTTCTTTGCGAAAACCTTGGATAAGGTTCGCCCCGGTGGTGTGATTGCTTTCATCACAAGCAGCGGTACTCTTGATAAAGAGAACCCGTCTGTCAGAAAGTATATCTCGCAAAGAGCCGACTTCCTCGGTGCTATCCGTCTGCCCAACAATACCTTTGACGGAGCAGGGGCAAAGATGGTAGTC
>JAZQVI010000024.1:0-20321 GCA_045631745.1 Eubacteriales bacterium
TTTTTGTGCCAAACCCTGACACCGCGTGCCACCGTTGACAGGTTTTTTGGGGAGGGGGGAAGACCTTGGGAGGGGGGGGACTTCTTTCGGAAAAGAAGTCCTCCCCCTCCCAAACCCACCTCCTCTCAAGAAACTTCCCAAAGCTCCCGTGCCGAAAACGGACGGAAGCTTCGGGAAGTTCTTTTTATGGGTGGGATTATTTGCAGGAAAGATGGTTTTCCGCGCACCGCACAAGCGAGGGTTATCTCTGTTCGCATACTCTCCATTGGGATTGCCTAACCCCCTCGACAGAAAGTTTTGGAGGTTCTTAGGGGACTTTTCGTAAAAGTCCCCTAAGTGGGTGTGGGCAAAGCCCACGACCTTCCCCGCGACCTCTTTCAACATTTTTCGCGTCCTCTCTTGACAAAGCTCCCGAAACATGGTATTCTTTTGTTAAGAAAAGTTCACAAAACTACGAGCTTTTCAAGAAAGAGGCTTCTATGAAGATTAAGACGGTAAAGATGTCCTATGACGAGGTCATGGCAAGGGCGGGCGGCTCTCATCGCAAGCCGCGTAGGCCCTGGTTTCTGCTCTCCTCCTTGATCCGCGTTTTGTCTATCCCTGATCTGATCGCGACCCGCTTTTCCTACCGCGTGGAGGGGGAGATTCCGAACGAGCCCTGCTTAATTTTGATGAACCACTCGGCGTTTATCGATCTGAAAATCGCATCCAAGATCTTTTACCCCAGACGCCACTGCGTGGTGAGCACCTTGGACGGCATGGTGGGAAAAAGATGGCTGATGGAGCGCATCGGCTGTATCCCCACGCAGAAATACGTGTCTGACCTGACTCTGGTCAAGGATATCAAGCACGCCCTCAAGGAAAAGAAGGTGGACGTTTTGATGTACCCCGAGGCGGGCTACTCCTTTGACGGCAGAGCCTCCGAAATGTCTCCGGGACTTGGCGGACTGGTCAAGCTTTTAGGCGTTCCGGTGGTGACGGTCATCGCCGAGGGCGCGTTCTTCCGTCAGCCTCTCTACAACGGCTTGCGCACGCGTCGGGTTCCCGTTCGCGCCACCGTCAAGGTGCTTTTTGATCGTGACGGTGTGAAAAACAGCTCCGCCGAGGAGATCCAAGAGGCGATCTGCCGCGAGTTTACCTTTGATAATTTTGCATGGCAGCGCGAAAACCGCATCCGCATCGCAGACCGTGAGCGTGCGGTGGGACTGGAGCGGATTCTCTACAAGTGCCCCGCCTGCCATCTTGAAGGAGAGATGGCGAGCGCTGACCATACCGTTTTCTGCCGCGCCTGCGGAAAAACCTACGAGCTGGACGAATACGGCGTTCTCAAGGCTACGAGCGGCAAGACAGAATTCCCCTATCTGACCGACTGGTTTGACTGGCAACGCGCCGAGGTACGCGCCATGATTGAGCGCGGCGAGTATCTGTGGGAGACTGAGGTGGAGATCGGTATGCTGGTGGATCACCGCGCCCTTTATATGGTGGGCTCGGGAACGCTTCGCCACGATGAGAACGGCTTTACCCTCGACGGCTGCGACGGAAAGCTGCACTACGAGCAAAAGCCCCAAGCATCCCACAGCCTCAACGCCGACTATTTTTGGTACGAGATCGGAGACGTGGTGGGAATCGGCAACCGAAACGCCCTTTACTACTGCTTCCCCAAGGAGGGCAGCGTGACGCGTGCTCGCCTTGCCGCCGAGGAGCTTTATCGCATCAAATCCGCCCGCCGATCCAAAAATTCCTCTGACGAAAAATGAAATACGGACTGATGAGCGCGCTGTTTCCGCCGCGATGCGGCGGATGCGGTGCGCTTTTGAAAACAGACGGGCCGGGACAAGTGTATTCCGCCTTTTGCGCCGAATGCCTCGACATCTGGGAGAGCGAGCTGCTCGATTCCTGCGGTGGCTGCGGATTGGCGGTATCGGCGTGCACCTGCTCTCCCCAAGAGATCGCACGCGTGCACGGCACCGGGCTTTGGAAGCGCGTGTACTATCTGCAGGGCAAAAAGCATCCCCCGCAAAACCGCATCCTCTACAAGATCAAGCGGCAAAAATCGGCGCTGTGCCTCGAGTTTCTTGCCGTCGAGCTGGAGCAGGCACTTCGCAAGCTGATCGCCGACACGAAGTCGGATCCCTCTCTTGTGCGCCTGACCTACTTCCCTCGCAGCAGACGCTCGGCACACGAAAACGGCACCGATCAGGGAAAAGAGCTGGTACGGGCGCTCTCTCGCCGCACCTCGATCCCCTGGGAGCCCATCATCCGCCGCTGCCCCCATAGAAACACCCAGCAAAAAACACTTTCCCATCAAGAACGCCAGCGTAACGCCTTGGCGTCCTACTACCTCGACCCAAAAGCCGATCCCGTGGGCAAGATCTATATCCTGGTGGACGACATCGTGACCACCGGAGCAACGATGGCAGCAGGCATCCGCCTCCTCCGCAAGGCCGGCGCCTCTGCTGTCCATTGTCTTGCCGTCGCCGTTGACGACGCCAACAAAAACGCCGCTCTCCGGCAACCTAAGTTTAAGATCTAACGCCTTTAAGGTCACGAGAGAAAGGTCGCGAGGCTCTGCCTCGCGCCCCGCTTGAAACCTTTTTGGGAAAAAGGTTTCAAGACTTCCAAAAACTTTCCGACGAAAAGAATAGGCAATCCTATTGGAGGATGTACGAACATTGTGCACCCTCCTTTGTTTGTGCGTGGGAAAGTTATATTTCCATTCGTAGGGGCGACATTTGTCGCCCCTACGAGTTGATTTTGGTATACACCCACCTACAAAAAGAACTTCCCCAAGCTTCTGTTCCGTGTCGGAATAGGAGCTTGGGGAAGTTTCTTGAGGTGGGGGCTTTTGGGGGAGGGACTTCTTTTCAAAAGAAGTCCCTCCCCCAAAGGTCTTTTCTCACAGAGTTTTATCAAAACTCGAGTTTCTTTTCGATATAAGCGCGGAGCTCGGAGATCGGGATACGAACCTGCTCCATGGTGTCACGGTCACGAACAGTGACACAGTTGTCGGCAACCTTCTCGGCGTCTCCCACCGTTTCAAAATCCACGGTGATGCACAAGGGGGTTCCGATCTCGTCCTCGCGGCGGTAACGCTTGCCGATCGAGCCGGTCTCGTCGTAATCCACCATAAAGTACTTGGAAAGCTCCTCGTAGATCTCCATCGCCTTGTCGCCCAGCTTCTTGGAAAGAGGCAGAACGGCAGCCTTGAAGGGTGCGAGAGCGGGATGGAGGTGAAGAACGGTACGAACGTCATTCTTCTCGGCGTCGATCACTTCCTCGTCGTAAGCGTCCACGAGGAATGCGAGTGCCACACGGTCAGCACCCAGCGAGGGCTCGATGACGTAGGGGATGTAGTGCTCGTTTGTCTCTTGATCGAAGTAGGTCATATCCTTGCCGCTGTGGGTCTGATGCTGGCCAAGGTCATAGTCGGTTCTGTCGGCAATGCCCCAAAGCTCGCCCCAGCCGAACGGGAACAAAAACTCAAAGTCGGTGGTCGCCTTGGAGTAGAAGCAGAGCTCGTCCGCATCGTGGTCGCGCAGACGGAGGTTCTCCTCTCTCATGCCGAGGTTGAGCAGGAACTTGTGGCAGTAGTCCTTCCAGTATGCAAACCACTCCAGGTCGGTGCCGGGCTTGCAGAAGAACTCCAGCTCCATCTGCTCGAACTCACGGGTACGGAACACGAAGTTTCCGGGGGTAATCTCGTTACGGAAGGATTTACCGATCTGCGCCACGCCAAAGGGCAGCTTCTTACGGGTGGTGCGCTGCGCGTTCTGGAAGTTGACAAAGATTCCCTGCGCCGTCTCGGGGCGGAGGTAAACCACGTTGGAGCTGTCCTCGGTAACACCGATGGTGGTCTTGAACATCAGATTGAACTTCTTGATGTCCGCAAAATCCTTGCCGCCGCAAGAGGGGCAAGCGATTCCCTTCTCCTTGATGAAGGCAGACATCTCGTCAAAGCTCCAGCCTGCGGGATTGACGTCGGAAAGTCCGTTCTCAAATGCGTAGTCCTCGATGAGCTTGTCGGCTCTGTGGCGCATCTTGCACTGCTTGCAGTCCATGAGAGGGTCGGAAAATCCGCCCACGTGTCCCGATGCAACCCAAGCCTGGGGGTTCATAATGATCGCGCTGTCAAGACCGACATTGTAACGGCTCTCCTGCACGAACTTCTTCCACCAAGCGCGCTTGACGTTATTCTTAAACTCGACACCCAAGGGGCCGTAGTCCCAAGAGTTTGCAAGTCCGCCGTAGATCTCCGAGCCGGGGAAAATGAATCCTCTCGTCTTGCAGAGGGCTACGATCTTGTCCATTGTCTTTTCTGTGTTGTTCATGTTGGTTCTCCTGTTTCCGTGATGATACATGGAGTAATTATACCACTTCCCCACGCGCTTGTCAAGGGAATCTACATTTTTATAGAAGAGATTTTGTGAAAAAGGGCATAAGGTCGCGGACTCTGTCCGCACCTGCATAGGGGACTTTTCGTAAAAGTCCCCTATGCACCCTCAAAACTTTCCGTCGAGGGGGGATGGGCGATCCTGTCGAGGGTCGTGCAAACATCGTGCGCCCTCCGCTGTTTTGTGCGTGGGAAGTTTTTTCACCGTAGGGGAGGGGTCTCCCCTACCGAAAAAACATCGGATTTTGCACTTCATACACGGGAGGCGAAACGCCTCCCCTACAAGAAATTTCATTGTTTCATCACACCCGTCTCCATAAAAAGAATTTCCCCGAGCTCCCGTTCCTTGTCGGAATGGGAGCTCGGGGAAAGTTCTTGAAGGGGATGGGTTTGGGCAGGGGGAACTTCTTTCAAGAAGTTCCCCCTGCCCAAGGTCTTTCCTCCCTCTCCCAAGGTCTTTATCTTACCTTCTTCGCCGCAGTAAGGGTGTTTTGGAGCAGCATGGTGATGGTCATGGGGCCGACGCCTCCCGGAACGGGCGTGATCGCGCCCGCGATGGGCTCGACCGCTTCAAAATCCACATCACCCGTGAGCTTGCCGTCGGCGCGGCGATTCATGCCGACATCAATGACAACGGCTCCCGGCTTGACCATATCCGCGCCCACGAAATCGGCGCGTCCGATTGCAACCACCAGAATGTCCGCCTCGCGACAAACCTGTGCAAGATTTTTCGTCTTACTGTGACAGATGGTAACCGTTCCGTTGGCATGGAGCAAAAGCATCGCCATGGGCTTGCCCACAATGTTGCTTCGTCCGATCACTACGCAATTCTTGCCAGCCACATCGATGTTGCTTCTCTCCAGAAGTGCCATCACGCCGGCAGGGGTACAGGGCAGAAAATCGGGATCTCCGATCATAATTTTTCCCACGTTGTAGGGGTGGAATGCATCCACGTCCTTCTCGGGACGGATGCGGAGCAGCACCTCGGTCTCGTCGAGATGACGAGGCAGGGGGAGCTGAACCAGGATCCCATGGATCTTGTCGTTTTCGTTGAGGGCATCCACCAGGGCGTTGAGCTCGGCTTGGGTGGTCGCCTCGGGAAGCGCGTGCACCTCGGAGTAGAATCCGACCTCCTCGCACGCCTTTTTCTTGTTTCTCACGTAGACCTGCGATGCGGGATTCTCTCCCACGATGATCACTGCAAGTCCGGGAGCATAGCCATTTTCCTCGACAAATGTGCGACACGCCTCGCCAATCTCCTGGCGGATTTGTGCCGAGATTGCCTTGCCGTCAATTCTCACTGCCATCTTCTTCATTCTCCGTTTCTTCGATTGCTTCTTCCGTTCCCTCTTCGGGTTCGTCGTTCGTTTCAACTTCCTCGGTTTCGTCGCACTCGTCGCCGCCGTAGATCGCCTCCACGTCCTCGAGGTCCTCGCTCTCGTCAAGCGCCTCCTCCAGCTCCTCGGTGCAGGCATCGAGCAGGGGCTCTGCGTTTTTAGCGCGGAGCAGGAAGACGGTCAGCAGCGTCGCACCGCCCACAAAGCAAACCAGACCGATCAGCTGGGAAATGCGCAGCCCCGCAGAGCCGCCGATGCCCTTGAAGATATACAGGCTATCGGTGCGGAAGCCCTCGATAAACATTCTGCCAAAGCCGTACCATGCAAAATACATCAGAGCGATCTGTCCGTCAAACTTCTTTTTGCGGTAAAAAAGGTTGATAAGCGCAAATCCCAAGAGATTCCAAATGCACTCATAGAGGAAGGTGGGGTGCACATAAACAAGATACTTCATGGAGTACTCGCTCGGCCACAGTCCCATGCGAAGGAAGTGGAAGAGGGTTCCCTCGCCCGAAGCGGGGGTGTACTCCTTGAGGAAGAAATAGTAGGTGGTGCGCTCGCCGATGCGATAGCCGTACGCCTCACCGTTGAAGAAGTTGCCCCATCTGCCGATGGACTGCGCCAGCATCACACCGGGCGCCGCCATGTCAAAGAGCTTTCTCCAGCTGAGCTTCTTGACAAGACAAGCAAGCACGATTCCAAGGCAGCCTCCGATGATTCCGCCGTAGATGCCCAGTCCTCCGTTCCAGATGGCTAAGGCAGAGCCGATGGTGGGGAAATGCTCCAGCTCGGTCAGGACATAGTAAAGGCGTGCCCCAAAAACGCCGAGCAGAACGGTGACGATGGCAACATCCAGGACGTCATCGGGAATAATGCCCTCGTTCTTCTGCCCTCTCCAGGCGGTGTACGCCACCGCAAGAATGATGCCGAGGGTGATAAAAATGCCGTACCAACGCACCTCAACGGCGTTTCCGATGGTAAAGGCGATCTTGGACAGCTCGCTCTGCGCGATGCCCAAGCCCGGAAATTCCACAACTACGCGATCATACATGATTTTCTTCTCCTTTTTCCTGTCCCTCCAAGGGGTAGACCGCCGAAAGGCAAAATGCCGATCGGTCGGGCAGCTCCGAAAGAAGGGTGTTGATTTCCTCCCACGTCAGCGATTCGATCACAGACGGGTATTCAAAAAGCTCTCCTCCGTCAAATACGAAGGTCAAAAGCTCGGTCGCGGCGTCCTCGGTTGAGTCATAATTTCGAATGACGTCGGCGTAAAGCGCGCGGCGGCAACGCTCAAAGTCCTCGCAAGAGACCCCTTCTCGCTTTGCCTCCTCCAAAAATTCACAAAAACGCCGCTCGATCTCCTTGGGATCGTCGCTCTCCCCCGTAATGGCGTGGAAGGCAAATCCCTCGGCGATGGAATAGCCGTAGGAATAGGCGGGCGTGATCAGCCCCTCCTCAAAGAGGGCGTTATAAAATCTTCCCGATCGGGAAAAAAGGATCTCCTCAAGCAGGGACAGCGCCGCGTCGCGGCGAATGCGCTCGCGCGGATCCTTTGGGATATCGACATCCTTGATGCCGATGGAAAAGATGGGCTTTGCCACCTGCATCCGCGTGCTCACGAAAGATCGGTAGGCTGCCTTCCCCTCCGTGTCAATCCAACGCTCCACAGGAATATTCTCTCCCTTTTTGGGAAGCACGCGATCCGCAACACGCAGAACGGTATCCTCCTCTACCTCGCCGCAAACGATCAGCGCCATGTTGGAGAGCTGATAGAAGGCGCGGTAGCAATCGTCAAGGATCTTGGGGGTGATTTTGGAAATGGTCTTTTCGGTTCCGCAGATGTTGACACGGATTGGATTTTTCTCGTACAGCCCCTCCATGAGGTTTTGGAAGCACCGCTCCCAGGGGTTGTCGTCGTACATCCGGATTTCCTCCGCGATGATGCCCTGCTCGCGCTTCACCGATTCCTTGGTGAAGTGGGGATGCGTGACGAAGGTCAAAAGCTCCTCGAGGGACTCCTCAAAGCGGTCGGTACAGCTGAAGAGATAGGAGGTGCGGTTGCAGGTGGTATAGGCATTGGCATCAGCTCCCAGCTGTGAAAAGCGCTCAAAAGAATCGCTTCCGTCCTCGTTCTCAAACAGCTTGTGCTCGAGGAAATGCGCGACACCGTCGGGCACCTCCACAAAATCCTCTCCCTGCAATCGAAATTTGCGATCCACCGAGCCGTATCTCGCCGACAAAATGGCGTAGGTGGTGGAAAGCGCCTTTGGAAAGACGTAAATTGCAAGTCCGCTCTCGTGCTCGATGCGAACATATCGTTCCCCGAGGCGTTCGGATACAAACTCAGTCCTCGTCATCACAGTCCTCCTCTCCCCCCGCAAGCGTTCCCTCCAAAAAGTAGGTCACGTCAAGGGTGAGCATCCCCGCCAGTCGCACCACATCCTCGCGCGAAACACGCAAAAAAGCCTCTCGGCGGTCGCGGAGGGATTCCTTGCTTCCCACCAACGCCCTGCCGTAGTAGTAATTCTCCAGTCCGCCGGGGCTGTCCTCCACCTGTCGGTAGGAATTCTCCAGCGACTTCTTGGCGGCATCCAGCTCGGTGTCGGTAAAGTCTCCCTTCGCCAGGCTCTGTACCTGCTCCAGAATCTCGCGCTCGGCTCTCTCTCGGTTCTCCGCCTTGATGCCGCAGGCAATCAGAAGATTGCCGAAAAAGGCAGAATAGATCGACGCACAGGAGTAGCAAAGGCCAAGCTTTTCGCGCACGTTGACAAAGAGCTTGGAAATGGGGGAGTTGCCCAGCAGTTCATTCAACACCACTGCGGTAGCGTCCCAATCGTTCCCGATCTGCGCCGGAAAATTCAAGCCGATGAGCAGCTGACTTTGTGAGACGGGCATGGTTTCCTCCGCCCGCAAGTCTCGCCCCGCTCGGATTTTGCCGCAAAGGGGGATCTCTCCTCTTTGGGTTTTGGCAAGGCGGTCGCCGAAGGTTTTGCGAAGCTTGTCGCAGAGGGTGTTCGGGTCTTCCCCACCGACGTAAAAGCAATCGAGGTGCAAGTCGCCGATCCAGCGTCTCCAAAATGCCGTCAGCTCCTCACGCGTGACCGCCATGGTCTCCTCCTCGCTGCCATAGAGGGAGATACCTCCCGGCTCCCCTTCCAAAAGAAGGGACTTGCATCGCTCGGCAGCATACGCGCGCGGATTGTTTTTGGAGGCGCGGATGGTATCCCGCTGCATCCGCTTTTCACTCTCGACGTAGCGCTCCAGCAGCAATCCGTCCTCGTCCAAAAGGGGATGAAACAGGATCTGCTCCATCAGCTCCAGCACCCCGTCGGTGATCTCCGCTCCTCCATCGGGCAGATAGGCTGGATCGAGAAGATCCGCGCAAAAGCCCACGATCAGGCAGTTGCCTCGCGTCACGGTGCGAATGGCAAAGGTGGTTCCAAAAAGGTAGTCCAGCCGCTTGTTAATGTCGGACAGGGTGGGATATTTTTCGGTTCCCCGCCGCAAAACCGACAGAAGCAGGGGGAACAGGCAAACCTTCTCGCTGTCGATCGGCATCACCGATGACACCGTCAGGCTTCCCGACTTAAATTTATTGGTGGAGCAGGCGCGCAAGGTCGCCGCTTCCGCAATTTCGTATAAAACGGGGATCATTCCCTCTCCCTCCCTTCTGACAGAAAAATTCACCTTATATCATACACCATTTTGCTCTCTTTTGCAACACCTTTGGAAAAATCCCTTCCGTTTTTTCCTCAAAAGTGCGGTTTTTGCCTTCTGTCTATTGCATTTTTGACCAAATGATGATATAATGAACCCAAACGGGATTCTTTAAAATCCCCATCCTACCAAAAGGAGAACGCTTATGCCTATTCAATTTGACGCCGAACGCCGTGTCTTTAAGCTGGATTCCGAGAGCACCAGCTATGTCCTTTGCATCGGCCCGCACGATTATCTTTTGCACCTCTACTACGGCGCAAAGATTCCCGACACCGATCTGATCTACCTCTCCTACACCATTCCGCAGAACGCGACCTGCCCCGAGGTGAGCCATCAGGACAAGCCCTACTTCAGTCTGGACGTCAATCGCATGGAATACGCCTGCGAGGGCTGCGGAGATTTGCGCCCGACTGCGCTCTCCATTCGCCGCTCCACAGGCACCACCGACACCGATATGCAATACGTGTCGCACAAAATCTATGCAGGCAAGCCCGCTGTTGAGGGTCAGCCCGCAACCTATGCCAATGCGGACGAGGCGGACACCCTGGAGATCCTTTGCCGTGACGCAGTCAGCGGCGCTGAGGTCACGCTTTTCTATACCGTCTTTGCAAATTACGGCGCGATGACCCGTCATGCCGTCATTCATAACGCGTCAAGTGAGCGTATGGATCTCTGTCGCGCGATGAGCACCTGTGTGGATTTTCTCGACGCCTCCGACATGGATTTCCTCCACCTGTACGGCAAGTGGGCAAAGGAGCGCTCGGTGGAGCGTGCCCCTCTCATTCACGGCACGCAGGCGGTGTCCTCCAAGCGAGGCGCCTCCTCCCATATGCACAACCCCTTCATCGCTCTTTGCAGCCATGACGCAACCGAAACAAGCGGCGACGCCTACGGATTCAACCTCGTTTACACCGGAAACTTTACGGCGTCGGTTGATTTGGATCACAACAACGGCGCGCGCGTGCTCCTGGGAATTAACCCCGACACCTTCAGCTGGAAGCTGGAGCCCGGCGAACGCTTCTCCACCCCTGAGGCAGTTATGGTCTACTCGAACGAGGGACTTGGCGGCATGAGCCGCATCTATCACCGCCTCTACCGCAACAACCTCTGCCGCGGCCCCTGGAAGCACAAAAAGCGCCCCATCCTGGTTAACAACTGGGAGGCAACCTACTTTGATTTCAATGAGGAAAAGCTCTTTGACATCGCAAAGACGGCGTCCGAGCTTGGCATTGAGATGCTGGTCATGGACGACGGCTGGTTCGGCTGGCGTTACCACGACCGCTGCTCCCTGGGCGACTGGTTTGTCAACGAGCAAAAGCTTCGCGGCGGTCTCAAAGCGCTGACCGATCGCATCAACGCCCTTGGTATGAAGTTTGGCATCTGGTTTGAGCCCGAGATGGTCTCCCCCGACTCCGACCTCTACCGCGCGCATCCCGACTGGGCAATCAAGACCCCCGGTCGCCGCATGAGCACCGCAAGATATCAGTACGTGCTCGACATGAGCCGCGCTGACGTGCGTGACTACATCTTTGGCTGCATCAAGAACGTCATGGACAGCGCGAATATTGCCTACATCAAGTGGGACTTCAACCGCAACCTTACCGAGGTAGGCTCCGCCCTCCTTGACACCGACCGTCAGGGCGAGCTTTACCATCGCTACGTGCTTGGACTTTACGAGCTTCTCGAGCGCATCGTGACGGCTTACCCCGATCTGCTTTTGGAGGGCTGCGCGAGCGGCGGCGGTCGATTTGACCCTGCATGGCTCTACTACGCGCCTCAGTTCTGGACATCCGACAACACCGACGCCACCGACCGTCTGGACATTCAGTTCGGCACGTCCCTCTGCTACCCCGTCTCTGCGATGGGCTCGCACGTCTCGGTTTGCCCCAATCATCAGACCAAGCGAGACTCCTCCTTCCAAACGCGCGGACATATCGCGCTCTCGGGCACATTTGGCTACGAATTGGATGTGACCAAGCTCTCGGACGACGAGAAGGAGCTGGTAAAGCAGCAGTGCCGCGACTATCACAAATACTACGACATCATTCACGAGGGCGATCTCTACCGCCTCATCTCCCCTTGGAAAAAGCGCACACGCTCCGCATGGAGCTTTGTCTCCCCCGACAAGCGCGAGGTTCTCGTGACCTACGTGGTCATTCGCGCTGAGGTTCAGGAATACCACTGCCTGCGCCTTGCGGGACTGGATCCAAACCGTATGTACAAAAACCAGGAAACCGGTCAAGTTCTCTCGGGTGCCACCCTCATGAACGCAGGGCTTAACCTCATGGGCAACTTCTCCGATATGTCCTCCCGTATCATTCATCTCATCGCGGAAGATTAAAGAGGGGAAGACCTTGGGAAGGGGGAACTTCTTGTAAGAAGTTCCCCCTTCCCAACCCCATCTCCCTCAAGAACTTCCCGCAGACTCCCATTCCGCCAAGGAATGGAAGTCTGCGGGAATTCTTTTTATGACGATGGGTTTCAAATGTTAACTTACTTCGTGGAGCATTTGGGGTGTCGGGCACCCAAATACTAACGCTAGCACCTTCCCGTCCATGCTTTGAACTTCCCCATGCAGGATGATGTTCGCATTGAAGCATGGATCGAGGCAGAAAAAACTTTCCACGCACAAACAAAGGAGGGCGCACATTGATCGTACACCCTCCATTGGGATTGCCTATTCTTTTTCGTCGGAAAGTTTTTGGGAGTCATGAAACCTATTTCCCAAAAAGGTTTCAAGCGGAGCGCGAGGCAGAGCCTCGCGACCTTGGGGCAAAGCCCGCGACCTTTCCACTTGACAATTCGACGATTTTATGTTATACTTGCAGCACAGGTATGTTTTTTAGCGGAAGGAGAGGTTCATTTTGCAGCGCTCGGTGCGCGCGCCGTGGATCTCGATGAGGTAGTCAAGATAGAGCTCGCCCGACGTCAGAATGTTGTTTTCGACCTTGAGGGTGTGGATACACACTTCGAAGGAAGAAAAGGGGGTATTGTAAACGCAGATGTGACGGCGTCCTTCCTCAAAAATGAGCGCGGTGCTGACCGCGCCTCCGCGGAGCATGGACACCAGCCCCGGGCAATCGAGGTCAAACCCGATCTTGGTCACAGATCCCTCCATGCCGGTCAGCTCGCTTTCGTGATAGACGAGCTCTGCGCGGCGAGAGGTCTCCACCAACCGCCCCTCCATCATCATTTGGGCACTTTGAGGCGCGTCTTCGTCCTCTTCGTCCATATCAGCGGCGGCACGCTCCGCCTCCTCCAGCATTTCCTCGTCCATTTCGTCTATCTCGTCCGCATCCTCGTTTGCAGGAAAAAGCGGTACGTTGAGCCCATAACGAAGCGTTTCGATGGTAATCATCACGTCTTTTTTGCTCAGCATTTTCCATCCTCCTTGGCGCGGCGGCGCAACAGTTCCCACACGCGCAGAGCTGCCGCCTGGGTCTTGACGTCGGGAATTTTTCCCGCCATGACGTCTTCTACAAGATCGGAAAGAGGAATCCGAACCGTGGAGAGAAATTCGTCATCGTCAAAATCCGTCTCCCCTTCGGTCAGATCCTCGGCAAGATACATATCAATCTTCTCATCCAGGATCGCGGGAGAGGTGTAGATCGTCCCAAGGTGGGTGAGCCTTCCGCAACGGCAGCCCGTTTCTTCGCGCAATTCGCGCAGAGCCGCCTCGGCGTGATCCTCCTCGCGGCTGTCCAGCTTGCCCGCAGGGATTTCGGTCAAGATTTCACCGTGGGGGTAACGGTACTGGCGCACGCACGCCACCGTCCCATCGGCAAACAGAGGCAGCACGCAGACCGCGCCGATGTGCCGCGCATACTCCCGCGTAGCGAGCGCGCCGTTGGGCAGCTCTACTTGATCGAGATAAAGGTGCATCACCTTGCCGTCAAAAATCAATTCGGAGGACTTGCAGGTCTCTCCCATTCGTCTGAGTTCATCATTCATGCTCAACACTCCCTTCGCATCTTTCTTATTTTACCACAAAAAACGATCCCTGTAAAGGGGGATCGCAGGAATTTTTCATTCTACTGTAAGGAGAACCCTATGAATCACTGTCGTGAAGAAGAAAGCCGCACTGCCATCCTGTTGGGGTGCTCGGCGCTGGAAAAGCTACATCATGCCCACGTGGCAGTTTTTGGCGTTGGAGGCGTGGGCGGATACGTCTGCGAGGCGTTGGCGCGCGCCGGCGTGGGGGCGCTGACCCTCGTTGATCGAGACACGGTCTCCCTCTCAAACCTCAACCGTCAGATCATCGCCCTGCGCTCCACCGTCGGGCGCTCCAAAGTAGAAGTCATGCGGGAGCGCATCCATGACATCAATCCCGACTGCCGCGTGACGGCAATCGAGGCGTTTTATCTGCCCGAAACGGCAGACGAGATCCCGCTGGAAGGGTTCGACTACATTGTGGACGCGGTGGACACCGTTGCCGCAAAAATCGAGCTGGCTGTGCGAGGAACCAAGCTTGGGATTCCCGTGATCTCGGCGATGGGTGCCGGCAACAAGCTCTCGGCAAACGGCTTTGTAGCGACCGATCTTTTCGTCACCTCCGGCTGCCCCCTGGCGCGTGTGATGCGGCGCGAGCTCAAGGAGCGCGGCGTGTCGAGACTGCGCGTGGTTTACTCTCCCGAACCCGCCACGCCCCCTCATCCCGAAGCGCCCAAGCTCTCTCAAACAGGATCACGTATGCCCACCGGCTCCCTCCCCTTTGTACCCGGAGTGGCAGGGCTGTTGCTCGCGGGCGAAGTAATCCGCGACCTTTGCAACGGTTGATCCCCCTTCAAAACAAAAAAGCATCAAAAAAAGGACTGTCCCCGACAGTCCTTTTTTTGATACCGTATTGAAAAATCAGTACAACAAATCCAAGATGGATCTGCGAACTCTGTCCCGTTCTCTCCGCTTTGCAGAATTGCTCACAGCGACCGAAACCGCTGCGGTAGCCGCTACAGCCAGAATCACAGGCGCGTTTTTCTTTACAGTTTTTACGATTTTTTCTTTCTTTTCGGGAGTTAATTGCAGAATGCCCTTCGAAGTAGCCTGCTCTGCAGTACCATTTACATCCTCAACGGTCTCCTCGACCTCTTCGTAAACGGTATCTACAGGATCGGCGACGGTGTCAAGCTCTTCCTCTACTGCGTCTTCAACCACTTCACTTGTTTCAAAGTCGTCTTCTACCCGAGCTGCTGCATTGCTCATCGCACGCAAAATGAGTGCGATTGCAACGAAAACCACAGCCAAAGCAGCGATGATGTAAAGACTGACAGGGCTAAACTTGCCGGCAACGTCTGCAACAAAGAGCAACAAATATATAATTGCCGCCATCATGCAGGCGAACACACCGGATACCCCGATCAATCTGGAGATCACCAGCAAACGATTTGACTTTTCGTTTCTCATGGTTTAAAACCTCAATAGCTTCTTGAATTACTTGTTGCGGCGAGCCTTCTTAATCTTCTTGCCAGCGTTGTTCAGAGCAACAAAGCCGAGAGTTGCAGCGATTGCATAGAAGATGTTCTTGTTCTTCTTGGTGAAACCGGTAACGGTCTCCTTGCTGGTGAGGTACTGAACGGTGCTAATGCCCTTGTCTACCTTTGCGCCAAATGTTGCCTTCTTGTTCTTCTTTGCCATGATTAAAATCCTCCGTTAAATTTATTTTTTTTTTGGGTTTCTAAGTAAATAGGTCTCAATACGGGTTGTACCGGGACATCTGCATCTCTTCCCTGCGCTTTTTCGCACGCGACTTCTTGACTATGCCGATAGTGACACAAGCAACAGCCACGGCTGCAGCAACGGGAATGAGTTTCTTCGCGGTCTGCGCGACCTGTTCCTGCATTTCGGGAGTGATATTAAACATTCCCTTGCCGGAATTTGCAAGACGAGCCTCCTCAATCGCTTTTCTTACACGTTTGCGGTAGACAGCCTTGCCAACGCTCTTACAAATGATCGAAACAACGATCAGTGCAACGGCAATCGCAGCGGTGATGATGAGTTTATTCATCGTCACATCAAGCTTGATGCCAAACACCTTGAGTCGTACGTCATTGCTGAGCGAATGACCCCCCATAGTCCGCCAAACTGCATATCCGCCCGCCGCCAGCGCCAATACAACGCCCACGATCGCGGTCAGAATAGACAGTACAGACCAAAGGACTGACTTTCTAACTTTCATCCTTCCCCCCTGAAGAAAATATCGTATTATTATAATACCATGCTTTTTTCACTTTGTCAATAGGGTTTTTTATTTTTTTCTTAAATTTTTCTCATTTTTCCAGGACACGCCGTCAACAGGCGAATTTTACAGCTGGAGCGCAAACAAAACGTGCTCCATGGCCTCCAATTTTTTCAGCTTTTTTGCCACCGAAACCTTTCTTGGAAGACGAACCAGCGCCTCCACACCAACGTTACCCGTTGTGCCACTTCTGGGAGGTGTAACCTGAACCTCAACCGCCCCTACCATCTCGGTAATCGAATCAATGACATAGTTAACAGAGGACACGCCGTCGATCTCGAGATAAACGAACACCCGCTGGCGTTTTCTGGTCATAAAATGCTCCAATTTGGACACCAGTGTAAAGATCGCTGTTGCCAAAATCGCCGTAATGAACGCGCCCTCGTAGAATCCCGCACCCGATGCCAGTCCGACAACCGCCGTCACCCAAAGGCCTGCTGCGGTGGTCAATCCCGTGATCTGAGAATTCTCCTTTTTGAGCAGAATGGTGCCTGCCCCGAGAAAACCGATTCCGCTGATTACCTGTGCGCCCACACGCATGGGATCCGCCCAAGTAATGCCCAACACATCGACGTTAAACACCCCGATCAAGGTCGTCAGTGCCGCGCCGAGCGACACCATCATGTGCGTGCGAAGTCCCGCTGCACGTCCGTGCACTTCTCGCTCAACGCCCACCATTCCGCCGCAAATCGCCGCGATCACAAGCCTGAGAATCGAGGTCAGATAGGTCAGCTCGCCAAGCCAGGGAAATTGCTCAATCAACATCATAAAACCCCTCCAAAAACGAAAACGAAGGGCAACAGGGTGCCCCACGCGGTATCGGATATTCGCTTCCTATATAATAACATAATTTCATCCCCCTGTCAAGTCTTTTTTGTAATTTCATAAAAAACGCAAGCATTTTACAGATTTTCTCATATAGAATTGACAAAAAAGGCAGCTCGTGGTAAAATAGATTATAAAAAAGAAAGGAAGGTTCACGCCATGCCATTTATCGACACACAGACCAACATCCGCATCACCGCCGAGAAGGAGGCGATCCTGAAGACACGCCTTGGAGAGGCGATCGCGCAGTTCCCCGGAAAGAGCGAATACTGGCTGATGCTCCGCTTCACCGACAACTGCAGAATGTGGTTCCGCGGTCACGAGAAATTCCCCGTTGCCATGGTGGAGGTCAAGCTTTTCGGAGCTGCGGAGGCAGCCGCCTGCGACCGCATGACCGCCGCTGTCTGCGCCCTCTTTGAGGAGGAGCTGGGAATCTCCCCCGAGCACGTCTACGTCAATTACACCTTCTCGGACACCTGGGGCTGGAATGGAAGCAATCTCTGAGCGTACCTTTGATAGGACAAAAAAGAAATCCGCCGTATCGGCGGATTTCTTTTTTTAAGCAAGGAAGTCAGCTTCTCCTGCTTCTCTTTGTTCTGAAAGCAGCACTCTGATTCTGCGCTCAAAAAGGCTCTCCCCACATCAAAGGCGGAGCTTTTTCTTGTCCCCCGTGAGTGCGCTGTATGCCATAGCCCCCAGTCCCATACCGACGATTCCGGTCGCCATCATGGTGGACTGATCGGCCGCGGCGTAAACTCTCTGCACCTTGGGCGCTTTCTTCACCTTGGGCGCCATGGTCTTAACGTAGCGCACGCGGTGCTTTCTGGGCTTGTAATAATCCTCGCGGCGCTTCAGACGGATCAGCTCACGATAGTATCTGTCCTCACGTCTCTCCGCACGTCTCTGTGCACGTCTGTCTGCGCGCATACTCATCATGTTTGCCATGTTCGCACCACCCATGACATAGGGCATTTTGGGACGGCGGCCGGCCTTTACAGCCGCACGGATAATGATGAGCAAAACGATCACACCAAGGGCAATTCCGCCGTACAGCAAGAGATCTTCCTTGGGGAAATTCTTGACGTATTCAATCGCCTTGTCAACGTACCCCTTGACCTCGCCGATCTTATCGATTTTCGTAGCAATTTCTCCCACGTTTTTCACCTCAAATAAAGATATGCACAATCATTATACAACTTCCTCCCTCGTTTGTCAAGACCCATTTGCGATTTTGAAGGAAAGAAGCGCGTCCGCTCACCGAGCGGACGCGCTTCTACGGTTTCAATCAAAAAAATCAAGCCTTCTTGTATTCTACAAGACCGATCTTTACGAAATCCTCGCCCTTTTCAAAGGCAACGGTGGTCTCGACCGAATCGCCATCCTCGTTTGCAAACGAAAGGGTGATCTCCAGCTCGCCGTCAGCATTCTCGGCGATGGTGTATTTTCCCTCATTCTCGGTGGTCGTTGTAACGCCGAGAACGGTTGCCTTTTCGGTACGGGTCACCTTGCCGAACGGGCTGAAGGTGTAGGTCTGCTCCACGCTCTGACCGAGCAGCTCAACCTTTGCGGTATAGGAGCCGAACATGATCTTTGTGCAGGAAACGAGAGACACACACAGGGTCACGAGGGCCAACACAAGAGCCAGGCTTCTTACAATTTTCTTCATAATGATGTTCTCCTTGTATGATAGATTTCCCCAACGGCGCCTGCCGCTAAGTTACCTACATTATAACGTTTTTTTACCGTTTTGTCAAGGGCGTAATGTATTTTCGGCGTTTTTCACAAGATTTTCGGCATCCTTCTTTTCCATAACAGACCGCACGCCCTCCCCCTCAAAGTCGGGGGTATAGGATGCGCTCGACGCCTGCCTGTCCTGAAAATAGCCTGCAAACCCCAGCGTCTCCACCACCTCCGCCACCCGTCCGTATTCAAAGGACGTCACGCGGCGGCGCAGATTTTTGGGGGCGTCCGCAGGCGCAAAATCGGGGGTGTACTGGTTCATCAGGGACAGAAGGAATGCGTCCTTTCCAAAGCGTTTGGCAAGGGCACGCACCAGCTGCTCCGAATCCTGTCGGCAGCCGGGCAGGACCAGATGCCGCACAAGAACGCCCCGCCGAAGCATCCCGTGTCCGTCAAATTGAGGACGCCCCGTCTGCCGCAGCATCTCGGCGATGGCGTCGGTCGCCACCAAAAAATAATCGGGCGCGTCTGAATAAAGGGCAGACAATTCGGGTGAAAAATACTTACAGTCGGGCAAATAGACATCCACCAGCCCCTCCAGCCGCCGCAAGGTCTCCACCGATTCGTACCCTCCGCAATTATACACCACGGGGATGGATAATTTGGGCTTGACACGCGAAAGAACGCGTGCGATCTGCTCGGCGTAGGGCGTTGGAGTGACGAGGTTCAAGCTCTGTGCCCCCTCCGCCTGCAATCGGAGCATGATGCACTCCAAATCCTGCTCGGATACCGCCACGCCATGCGTCACACATTGGCTGATGCTGCGGTTCTGACAAAAAACGCATCGGAGGTTGCATCCCACGAAAAAGAGCGCGCCCGATCCCCGCTCTCCGCTGATGCAGGGCTCTTCCCAAAGGTGCAGGGATGCTCTTGCCAGTCGAATTTCTCCGTTTGCTCCGCAATAGCCGACGCCCCGCTCTCGGTCGGCGCCGCATCCTCTCGGACACTGCTCGCACAAGCTCTTCATCGGTCGCTCTCCTTTCTCTGTTTTCTTCTATTATACTCCCCCTCTCCCTTTTTTGCAAGGGGGGATGTGCGTTTTCTCCCCAAAAAATCCATCTGTTCGTGAGGTTTTCTATGGATCTTCAAGCATTTCTCGACAAGCTCCTCTCGGGAGCGACCGATCTTGTATTTCGCCTTTTTGGCGGTCTTGCCCTTCTCCTGCTTGGGCGGATCGTCATCCGATTTCTCATGCGTGTGTTCAAAAAGAGCCGCGCCATCGCCCGCCTTGACCCTGCGGTTGAGCGATTTCTCCTGCAAGCCCTGCGCCTTTCCCTCAACGTTGTTCTCGCCCTCTCGGTGATCGCGATCCTGGGCGTTCCCATGACCTCGGCGCTCGCCCTGCTTGCCTCTGCCGGGGTAGCGATCGGTCTTGCCCTCCAGGGGGCGCTCGGGAATCTTGCCGGTGGGATCATGATTCTGATCTTTCATCCCTTCCATCTGGAGGATTTCATTGAAATTGACGCCTACGCGGGTACGGTAACCGACATCGGCTTCTTCTACACCACTCTCCGCACTACCGACAACCGGCTTGTTACCATTCCGAACGGCACCGTCATGGCGGAGGAGATCGTCAACTTTTCCGCCGCGCCCACCCGCCGCGTGGACATGGTGTTCAGCGTTCCCTACGGCGCCGATCTCGACCGCGTGCGCGAGATCCTTCTCTCGGTCGCACGCGACCACCCTCTTGTGCTCTCTGATCCCCCCATCTTTTGCCGTCTGACCGAGCAGGGGGAGGACGGTCTGCGCTTTACCCTGCGTGCATGGGTGCAGAAAAACGACTACTGGTCTGTGAAATTCGACCTTCTTGAGACCGCTCACGCCCGCCTCTCGGATCTCGGCCTCTCCCCGCCCTACCGCCAAATCGACGTGCATCTGGAGGAGTAAGAAAGCCTTTTTGGGGGAGGGGGGAAGACCTTGGGAGGGGGAGGACTTCTTTAGGCAAAGAAGTCCTCCCCCTCCCAAACCCTCCCTCTCTCAAGAAACTTACCAAAGCTCCCATTCCACAAGGAAACGGGCGCCTTGGCAAGTTCTTTTTTATGGGATGGTTTTTTTGTTGAAAAAAATTTACCGCATCCCC
>JAZQVI010000025.1:0-13727 GCA_045631745.1 Eubacteriales bacterium
ATAAAAAGTTTTTTAAAAAAATTCAAAAAAACACTTGCAATTTCGAAAGAAGTATGATATAATAGTCGATGTTATACAGTATTCTTATGCCCCGTACGTTGTTTGTTACGGTGAAGCGTTTAAAGTAGGAGGTGTCAAAAATGGCAAAGTGCTGTATCTGTGGCAAGGGCGTGGTGTTCGGTCAGAACGTTTCTCACTCCCATCGTAAAACCAATAGAACTTGGAAGCCCAACATTCGCAAAATCAGATTGGAAGGCAGCAAATCCATCAACGTTTGCTCCCGTTGCCTGCGCACCATGAAAAAGGCGTAATCAATGATTGTGCAAATAGAGAGTATGGCAGACACGCCTTTGCGGTGTCTGCCCTTTCTTTTTGGAAAGGATCGACACGATGATCGCAATACTTGATTGCCGCACGCCGAGGGTGGCTTTGGAAGCCCTTAAAAAAAGAGGCTTCGAAACGATTCTGTTGCCCCCTCACCCGGCACTTCCCTCCCCCGTTGCATCTCATCCTGACCTGCTTCTGTTCTTGACTGAGTCGGAATGTTTGACGACGCGATCCTACGAGCGGATCGCGCAACCGATTCTTTGTGAGATCGCGCAAAAAACAGGTCGAAAAATTATTTTTTGCGACGAGGAGTTTGAAAATCAATATCCGAAGGATATTCTTTTGGATGCGGCAAAAATCGGAGAACACCTGATCTGTTACCCCGATCATACATCCAAAAAGGTGCTTGAGCATTTTCCAAGCACGGTTATTCCGGTGCGCCAAGGTTATGCCAAATGCTCCTGTGTTCCCGTATCCGACAACGCGCTGATTACGGCTGATCGCTCGATTGAAAATACAGCCAAAGCCGTTGGCTTCTCGGTTTTGTTGATTGAAGGCGGAAATGTAGATTTACCGGGATACAATACGGGTTTTATTGGCGGCGCGGCATCCTGCAGTCTCAAAAAAGACTTAAATGAAATTTATTTCTGCGGAGATCTCGATCGCCACCCAAACAGCGAGGAAATCCGCGCGTTTTGTCAACAGCACGGAAAGAGCGCAGTCTCGCTCG
This sequence comes from Eubacteriales bacterium, assembly GCA_045631745.1. Taxonomy (GTDB): domain Bacteria; phylum Bacillota; class Clostridia; order Oscillospirales; family CAG-272; genus UMGS1865. The sequence continues at coordinate 1,058 of JAZQVI010000025.1, forward strand.
GAGACTTCCCTCTGACCGACGTTGGCACCATGTTTCTGTTATAAAGGAGAACTTATCATGGAAAAAGCAAAAATCCAGCGCATCAACGAGCTTGCAAAGCTTTCCAAGGAGCGCGAGTTGACCGCCGAGGAAGCGGCTGAACAGAAGGCGCTTCGTGAGGAATATCTCGCAGAATTCCGCGCACAGTTCCGCTCTACCCTTGAAAACACGGTGATCCAGGATCCAAACGGAAAGCGCACCCCTCTGCCCGAGTATCATAAAAAGCACTGATCGGACAAGCTGCAACCGAAATCAAGGAGAAAGACCAAAAACCACTTTACAAATTTTCTAAAGTGTGATATACTATATGTAGAAATTTAACGGAGGGGCAAGAAATGGCAGAGCTGATTTTTTCAACTCGGACAAATGACGTCGCCGAGACCGAAAAACTTGGCGCGGAATTGGCAAACAACATAAGACTTGGCAATCATCTGCCTTTTTTCGTGGCACTCTACGGCGATCTTGGCGTCGGAAAGACCGCCTTTGTTCGAGGATTTACCTCGGTGATCGCACCGCACGCAGGCGTTCGTTCTCCCACATTTGCGCTGGTGAACGAATACCGTGCTTCCCCGCTTTCGGTTTTTCATTTTGATATGTATCGCATCGCCGACGAGGATGATCTCGTCTCGATCGGATTTTACGATTATCTTGACCGACGTGGAATTTGTCTGGTCGAATGGAGCGAAAACATTCCCTACGCCTTACCCGACGACTATATCCGCGTGACCATTGAAAAAGACGATCTCGCAACGCCTGACAGTCGTCTTATTACCGCAGAACGGATCGGAGGAACTTGACATGCTCGTACTTGCTCTTGAAAGCTCTGCGCTGACTGCGTCCGTTGCCATCTGCGACGGCGAGCGCCTGTTGGGAGAGTACACGGTAAATAACGGAAACACGCACAGTGAAACACTTCTCCCCATGACAGAAGCCCTGCTTCGGAATCTGAAACTTTCGGTTTCTGACATCGATCTCTTTGCGGTCTCGGCTGGCCCCGGATCCTTCACGGGAATCCGCATTGGCGTTTCGACGCTTAAAGGCCTTGCCTTCGGTTCAAAAAAGCCTTGCGCCGGTGTTTCTACGCTGGAGGCAATGGCATATAATCTCTATATTCCGAACGGTCTGATCTGCCCCGTGATGAATGCGCGCCGCAAACAGGTCTACACAGCGCTGTTTCGCGAAGCAGAAGGAAAAATGGAACGTCTGATACCCGACTCGGCGATCTCGGTCGAGGAGCTGGACAAAATTCTCGACGCCTACGATGAGCCAGTCTACTTTGTTGGAGATGGCTATGACCTGGCGGTACAAAACATTAAGCACACCTTTGGAAACACCCCCGAGCGACTGCGTTATCAAAGCGCTGCATCGGTCGCCAAAGCTGCTTTTCTCGCCTACACGGAGGGCAAATACGCCTCCGACGGCGACATCAAACCGATTTATCTGCGTCCCTGCCAAGCAGAGCGGGAGCGCATGGAAAAAGAATCTATGAAACAAGAGGAAAAGAAGCAATGAAGCAGAACAAAATCACCATCGGCTGCGATCACGCAGGATATGAACTGAAGCTGAAGGTCATTGACCATCTCAAGAACCGCGGCATTGAGGTCATAGACGTTGGAACACATTCTACAAACAGCTGTGATTACCCCAACATCGCGCACGCAGTATGCAAGAACATTCAGGACGGCGTGACCGAGCTTGGAATCCTCATTTGCGGAACGGGCATTGGCATGTCCATGGCGGCAAACAAGCACCGCGGCATTCGCGCGGCTGCTTGCTCCGACACCTTCAGCGCACGTTTGACGCGCGTTCACAATGACGCAAACGTCCTTTGCTTCGGCGAACGCGTGGTTGGCATGGGTCTTGCAATCGATCTGGTTGACAACTTCATTGATGCAGAATTTGAAGGTGGAAAGCACCAAAAGCGCGTGGATCTGATCACCGCAATCGAGCAGGACAACCTTTAATTTTCTGATTTTTTATTCTAAAAGGAGCTCCGATCATGTCCATATTCAGATCTCCCTTTCTCTTCAAAACACAATATAAAACGGCCGCGCTGATCCTGGCTGCCGGAAACTCCACGCGCATGGGAGGGGATATCTCCAAGCAGTTTATGGAGGTAGACGGTGTCCCTGTTCTGGCGCTGACGCTGATGGCATACCAAAAAACCGCTCGGATCAGCGAGATCATCGTTGCCTGCCGACTGGAGGATTTTGACGAGGTTGCGAGAATCCGTGAAAAGTACGGTATCTCCAAGCTCAAGCAGGTGGTTGCAGGAGGAAAAGATCGCCGCGAATCTGCAGAAAGAGCCTTTTCTAAGGTAAGTGACGATATCCGCTACGTAGCGATTGCAGACGGCGCACGCTGCCTGATTACCCCCGAGGAGATCGCGGACGTTTGCCTGACCGCATACAGCCATCGCGCTGCATCCGCCGCCCAAAAGGTCGTAGGAACAATGAAACGCACGACGCCTCGCGGCAAGGTCATTCAAACAGTGGATCGCCATAATCTTTGGGAAGCACAAACGCCGCAGGTATTCCACGTTGCACTCTATGCAACCGCCCTCAAGCGTCTGAAGGAATCGGGCTATAGCGCCGTGACCGATGACAATGAAATCGTGGAACGTCTCGGACACAAGGTTCAGCTGGTGGAGTGCAGCAAGCAGAATATGAAGATCACTACCCCCGAGGATATTGCGATCGCAACCGCGATTCTGAAAATGAGAAAGCAACAGGAGGAACCGTCATGAGCGAACTTCCCTTCCGAATCGGGCACGGATATGACGTTCACCGTCTTGTCACCGGCAGAGATCTGATCCTTGGCGGTGTCAAAATTCCGCATGAAACGGGACTGCTCGGTCACTCTGATGCCGACGTACTGACACACGCGGTTATGGATGCGCTCTTGGGGGCCTTGGCACTCGGAGACATCGGAAAACTCTTTCCCGACAACGACCAGGCCTACAAAGGCGCAGACAGTCTTCTCCTTGCCGAAGCAGTCATGCGCGAGATTGCCTCTCGCGGCTGGAGAATCGTCAATGTCGATGCGACTGTTTTGGCGCAGGCACCAAAGCTCGCCCCCCATATCCAACAGATGCGCGAGAATCTTGCACGTGTGCTCCGCACTGAGGTGGAAGCAATCAGCGTAAAGGCGACCACCGAGGAAAAGCTTGGTTTTACCGGCGAGAAGCTCGGTATCGCTGCACACGCCGTTTGTCTGCTGGAGCGCGCTTGATATAAAAAGCAAAAGGAATAACGGACAAAATCTCCAAACTTCCCTGACAAATGACGTCCTTTCCGATTCCCTTTGCGTATCCTTCACTATAGGATATGTCTGATGGATCTTTTCTGACAAGATTCGTCACATTATTATGATCGAATTGAGGTTATGTGCTATGTTGTATATTGCTCCTTCTCTTTTAGCTGCAGATTTTGCAAATCTCGAAACCGAGGTCAAGCGCATTGCGACCGCGGGAGCAAATTTCCTTCATCTGGACGTTATGGACGGTGCATTCGTCCCCAACATCAGCTTCGGTGCTCCCGTTATCGGCGCGCTTCGCCCGCACAGCAAGCTGATCTTTGACGTACATCTGATGATTGAGGAGCCCATCCGATATCTGAACGACTTTGTAAAGGCCGGTGCTGACATCGTGACCTTCCACTTGGAGGCCTGCTCCGATCCCAAGAAGATGATTCAAGCGATTCGTGAAAAAGAGGTCAAGTGCGGACTTGCGATCTCTCCTGCGACCCCTGTAGAACAGATCATTCCTTATCTTCCCGACATTGATATGGCTCTGATCATGACCGTTGTTCCCGGCTTTGGCGGACAGGCGTTGATCCCCGAGACACTGGAGAAGGTTCGCACCGTTCGCAGATATGCAGAATCTCAAAAGCTGAAGCTGGATATCCAGGTAGACGGAGGTCTTACCCCCGATAATGTAGGCCGCGCGACCTCTGCCGGCGCAAACATCATTGTCGCAGGCTCCTCTGTGTTTGGCGCAAAGAAGCCCTCTGTTGCAATTTCCAGAATGCGCGAGGCTGCTGCACAGAATCCTTATCAAGCCTAATAGGAACACATAAAAGAAAATCCCGAGCAGTTTACTGCTCGGGATTTTTTTTAGGATCTGAAATTATGCTTCAGTCTCTTCCTCGGCTACGTAATCCTCGGGCATTGCCTCAGACTCTGCAACCTGCTCCTCAAGAATGGAGCGAATGGAAAGGCTGATCTTCTGATTCTCGTCGTCGATCTCGATGATGCGAGCATCTACGATCTGACCGATCTCCAGAACCTCTGCGGGGCGAGAAATTCTCTGCAGTGCGATCTGAGAAATGTGGATCAAGCCGTCCACACCGTCGATCACCTCTGCAAATGCACCGAAGGGCATCAGGCTCACGATCTTAACCGATGCGATGTCGCCGATTGCATAGCGGGACTTGAAGATGTTCCAAGGATTGTCTGCCTCGGTCTTGTATCCAAGAGAAATTCTCTTCTTCTCGGGATCAAAGCTCTTTACGAATACTGTGATCTCATCGCCAACATTGAGAACCTCTGCGGGGCTCTTGATGTGCTTCCAGGAAAGCTCGGTTACGTGAACCATTCCGTCCACACCGCCAAGGTCAACAAATGCACCATAAGAGGTCATGCTCTTAACTGCACCGGTGTAAACCTTGCCTACCTCAATTCCTGCCCAGAACTCGGTCTCCTGTGCGCGGCGCTCCTCGCGCTGCACCAGACGAATGGAACCGATTGCCTTCTTGTTGGGCTTTACCTCAATGACCTTGAAGGAAACCGTCTGACCAACCAGAGTGGAGAGATCTCCATCCTTCGGTACGCCGGACTGGGATGCGGGAACAAATACACGGTTAGAGTTTACAAAAATCTCAACGCCGCCCTTAACAGCCTTTGCAACCTTGCCCTCCAAAACGGTCTTTTCCTCACAAGCGTTTACAATGCTCTGCCAATTCTTATCGGCATCGACTCTCTTCTTGGAGAGCTCGGCAACGCCTTCGATATCGCTTACGCGAATAACAAAAGCCTCAACCTCGTCGCCCTTCTTGAAGTTCTCGGTCAACCGAAATGCAGGATCATCAGAAATCTGTTCTGCCTTGATGTATCCGGTCACGCTTGTGCCAAGGTCAAGCTGCAATTCAGCATCGGATACCTGTGTAACGGTACCGGTAACAACGTCTCCTGTATTTAAAGTTAAGCATTTTTCGTTCAGCAGTTCTTCGAAATTTTCATTTTCGATCATGGTTTTATATACCTCCTCTATTTCATTGCGTGGTGTTGATGCACCCGCAACAATTCCTATGTGATGGGCGTCGATCGGCAGCTTGCCAATCAACTCGGCAGAATTTGCGATCCAGATCGTATCGCGGCAATTTCTACGGCAAATCTCATAAAGCTTTGCGGTATTCGAGCTTTCTCTTCCACCGATTACAACGATGAAATCGCACTCTTTCGACAGGGCATCTGCCTCACTCTGTCTTAATTCAGTCACACTACATATTGTATCAAAAATTACGCAATTTGTACAGTGGTTTTTGAGATTTTTTTGACTTTGGTTCCAATTAGCCAAATTCAAGGTAGTTTGAGCCGCCATAACAGGCGTTTTTTTGTTCATTTTGACAGCGTCTAACGTGCAAATCGCTTCATTCAGCGCATCTGCGTTTGGATAAACGTATTTTTCGCCGTCAAAATAGCTCATAATTCCGATTACCTCGGGATGCGCTTCAGCGCCGATCAAGATAAAGAAGTGATCGGGCTTACTGTTTTCCTGTGCGATCTTATGAATCTTTTTGACATACGGGCAGGTACAGTCGATCCATTGAAAATGCGGATTTTCATTCGCATAGGATTCGAGCTGCTCCTGGATCTGCTTGGAGCAACCGTGCGCGCGCACCAGGATCGTCGCCGGATGAGCGGCACTCGCCTCTTTTGCAATCTGTGCCATTTCCTCTTCCGTGGCAACACGGACACCTCTCTGACGAAGCGACTCGTTATACGTCTCGTTGTGGATCAGATGTCCAAGCGTGTAGACGGTCTCTCCTTTTTTTGCAGCGCGAAGTGCATCCTCGAGGCGATCGGTCGCGCGCTTAACGCCAAAGCAAAATCCAGCATTTTTTGCAACCGTAACCTTCATATCGCCACCTCCGTTTTCATCTCTGTTTATTGACCGATCTTTTCACGAACCAGCGCAAGGATTGCCTCGGTGCACGCATCGGGTGACATTCCCGAATTATCGAACGGAATCGCGTCCGCTGCGGCAACCGCAGGAGCAACTGCTCTGTTACGGTCGTTGCGGTCTCTTTGGATCATATCCGAGAGAACCGACTCGTAATCGGTCTCGATCCCCTTTGCCTTCAACTCCTCATATCGACGCATCGCGCGGCATTCGTCGCTTGCGGTCAAGAAGATCTTAACGTTTGCGTTTGGAAGAATCACCGTTCCGATGTCTCTTCCGTCCATGACAACACTGTTCTCCTGCGCAATCGAGCGCTGGGTATCCAGTAAGAAAGCGCGAACCGCAGGGATTGCGGAAACCGCGGACGCGTACATGGACATCTCGGGCGTGCGGATGCGATCGCCCATCGCCTCCCCATTCAGATACACCTGCTGGGTTCCGTTCTCATATCCCAGCTTCAACTCGATCTGAGGCAGGAGCGCCTCGACCGCTTCCGCGTTTTTGGGATCTGTATCTTTTGAGCGCACATAATAGCCGATGGTGCGGTAGAGCGCGCCCGTATCCACGTAAACGATTCCCATCTTGGCGGCAAGCGCCTTTGCTACAGTAGATTTACCTGCCCCGCTGGGACCGTCGATTGCAATTTGAATCTTCATCTTAAAGACTCCTTCATTCATTTTCTGTTTGAGGAACTTGATATGCTGCAGCCTCTCCCGCGGCATACGCCGTCGAAAAAGCGATCTGCAGATTAAATCCGCCCGTATAGGCATCGAGGTCCAGGACCTCGCCCGCAAAATACAGACGGGATACAAGCTTGGATTCCATTGTTTTGGGAGAAATCTCCTTGACGTCCACGCCGCCTCTTGTAATAATCGCCTCCGAGATCGGACGAACGCCACGGATCTCAACCGTGAGGCACTTCATGCAGCGCACGATCCGCTCCCGCTCCTCTTTGGTAATCGAATTCACCTTTTTGTGAGGATCGATCTCACAAAGTCTGATAAACGGCTCGATCATTTTTTGCGGCAAAAGATCTCCCAGCGCGTTGCCAAAATCGCGATTCTGATATTTGGAGAAATCAGACAAAAGGCGAGCGTCCAGCTTTTTCTCATCCAACGCAGGCTTGAGATCGATCTGAGCCTCGTAGCGGCCTGCAGTAATATCGGTCAAGTGCGCCGATGCCGACAAAACCATGGGACCGGATAATCCAAAATGCGTAAAAAGCATTTCTCCAAAGTCCTCATAAACAGACTTCCCCGTTTGCTTGTCTACCATACGCAGGGCGACGTTTTTGAGCGCCAAGCCTTGCAAGGAGGCACACAGATTGCCCTTGGTAACCAAGGGGATGAGAGAGGGCTGCAGGTCTATCACACGGTGTCCTGCGCTCTTGGCAAAGCGATAGCCGTCTCCGTCCGAACCCGTCGTGGGATAGGACAAACCTCCTGTGCAGACGATAACGGCATCTGCATCCAGTGTGCCCGATGCGGTTTTCACCCCCACGGCAACGCCGTTCTCCACGATAATCTCTTTTATTTTTTCGCGCACGATCTGCACGCCACAATTCCGACACTGTCTTTCCAGCGCTGAAACCACATCCTGAGCCTTATCCGAAACAGGAAACACACGCTTTCCTCTCTCGGTCTTCAAAGGAACGCCAAGGCTCTCAAAAAATCGCTTGGTATCCTCCGTGGAAAATCCGGAAAGAGAAGCATACAAAAAGCGGGGATTGGTGGGAACGTTTTCAAGGAACTCCCGCAGATCACAGTCATTGGTCAGATTGCATCTTCCCTTTCCTGTGATCCGAAGCTTTTTGCCGAGGCGATCGTTCTTCTCAAAGAGCACCACGTCGGCTCCGTGCTGTGCGGCGGAGATCGCCGCCATCATGCCTGCCGCTCCGCCACCCACAACGGCGACGAGCGTTGCATCAGGAGTTCTTTTTATCGTAAACATCGTACTGATCCCAAATCTTTTCCAACTCGTGAAGCCTATCGGTGATCTCCGCGCTCTTCTTTCGCGCCACCGCAACGATCAGCGCATTGATCACACTCAAGGGCGCAACCAAGGAATCTACAAAGGAATTGGTATCGCTCTGCGCGATGAGAAGCTGACTTGCCTGCGATGCAATGGGAGAATTGATACTATCGGTAATGGCAACGACATCGGCATCCTTGGTTCTTGCAAACTCCACCGCGTTGATAACACGCTTGGAATATCTCGGGAAGCTGATGGCAACCAGCACGTCGTTTTCCTTGATGGGCATGAGCTGCTCGAACATCTCGCTTCCGGACGTCGTCTGCAGGAGCTTGACGTTGTCAAACACCATGCGGAAGCTGTGATTGAGGAATCCCGCCAAGGAGGACGAGGAGCGAACGCCGAGGATATAGATGGCGTTTGCATTGATGATTTTCTCTACCGCCTCCTCAAAGGACTCCCGATCAATGCTCTCCAGGGTACGGCGAATGCGGTCTGCATCGGAGGTGAGCACCTTTTCCAGCACATCACCCTCTCCAATGATCTGATTGGTTACCTCCATTCTCTGGAAGGAGGTCAGTCTGGTACGGATCAACGCCTTCAGCGAGTGTTGAAATTCAGGGTATCCCTCAAATCCAAGCTCATTTGCAAAGCGCACCACGGTAGACTCCGACACGCCAACGATGCCGCTCAGTCTGGAGGCGGTGAGATACGCTGCCTTATCGTAATTGACAAGAATATACTCGGCAATCCGCTTCTGTCCCTTGGAAAAGGAAGGAAGCCCCTCCTCGATGGTTTTTAACAAATCATGGTTCATACTATCACCCACGTTTCTTCAACAATGTGAAATTTGAAACTTTTCATTCATTATATTATACCGCAAAAAACGCAAGTTGTCAACATCAACTTGCGCTTTCCTCGGGGGTTTTAACAATTTATTCAAAAGAGCAAAAATACAAAAACGTGACTTGATTTCCTACGCTTTTTCTGCTATAATAAAAGCATAAACGTATTAACGGAGGAAACAGGAATGAAAAGCAAATGGCAGTTGTTTTCATCCATCTTTCAATTAACAGTCGGAATCCTTGCCGTTGTATCCTTTGCAATCCTTGGACTTGGCGGTGAAAATATGACCAAATGGATTGTAACGCTTATTTTGGCTATTGCATATATCATTATGGGAATTGCGGGAATCATTGATTACCAATCTGACAAATAAATTTCAATTCACAAAAAGCATTCTCCCCTCCTGCGGCAGAGCTGGAGCGCATGATACTTCAATAAAATACGAGAAACGGCTATCTACTCACGTAGATAGCCGTTTTGAATCTTTAGAACAGAATAATGAGGAACTGAGACACAAGCACAACCGCGATCAGTGCGATCGGATAGGTTGCCGCGTATGCAGCAGCTACGTCCTCCGTTCCCGAAACACCAATCAGAGTTCCGAGCGCGGGAGTAGAGGTCATACCGCCTGTGAGCGAGCCCAGGTTGTTGAGCAGGCTGAGCTTGAGCACGTACTTTGCAAAGAGGAAGCCGATGATCATGGGAACGATCGTCATGATGATTCCGTATACAAAGTACATGGGATCGAAGTTCTCAACGAACTCTGCACCGCCGGGGATACCCGCTCCAACCAGGAACAGGACCAGTCCAAGCTCTCTGAAAAGCTTGAGGGTGGAGGTCGCGGGCATCACGCTAACGCGTCCGATGCGTCCGAAATGTCCCAGAACCAAGCTCGTCAGAAGGCATCCGCCTGTGGTGGTCAGAGAGAAGCAGGTTCCGCTCAGTCCTGCAGAGGAAAGCGGAATCTTGATCTGACCGATCAGAGTACCCAGGAGCGCTGCAAGCGCAAAGCCTGCAATTCCCATATGGTCGATCTCAAACAGTTTACCTGCAAAGGGCTTTTTCGTTTCCTCTGCCTTTACAACGAGCTTTGCCCTTTCCTCATCCATGTTCGCCTTGGAAAGCTTCGGGATAAGCTGAACAAAGAGAACCACGCCCACAACGCCGAAGATATAAGCGATTCCGTGTCCAACAGACACCAGCGAGGTGTACTCAGGTGCAACGGTCGCCTTTGCTGCAGAGAATGCGGGAGTAGAGGTGAGCGAACCGGAAAGCAGACCAACGATCATGGCAACGAAGCCGTCCTGCTCCTTGATGGTTGCACCGTAGCCAACCACCTCTCCAAGGCCAATACATCCTGCAGCGGCAAGACCGCCGGCAAGAATGATGATCACACCAAGAAGAACGTAGGACTTAAAGTTTCTCTTGAAGTTACCGAAGAACTTGGGTCCTGCAATGTAACCAACGGAGGTTACAAAGAGGATCAGTCCGAGGCTTTCGATCAGAGAAAGTCCGCTGGAAAAATCGTAGGGCTTTGTCGATGCAAAGAATACAAGTTGACCGAGCTCGTTCATCTTGAAGCAAAGCGCTCCGATGAGCAACGCCACGATAAATACGCCCGCATCGCCCAGAGAAATTCCCTTGATGGTAATTCTTCCGAGCGCATATCCAAGCATCAGAACAGAAAATACAACAAACAGCAACGTAGAGAGATTGCTGATCGAAATAACACCGCCAAATAAACTCATACCGTCAACACTCCTTTATTGATCAGCCGTTTACTCGGCGAGTGTAGTCGGGCAGAAGCTTGGGAGATACTGCATCGGTCTCGATGCCTGCAGCCTCGCGCTCTGCATCAAACTTTGCAATGTGATCCAGCGTCAGAGCGCCAACGGTCACATCCTTTGCAGTCTTTGCTGCGCTCACACCTGCGGTGCGACCGAATACGATAATGTCGAGCAAGGAGTTACCCATCAGACGGTTTCTTCCGTGGATTCCGCCAACTGCCTCACCTGCAACAAAGAGGTTCTTGACATTGGTGGTCATACCGCTCACGTCGATGTCAAGTCCACCGTTCTGGTAGTGAAGCGTGGGGTAAACGAGGATCGGCTCCTTGCGGATGTCGATGCCGTAGCTTGCGAACATTCTCATCATAGCGGGAATTCTCTTCTCGATGGTTCCCTCTCCGCCGATCTTCTCGATCATGGGAGTGTCGAGCCAAACAGCCTTGCCGTTTCCGGTATCAATGCCGTTGCCTCTGTCAGAGCACTCACGGATGATGGAGGCCGCAGACACGTCTCTGGTCTCCAGGGGGTGCATGAATGCGGTTCCGTCACGGTTAATCAGCTTAGCACCCAGCGAACGAACCTTTTCGGTTACCAGTGCGCCGAAGATCTGCTGCGGATATGCCGCGCCGGTGGGGTGATACTGGAGGGTATCCGCATAGAGAAGCTTTGCGCCTACGCGGTAGCCGAGCACCAGTCCGTCTGCGGTTGCACCGTAGTGGTTGGAGGTCGGGAAGCCCTGGTAGTGCATTCTTCCTGCGCCGCCGGTTGCCAAAATCACGGTCTTTGCGCGTGCAACCATGAGCTCCTTGGTCTCCATGTTCATCAGAACTGCGCCTGCAGCGTTGCCCTGATCGTCAAGGATCAGTTCTACCGCAGAGGTGAAGTCAACCACCGGAATACCCAGATTGATGACCTCGTCACGCAGGGTTCTCATAATCTCAGCTCCGGAATAGTCCTTTGCTGCGTGCATACGCTTGCGGGAGGTTCCGCCGCCGTGGGTGGTAACCATAGTTCCGTCCTCGGTCTTATCAAACTCAACGCCCAGGTCGTTAAGCCACTGAATTGCGCCGGGAGCGTCGCAAACCAGCTTTGCAAGCAGCTCGCGCTTTGCTGCAAAGTGTCCGCCGCCGAACGCGTCAACAAAGTGGATCGCGGGAGAGTCGTTCTCCTTATCAGCCGCCTGAATTCCGCCCTCTGCCATCATCGTGTTGGCATCGCCGATGCGGAGCTTGGTGACGATCATGGTGTTGGCGCCTGCATTGTGTGCCTCGATTGCAGCAGAAGCACCTGCTCCGCCACCACCGATGACGAGCACGTCTACGTCATACTTGACATTGGAAAGATCAACGTCAGCCGCGGTAATACGGCTGTGAGCCTGGAGCATCTCGCAAAGCTCAACCGGAACCTTCTCCCCCTTGTTGGGGCCGATGGTCAGGGTTGCAAACTCACTCTGCTTGTAGTCCGGGTGATACTGCGCCAGAAGGTCTTCCTTCTGCTTTGCCGTCATACGGGCGGGCTCATAGGCGATATTCGCCTCTCTTGCGGCTTCAACCGCCTTCAGGGATTCTTGAAATTCAGCAGAATACATGCTACGCGCCCTCCTTATTTCTCAATCTCACGATTGTTGTAAAGTTCCTTCATTTCCTCAACAGGCTTGCCCATGAGTGCCTCGATCAGCTCGGTGAAGGTTCCGTTCTCGATCTCCTTAACGCGGTTCTCAAGATGCTCGGTCTTGGGAGCGAGATACTTTCCGTTGATACGGCGCGCCAGCATTGCAACCTGAGGATGCGAGATGCCTGCGGGGCAACGGGAGGAGCATACGCCGCACATGACGCAGTCAAAGGAC
>JAZQVI010000026.1:0-12164 GCA_045631745.1 Eubacteriales bacterium
CAACAACCAAGATCTTGTCAAGGGTCACCTCGACCAACAGAAAAGGGAGCGCCGACGGCGCTCCCTTTATTGCTTGCGGTGACAAGGTATTCGCCGATCGGCGAAGATTCACGCGCCCTTCGTCTGGTGAGCAAGCTCCCCGACCTTCGGGCGGTGAATGCGAACTTGCAGTTGTTGCAGAGCAACAACCAAGATCTTGTCAGGGGTCACCTCGAGCAACAGAAAAGGGAGCGCCGACGGCGCTCCCTTTTCTGTTGGTCGAGGTGACAAGATTCGAACTTGCGACTTCTACGTCCCGAACGTAGCGCTCTACCAAGCTGAGCCACACCTCGATTATGAAATTGTGTTTTGTGAGGACAACTCCTCGCGGGGGAATTCTACGAGGCGCTACGCGCTCTTCCTGTTGCCGTTGCCGCCTCGCGCATCGCAACGAATTGCTCGCGCTCTGCGACGGCTGCCCCTCCTTAGCGCTCCCTTGATCCGCCCCCGTCACGCGGACCCCCGAAACTCATTACATTCGTTTCGAGGAACCCCTATGCGGCGGTCGCGCACGTCCCCAAGCAGAGCCACACCTCGATTACATACTTTAATATTATATCATCTCCCACCCCTGTTGTCAAGTCTTTTTTACAAAGATTTTTTTAGCCCTCGCGTTTTTTTCTCGGCGTTGCGATTGACACAACCATGCAATTTTGGTTCCGTTTTTTGCATTTTTGAAGGCTTTTTGGCCTCTTTTTTCTTTGGTTTTCCTGTTTCTGTTGGAAAAATACGCCCAATCCATTGACAAATCACTTGAAATATAGTATAATAGATTGAATGCTTGTTGATAAATCAACATCTGAAAGGAGAAAGATGAGCACCGAGCGATTTATAACTTTTTATCAGACTCATGAGCGGATTCTGAAGAACATCAAGAGAATTGCCTCCCCCGTGATGCAATCCTACGGTCTTCGGAGCGTGCACACGGCTTGCTTTCTCGCATTGCGAGGCAGCCCCGAGGGTCTGACTGTGACCGAGATCTCCAAGGAATGTTTTATGGACAAGGCGCTCGCCTCCCGTATCGTCAAGGAGCTTGTCTCGGGTGACTACATCGTTGCGACCAACGATTCGGGCGAAAAAAATTATAATAAACGGTATATTCTGACCGCCAAAAGTCGCAAAATCATGTTGGAGCTGAACTGCATGATTACCGACTACGTCAGCGAGGCGGGACAGAACATTCTCCCGCGGGATTTGGACACCTTCTATCGCGTCCTCTCCGAGCTGGATCACAACATTGAACTAATTGGGAAATCCCAATCCAATGAATAGAAAGGGAAATTACTATGGAAAGTAAAAAGTCACTTCATCTGAAATCCTTGCACCACCACATTGCTATCGGTGCAACGGAATTTCCGCAAAAGGAACTCTTCATGTTTGAGAGAGAGGGTGTCGATTACAGCATCACCTACTCTGATTTTTACGAATACGTTAAGTCCATCGCAAGAGGATTTATCCACCATGGGATTGCAGGCAAGCGCGTTGCCATCATTGGTGAGACCTCGGTTGAGTGGATTGCAACCTATCTTGCAACCGTTATCTCGGGTGGCGAGATCGTGCCTCTCGACGCCGCGCTTGACAAGGAGCAGCAGATCAACTTCATCAACCGCGCGGAGTGTGCGGCGTTCTTCTATTCCGATTCCTGGGCAAATCACGTTGAGGCAAACATTGATCGTATGCCCACCGTTTTGGCGTTCGGCCGTTTGACCGATCCCATTTTCTCTCCCTCCGCGGCAGAGGTCTGCGAGTTTGAGAAGGTCAGCCGTCTGTCTTGCTTTGCAAAGACGGGTGCGGCTCGCATTGATATTGCGATCCCCGACACCGACACCAAGAAGATGTGCTCGCTGCTCTTTACCTCCGGTACCACCGGCTCGAGCAAGGGTGTTATGCTCTCGCAGAAGAACTTCTGCGCCGTGCTCAACGATATCTACCCCGTTCTGCATCAGATCAGCTACAACGACGTGCTTCTGTCGGTTCTCCCCATTCATCACACCTACGAGATGACTGCGGGAATTCTCGCGCCTATGATGTATGGCGCGACCATCTGCTTTAACGATTCCATCAAGCATATTACCAAGAACCTCAAGAAGTACCGTCCCACGGTCATGGCGCTTGTGCCCCTCTTCTTGGAGCAGTTTGAGAAGAAGATCCGCTCCAGCATCGAGAAGCAGGGCAAGACCAAGTCCTTTAAGGTGGGCGTGCAGGCAAGCCGCGTGCTCATGAAGGCAAAGATCGACGTGCGCGGAAAGATCTTCGCGCAGGTGCGTGAGGCGTTTGGCGGCAGACTTCGCTATGTCATTTGCGGCGCGGCTGCTATGAAGCCCGAATCGGTTGACTTCTTCCAGGATCTCGGTATCACCGTTTCCCAGGGCTACGGTATCACCGAGTGCGCGCCTCTGATCTCGGTCGTGCCGCTGGATGAGTATAACCCCAGATCCTGCGGAAAGCCCACGGGCGGTATGCAGATCTTTATTGACAAGAAGCACTCCACCGACGATTACGGCGAGATCGTGGTCAAGGGTGACAACGTCATGCTCGGCTACTACGAGGATCCTGAGGCGACCGCAGAGGTGCTGGTGAAGGGCTGGTTCTACACCGGTGACTATGGTTATATTGATGAAAAGGGTTATCTCTATATCACGGGACGTAAGAAGAACGTGATCGTACTTCCCGGCGGAAAGAACGTCTTCCCCGAGGAGATCGAGGAGTACCTCAAGCCGATCGAGCTCATTGAGGAGTGCGTGGTGCTTGGCAGAGAGAAGGACGGCGACGTCATCATCACCGCCATCGTTTACCCCAACGCGACCGTTGCACAGGCAATGGGACTGACCTCCGACGAGGAGATCCAGGCTCGCATCAAGGAGGAGGTTCGCAAGGTCAACCGCCTGCTTATCAACTACAAGCAGATCCGCAAGGTCGACTTCCGCTCCGAGCCCTTTGAAAAAACCTCGACCAGAAAGATTAAGAGATATAAGGTTCAGTAAGGGAAAGGTCGCGGACGCTGTCCGCACCTGCTTGAAACCTTTTTGGGAAAAAGGTTTCAAGACTTCCAAAAACTTTGAACGAATAGGATAAAAAGATTACCCTCCACAGGGCGTGCGAACAAAGTGCGTCCTGCGGAGGGTATTTTCGTTCAAAGCCTGTCCTTTCCCTATCCTTAGGTGCGAACATCGGTCTGCATGGTAATGTTCATTGGATAGACGGAAAGGTACTACCGATAGCATTTTGGGCTACACCGCAGGTGTTCCCACCACAAAATGCTCACGACGTAAGTTTACGATGGAAGAATACCATCGGGGGATACGGCAAAAGATTTTTGAGGTACGAGGGGTGAGGTTCAAGCCGCACCGCAGGTGCCACACCCACCCAAAAAAAGAATTCCCCCAAGCTTTCGTTCCATCGCGGAACGGGAGCTTGGGGAAAGTTCTTGAAGGGGATGGGTTTGGGCAGGGGGAAGCTTCTTTCAAGAAGTTCCCCCTGCCCAAGGTCTTCCTTCCTCCCAAGAGTCTTCTTCCTCAAATCTCCCCGTACCTTGCCGAGGCGGCGAGGGCGGATTCGATGCGGAGGAGGCGGTTGTATTTGGCGACGCGCTCGCTGCGGCAGGGCGCGCCCGTCTTGATGAAATGGGCGTTGGTGGCAACGGCAAGGTCGGCAAGGGTGGAGTCCTCGGTGTCACCCGAACGGTGGGAGGGAATGAAGCCGTAGCCGTGGTGTCGGGCGGTGTCGATGACGCGCAGTACCTCGGAAAGGGTTCCGATTTGGTTGGGCTTGATGAGAATGGCGTTCCCGGCACCCCGACGAATCCCCTCAAGCAGGCGCTTTTCGTTCGTGACAAAGAGATCGTCCCCCACCAGCATCACGTGTTCTCCGAGACGGTCGGTCAATTCCACCCAGCCGTCAAAATCGCGCTGGTCAAGACCGTCCTCGATTGAGAAGATGGGGTATTTGGAGACCAGACGCTCCCAGTTTTGAATCAACTCGGTGCGGCTTTTGACTTCTCCGCGCTTGGAGAGACGGTAGGTGCCGTCCTCCTCGTTGTACCATTCACCTGCGGCACAGTCAAGGGCGATGCGGATCTGACTTTCGCGGAAGCCGCATTCCTCGATGGCGCGGCAGATGAAATCCAAAGCCTCGTCGTCGCTCGAGAGGTTGGGCGCGTAGCCTCCCTCGTCACCAACCGTGGTGGCGTGCCCCTCGGATTTTAGAATTTTGCCAAGGGCGCGGTAGATTTCACTCCCCATGCGAAGTCCCTCGGCAAAGCTCTGCGCGCCGACGGGAGCGATCATGAACTCCTGAATTTCAACGTTGTTGGAGGCGTGCGCGCCACCGTTGAGAATGTTCATCATGGGGACGGGAAGACGGTGGGCAGACGCGCCTCCGAGATAGCGGTAAAGGGGAAGACGGTACCAGTTTGCGGCGGCGCGTGCAGAAGCAAGCGAGACGGCGAGAATGGCGTTGGCCCCCAGGCGGTGCTTGTCCTCGGTGCCGTCCAGTTCGCACAGGATGCGATCGACCTCTCCCTGCTCCGAGACATAGACGCCCGAGAGGGCTGGGGAGATGGAATCGTTGACGTTGGCAACTGCCTTTCGCACGCCCCGTCCGCCGTAGCGGCTGCGGTCACCGTCCCGCAGCTCGCAGGCCTCAAATACACCTGTGGACGCGCCCGAGGGGACGCTTGCCACCCCCACGCTGCCGTCGGTGAGAAATACGGTTGCCTCTACCGTGGGATTTCCTCTGGAGTCCAGGATCTCGCGCGCGGTCACGCGGCTGATTTGCGGTTTTGTCATCATGAATTTCTTTCCTTTCGTGGTTTTGGTACTGATAGGATTGACGCTGTGGAGAGGGAATATTCGGGCGGGGGAGGATTGTCATTGTGCTCCTCCCGATCTTTTCTGTAACCATTATAACACGGATCGGCGGGAAAAGACAATACCTCCGTGGGAAATTTGCAAGCGGTGTTGCTTTTTTTCTTTTCAAAAACTTTTGAAATGCTATTGGCAATTCGGGAAAACTGTGTTATAATAGGAGCAGATTATGCTTTGGGCGGAGCGTTCCGCCAAATGAAAGGGACCGATATGCTTCTCAAACAGTACACCAAAACAGACCCCTCGGCCTATCCCGTCATCACGCGGCTGTGCGACGGACACAATACCACCGATCGCGGCGCGTATCCGCACGGTGCGCGCATCACCCTTCGGGTGGACGTGCCGCGTATTCTCGGCGCGTCGGCGGTGGTGCTTCGCCTCCAGCCAGACGGAGGCACTGACCGTGACTACCCTTTGACCTTTGTTTCCTCTGACCTCGGAGCAGATCGCTATACCGTTGCGCTGGATACAAAGGAGCTTTGTGACGAGAACGGCGGACTGTTTTTCTATGAATTTTTGTTCCTGCGCGGCATGGATACCCTCTTTACCGACAGCTCGGACAATCTGCATTTTGATCTCTCGGAGCAATCGGGCAACCGCTTCCGTTTGCTCGTCCATCGCGCTGATTTCCATACGCCTGCGTGGTTTCGCGAGGGAACGATGTATCAGATCTTCCTCGACCGCTTCTGCGAGGGGAAGGGAAAGGTCACACTGCGCGAGGGGGCTGTCAAGGACGAGGACTGGGAGGGCGGCATTCCGCAGTTTGCTGCAAAGCCGGGCGATGCCCTTTCGAACAATGTTTTCTTTGGCGGAAACCTTTGGGGTGTGATTGAGAAGCTGGACTATCTTCTTGACATGGGCATCACGGTGATCTACCTTTGTCCCATCTTTGAGGCGGCGTCCAACCACCGCTACGATACCGCAAATTACGAGCGTGTGGATGATTTTTTGGGCGGAGACGAGGCGTTTGATGCACTCATCCGCGAGGCGCATCGGCGCGGCATGAAGGTGATTTTGGACGGTGTGTTCAATCACACGGGCGCGGACAGCCTGTACTTTAACCGCTACGGCACCTACGGCAAGGACGGCGCGTATCCGTCAAAGGATTCCCGCTATCATAAATGGTTCAATTTCCGATCCTACCCGGACGATTACGAGGCGTGGTGGGGGATCGAGATCCTGCCCCGCTTGCAGCACGCCAATGAGGATTGCCGCCACTATTTTACGGGCAAGGGCGGTATCGCCGAGAAGTGGCTCAAGCGCGGTGCGGACGGCTGGCGTTTGGACGTTGCCGACGAGCTCTCGGACGATTTTCTCGACGAGCTTCGGGAGATCGTGAAAAAGACCTCGGACGGAGAGGCTTTGATTCTTGGTGAGGTGTGGGAAAACGCCGTTGAAAAGATCTCCTACGGCTCCCGCCGCAAGTATTTCCGAGGCACGCAGCTTGACAGCGTGATGAATTATCCCTTCCGAAATGCCGTATTGGGGCTTTTGCAGAGGGGAGACAGCGAATTTTTTGTGCGCGTGCTGACCGAGCTTTACTCCATCTACCCAAGAGAGGTCAGCGACAGTCTGATGAATATTCTCGGCACGCACGATACCGAGCGTATTCTTACCCTGCTTGGTGACGAGACGGCCGGCTACGGGCTTTCCAACGCCGAGAAGTCGGTCAAGCGGCTCACACCCGCTCAACGCGAGCGTGCACAGAGACTGCTCAAGATTGCATCCACCCTGCAGTACACCGTCTACGGCGTGCCCTCTCTTTACTACGGAGACGAGGCGGGCATGGAGGGCTATCACGATCCCTTCTGCCGTTTCCCCTACCCATGGGGCAGGGAGAATCCCGAATTGATGGCGCACTACCGGATGCTGGGGCGGATTCGCCGCGAGCACAAGGCATTCCACGGCGGCTCCTTCAAATTCCTCTGTCATGGGGCGGGATACTTCCTCTTTGAGCGACAAAAGGATGGGGATCGCGTGCTGGTGGCGGTGAACATCGGCGTCAAGGAGCGCGAATTCTCAATTCCGGGAGATTGGCACGACACGATCGCCGATCGGGATTGCCGCGACATCGTAACTCTCTCCCCCGGAAGCTGTGCATTGTTGGTTGCTCGCGAAAAAATTTACAAAAGGTCTTGATAAATTCAATTTTTTGTGTTATATTATAAGGTGGTAATATAAAATTCTTTGAAAGGAATTCGAAAAACATGACTTACAACAAGAAATCCATTGAAGACGTTGTGATCAACCCCGGTCAAAAGGTGTTTGTTCGCTGCGATTTCAACGTTCCTATGAAGGACGGCGTGATCACCTCCGATAAGAGAATCATCGGAGCACTTCCCACCATCAAGTATCTGATGGATAAGGGCGCAAAGGTGATCCTGTCCTCTCACATGGGCAAGCCCCACGCTATCTTCACTCCCAACTTCAAGCTGGACAAGAAGGAGCAGAAGAAGGTTGACGCAATGCCCGAGGCAGAGCGCGAGGCTGCTACCGCTGAGCTCAAGGCAAAGGCGCTGGCGACCGACCCCAAGAAGTTTACTCTCCGTCCCGTTGCAGATCGTCTGAACGAGCTGCTGGGCGACAAGGTTGCATTCGCAACCGATATCATCGGCGACGATGCAAAGGCAAAGATCGCTGCTATGGAGAACGGCACCTGCGTTCTGATCGAGAACGTTCGCTTTGACGCTCGCGAGACCAAGAACGTGCCCGACTTTGCAAAGGCTTTGGCTGATCTTGCAGGCGAGGGCGGTCTGTTCGTTAACGACGCATTCGGAACCGCACACCGCGCACACGCTTCTACCGCAGGCGTGGCAGATTACCTGCCCGCAGTTTGCGGCTATCTGATCCAGAAGGAGATCGGTGTGATGGGCAAGGCTCTGGCGGATCCCGCACGTCCCTTCGTTGCGATCCTGGGCGGCGCAAAGGTTTCCGACAAGATCGGTGTCATCAAGAACCTGCTTGAGAAGTGCGACACCCTTATCATCGGCGGCGGTATGGCTTACACCTTCTTCGCTGCAAAGGGCTACTCTGTTGGTACCTCCATCTGCGAGACCGACAAGATCGAGCTTGCAAAGGAAATGATGGAGAAGGCTGCGGCTAAGGGCGTAAACTTCCTGCTTCCCGTTGACAACAGAATCGGTAAGGAATACGACGAGAACACCGAGAACTACGTTGTGGATTCCGACAAGATCCCCGCTGACTGGATGGGTCTTGACATCGGCCCCAAGACTGCGGCTCTCTACACCGAGGCAATCAACGGCGCGGGCACCGTTGTTTGGAACGGCCCGATGGGTGTTTCCGAGTGGAAGAACTTTGCGGCAGGAACCGAGGCTGTTGCTGCAGCGGTTGCTAACTCCGGCGCAGTTTCCATCATCGGCGGCGGCGACTCTGCCGAGGCTGTGGAAAGACTGGGCTTTGGTCCCAAGATGACCCACATCTCCACCGGTGGCGGAGCATCTCTTGAGTTCCTTGAGGGACTTGAGCTTCCCGGCATCGCTTGCCTGATGGACAAATAATTTCAAACCATTATGGGGAGAAGCTCTCGTGAAGGTTTCTCCCCCACAAAATGAAACGATTGAAAGGAAGATCATTATGAATCCTACCAAAAGAAGAACCGTGATCGCGGGAAACTGGAAGATGAACTTCACCCCCGCTGAGGCAACTGCATTCATCAATGCGGTCAAGCCCCTGGTTGCAGGCAAGGATAACTGCGACATCATTTTCTGCGCTCCTTACGTAACCATCGCGGCAGCTCAGGCTGCAGCTGCAGGCTCCAACATCAAGATCGGCGCCGAGAACGTACACTTTGCCGAGAAAGGCGCATACACCGGAGAGGTTTCGGCTACCATGCTGACCGCTTGCGGCGTTGAGTACGTCATCATCGGTCACTCCGAGCGCCGTCAGTACTTCGCTGAGACCGACGAGACTGTAAACCTTCGCACCAAGGCGGCTCTGGCTGCTGGCATGAAGGTCATTCTCTGCCTGGGTGAAGTAAAGGAAGAGCGTCTGTCCGGCATCACCGACGAGGTGGTTGCAATGCAGACCAAGCTCGACCTCAAGGACATCAGCGCTGAAGAGCTGAAGAACGTGATCATCGCGTACGAGCCTGTATGGGCAATCGGAACCGGTCTGACTGCTACTCCCGAGCAGGCTGACGAGACCTGCGGTGTGATCCGCAAGACTCTCGCGGCTATGTACGGCGCAGAGGTTGCAGAGACTGTGACCATTCAGTACGGCGGATCTATGAACGAGAAGAACGCGGCAGAGCTGCTCTCCAAGGTAAACGTGGACGGCGGTCTGATCGGCGGCGCATCTCTCATCCCCGAGAAGTTCGCTGCTATCGTTGACGCTGCTCAGTAATTTGAAGATTGGTAAGACCTTGGGAGGAGAGGTGTTTCTTGAAAGAAGCACCTCTCCTCCCAAACCCACCTCTCCAAAGAACTTTCCACAGACTCCCATTCCGACATGGAACGGGAGTCTGTGGAAATTCTTTTTACGGGCGGGTGATGGAAAGACAATTTACAGGGGAACTTTTTTGTTCGAAGGACTTTACAAGAAAAGGGAAAAGTGCTACAATGGGGGCGGAACATTTGCTTTTTATGCAATTTTTGAATCAAAGGAGACGAAAACATGAAGAAAACAAAGATTTTTCTTGCCATGATGCTGGTCGTGGCACTGTTATGCTCTGCGACGGTGCTTCCCGTGGCGGCAGATGACGTGGTCAGCGGCGAATGGGGAGATCTTTCGTGGGAGCTGGACAAGACCACATGGCATCTGACCATTTCGGGTAGCGGGGAGATGGAGAGCTTCCCCTATTCCTCTTCGGTGGATGGCTGGAGAATCCATAAGGACTCGGTTCAGAGTGTTTCGATTGATGCCGACGTGACAAGCCTTGGAAATTATGCGTTCTACAACTTCCAAAGCCTTACGAGCGTAACGTTTGATGAGAACAGTCAGATCACCGACATCGGCAGTTATGCGTTTGCAGGCTGCGAGAGCCTTGTGAGCATTGAAATCCCCGATGGCGTGACGTACATCGGAAATTCTGCCTTCAACGGTTGCAAGCTGCTTGAGGGCGTTGCGCTTCCGTCTGTCCTGGAGTATGTTGGCGACAGTGCGTTCACCGGTTGCGAGGGATTGATTGAGCAGGTGAACGGCGTGAGCTACGTGGGTCAATGGGCGGTAGCTTGTGACGCATCCGCCACCTCGGTTGCCTTGAGAGACGGCACCGTTGGCATTGGCGAGTGTGCATTTGCCTTTTGCAGCGACCTGGAAAGCATCACGCCTTCGTCCGGCTTGAAGCACGTTGGAGATTTCGCCTTTCTGTACTGCGAGAGCCTTACGGGCATTGTATTCCCCTCAAGCATGACAACCATCGGAAGCTCGGTGTTCTCTGGATGCTCCGCCTTGGTTGAAATGAAAGTTGAAACGGGAAATGCGGTTTATCACGCAAATGGAAATTGCCTGATCAAGACCGCTGACAAGATCTTGGTGGTGGGCTGCAAGGCGAGTGTGATCCCTTCTGACGGAAGCGTGACGAGCATTGGAGTCGGCGCATTTGAGGAATGTGCGGATCTTGCAGAGCTCGAGATTCCGTCGAGCGTGACGCGTGTTGCTGCTTCCGCTTTTTCTGGTTGCACCGATCTGATCTCTGTGGATGAGGGCGTGGGCTACGTGGACGGATGGGTGGTTTCCTGTGAGATCTCCGCCACCACTGCCGTTCTGTCCTGTGACACCGTGGGAATCGCGGACGGCGCGTTTGCCTCCTGCAAGTACCTTGAAAAGGTGCAATACATGGGATGCGAGGCCGCATGGGATACCGTTGCGGTTGGTTCTGATAACGAAAATCTGACGCAGGTGCTGGAGTTTGTCGGGCACGCGGTGAAGAGCTGGACGGTCTTGACCGAGGCGACGGCGGAATCCGAAGGCTTGCGCGAGGGCGAATGTATTTGCGGCGAAAAAGTGGTTGAAATCCTCCCGAAGCTGCCCCCTGTGGAAGGCTCTGAGACGGAGGATTCCTCGGGAGATGATGCAGGGAACGAGAAAGAACAAGGTCGCCTTGGAGCATGGTTCTATATAACCCTCGGCGCAATTTTGGTTGTGCTCGCGGGTCTGGCGGCGGCTTGGTTTTTCCTGAAAAAGAAGAAGCCCGAGAGTGAGGAAGAAGTATAAGAGGGAAAAAGACCTTGGGAGTCCAAACCCATCCCCCTCAAGCAAAAACTTTCCCCAAGCTCCCGTACCGAAACGGACGGAAGCTTGGGGAAATTCTTTTTTGGTGGGTGTGAAAAATAATAATATCTCTTGCAGCTTGCAGGGGCGGTCATTGATCACGCACAAACAAAGGAGGGTATGCTTTGTTTGCACACCCTCCCGAAGGACGTTATTCTTTTTTGTCGGGCACCTGCGGTGCGGCTTGAACCTCGCCCATTGTGCCGCGAATATCCGTTGCCGCATATCCCGATGGCGTATGACGACACAAAAATCTGCCTTGTAGGGGAGGCGTTTCGCCTCCCGTGTATGAAGCATAAGATTCGATCCCTTTTCGGGAGGGGAGACCCCTCCCCTACGATGAACTTATAAAAGGCTCGCCCTTTGGGAGAGCACCTGCGGTGCGGCTTGATCCTCGCCCTTTGTGCCGCGAAAATTGTTCTACACATAACCCGATGGCGTTGTGCGGTGAACCTATAAAAGGCTCCCTCCGGGAGGGAGCTCCTGCGGAGCAGGTGAGGGAGAGTGCGCGTGGAATAAAATCTGTGCGAACTCCAATGTTGCGCAGGCTCCTTCCACCACTACGTGGTCCCCCTCCCTCTCAGAGGGAGGCTCGTTTAAGTGCGGATTTGCTTTGAAAAAATCCTGCCCCAAATGGAACTTGCCTTGTGAGAATCCAGGGTCTCGGCGGGCACCTGCGGTGCGGCTTGAACCTCGCCCCTCGTACCTCAAAAATCTTTTGCGGCATCCCCCGATGGTATTCTTCCATCATAAACTTACATCGTGAGCATTTTGGGTCGTGGGTCCCAAAATGCTATCGGCAGTACCATTCCGTCTGTCCGATGAACTTTCCCAAGCAGACCGATGTTCGCGCCGAAAGCAAGGATCGGGGCAGAGAAAAAACTTTCCACGCACAAAACAAAGGAGGGCGCACGATGTTCGTACTACCCTCCATTGGGATTGCTATTCCTTTTCCACGGAAAGTTTTTGGGATTCTTAAACCCTTTTTTCCAAAAAGGTTTCAAGCGGAGCGCGAGGCAGAGCCTCGCG
>JAZQVI010000027.1:0-6041 GCA_045631745.1 Eubacteriales bacterium
GGAAGCATGGAAGGCCCCGCCGAAAAATTGTAAACTCTGTTCATAATCAAAAAACCTCCGGAATGAAAAAATCTATCACAAAATGATATCTGCCCGCGCAGCCGCGAGCGGTATAGGATATATTATATGCTTTCTGCATCCTCGTGTCAATAGATTTTGCAAAAAATATCGTAAAAATTCAAAAAAATCTTAAAAACTCCTCAAAAACGACTAAAATTTGCAAGTTATCGAAAAAGCAACTTGCAAAAATCGAGAAAAATCGAACCTTTTCATGATTTTCTTGACAAGACAAGGAAAAGGGAGTATAATGGTGTTATCTGCGCGCAAAGGAACCCTTCCCCTATGAGTTCAATTTTCGTGCCGCGAAGGCTCTCACCGCAGAGCAACGGACTAAAAAAGGCTCGCCCCCCGGGAGAGCTCCCGCGAAGCGGGTGAGAGGGCTTTTTGCACCCAAATACAGGACGTGTCACACCTCCTCCCCCACACCCCCAAGAAAAAATACATACATTATATAAGGAGACCCCATGAAGACGTACAAGCATTTTTTCTATGATTTTGACGGCATGATCGCCGACACCTATCCGCACGTAGCGAGAGCGCTGGTGACGGTGCTGGAGCGGACGCGCGGAGAGAAGATGGACGAGCGTGAGGCTTACGACCTGCTCAAGGTCAACTTCGCGCACACTTTCAAGACGCTGAATGTCACCCCCGAGGAGGAGGCGGAGTTCCGCGAATTGCACGTGCAGTGGGACTTCGAGCCTCTGCCCAAGCTTTTCCCGCACATCGACGAGGTCATCCGCGAGACGGTGGCAAGAGGGCACAAGTGCTACATTTTCACAAACCGCAGCGACTCCCTCCACGAGTATCTTGAAAATCTCGGGTTGCATCCGTATTTTACCGATTTCATTCTTCGCGCGCACAAGCCGAGCGCCGACAAGCTCTCGGAAATGATCGACGCCTACGGCCTTGACCGCGCCGAGTGCGTGGTGGTGGGCGACCGCGCCCTGGACGTCGAGTCGGCGAGAATGGCAGGCGTGGACGGAATCCTCTTTGACAATGACGGCAGGGTAGAGGAGCATTGTGCCACCCACGTTATTACAAAAATTGAAGAACTGTATCAGTTTCTTTGAGGTGGAAGCGTGAACATTCTGGTCAGCGCGTGCCTGCTGGGAGAGCCTTGCCGATACGACGGCGAGAGCCGTCCGTGCGCGCATATTATCAAATTGAAGGAAACTCACACCCTCATTCCCGTCTGCCCCGAGGTGCTGGGGGGACTTCCCACGCCACGCCCCGCGTCCGAGATTCAAGCCGACGGAAGCGTCAAAAATTGCGTTGGCGCGGACGTCACGGCAGAATACCGTCGCGGTGCCGAGGCGGTGCTTGCCATCGCGCGTGAGCAAGGAGCATCGGTTGCGATCCTCAAGGAAAAAAGCCCTGCCTGCGGCGTGGGAAGGGTGTACGACGGCAGCTTCACACGAACGCTTCGGGAGGGGGACGGCGTGTGCGCCGCGCTTCTTCTGGAGAACGGTATCCGCGTTCTGGGCGAGAGCGAGACCGACGCGATTGACCGTCTTTGATCTCCCCAAAAACCAAAAATCCGCTTGACGGATGGATACTTTTGTGATACAATGGTGTCAGAAACCCAGTAACGTAGTTCCGAAACGCTCGGAACGGAAAGGATGAAACGATGCTTCTTTACGCAGTATGTCTCTTCGTGCTTGCCGCGCTGGAGATCCTCACAGGCGCGCTGACCTATCTTGGCGACATAAACGTGGTTTACGATTACTACATCGGCAGCGTGCGTGATGTCAAGGGCTACACCAAGGCGCTCGGTATCGCGACCGCTTGCATGGCGGCTCCCGCAATCGCTTGCGGCGTGCTCTTCCTGGTCAAACCCGCACTCCTCTGCTCCCTCATCGGAATCGGAGTCGCAATCCTCGGTGTCATCGGCGGCTACGTCGCTTTCTACAAGATCCAGGAACGCTTCAACGGCGGTATGTTTTAAGGTCGCGGGTGTTAAGGTCTTGGGCTTTGCCCCAAGGTCGCGGACGCTGTCCGCACCTGCTTAGGGGACTTTTCGTAAAAGTCCCCTAAGAACCCCCAAAACTTTCCGTCGAAAAGGAATAGCAATCCCAATGGAGGGTAGTACGAACATCGTGCGCCCTCCTTTGTTTGTGCGTGGAAAGTTTTTTCTCTGCCTCGATCCTTGCTTCCATGCGACATCAGCCTGCTTGGGAAAGTTCATCGGACAGACGGAATGGTACTGCCGAAAGAATCCAGGCGCCACCGAGACCCTGGATTCTTACGAGGTAAGTTGGCACATGAATGAGCCTCTCCCTCGGGGAGAGGTGGCGCGCGGACGCGCGACGGAGAGGGCGAATCCGCGCCAAAAGCCCCCTCTCACCCGCTACCGCGGGAGCTCTCCCCCGGGAGAGCCTATTGTTCGTTCACAGCGCAGGAGGAAAATCCCGTCAAATCCGTAAGGCACGCTCCCAAAAAAGCCTCCTGTAAATAAAAAAGAAATTGCCAAAGCGCCCGTTCCATGATGGAATGGGAGCTTTGGCAAGTTTCTTGAGAGAGGGAGGGTTTGGGAGGGGGAGGACTTCTTTTCGAAAGAAGTCCTCCCCCTCCCAAGGTCTTCCCCCTCATAAACTTTCCGCTTCTTGCATAGAATGTAGCAAAATCTGCAAAAAGAGAAGGGGAAAGGAAACATGAACAGAAACGAAAAGAGGGGCGTCATGGCAGTGCGAATGCAGGCGGAGATGGGGATGCGTGAGGTAGTGACCGATTTAGCGGAGGAATTCAGCCTGCCCGACTACCAGCCCGAGATGAAGCGGCTGCTGCGCGTACGTGCAACGGTCATGCCCCCCGACCGATACATCGGAGGGGGAAGGGCAGAATGTGCGGGACGGATCGATTACAGTATTTTATATACAGGTAACGACGGCGCGATGTACTGTGCCAATCAGAGCGGAGAGTATGCTTTTTCGGCGCCCATGGAGATCCCGTCCGACTTTGACGGAGGAGAGGGAATTTTCTGCTCGGTGGAGTGCACGCCCGAGCAGACGGCAGGCCGCGTGATGGCGCCCAGAAAGCTGTCGGTGAAGTGCAGATTGCGCGCACGTGTGCGCTTTTACGGCACAAGAGTGCCCACCGAGGGGTTCGAGGACGATGGCACAATGGAGAAACTTTGCGGCGAGACCGAGTGCGCCGAGGTCTTTGAGGGCAGGAGCGATGCCATCGCTTTGGCAGACGAGATCATCTCCGAGGAGGGGGAGGATGCTCTGCGCGGCATCTCTGCCGAGGGGCAGGTTTTTGTAGCGGAGGCGGTGGCAGGCAGCGGCGTGGCGAATTGCCGCGGAGAGGTCGCAATTAAGCTTCTTTGCTGCCGCGAGGGGGGCGAAAACGCAACCCCGTATGCAGTTTTGAGGAAAATTCCCTTCACCCAAAGCGTCCCCGTCCACGGCATGGAGGTCAACTGCGACGCCATGGCGAGAGGGGTGTGCTCGGACATCCGCATCACGGTGGAGGAGGGACGGATCCTGTGCGAGGTGGAGGCGATGCTTGCGGTCAAGGGCATGAGGCGCACAAGAGTTGCGTATCCCCGTGATGTCTATTCCGCAAAACGCGCCACGGCGTGCGAGTACCGAACGGTGGAGATCGCGCGACCCATCAAGTGTGGCAACGGAAATTTCTCGGTCAATACCTCGCTGACCCTCGAGGAGGCAGGTGTGAGACAGGGGCTGTCCTTGGTCGATCTCTGCGGCAGCGCTTTGGTGACGGAGGTGGAGAGTGAGAGAGGGAAGTACCGCTTCTCGGGGAAATGTCGCTTCCACGCCATTCTGTCGGATGGGGAGGATCTTTCGGCGCAGGAATTTGAGATTCCCTTCCGCTACGAGACGGAGGGAGGGGAGCTCCCCTCCGACATCGAGGCGCAGGCAGAGGTTATCTCCTGCCGTGCGCGCCTTGACGGAGAGCGAATCGCGGTGGATGCCGAGCTTTCGGTGGCGATGAGCCTGTGTGCCAAGGGGGAGATCACCCTGCTTTCGGACGTCGCCGTGGGAGAGGAATGGCGGCAAAGGGGAGCGGTAAGCACCGTTTGCTATCCCGACCGCCGCGACACCCTTTGGAGCGTTGCCAAGCGATACCATTGTCCGCTCACGGAGCTGACGGCGCGCAACCGGATCGCCTCCTCTCCCGCCGCCGATGCCGCCGATTCCCTCGCAGGCGTGAAATTTTTGCTGGTGTGAGAGAAAAAAGGCGCTTTTCGGGAAAAGAAATTGCAAAAATAGAAAATATTTTTGAAAAAAGACTTTACAAATAATAAAATGCGTGCTATAATATCACAAGACGCTCGCTCGGTTTTCGGATCACGACTGCGGAAGATTTCCACAGTTCTTCACCCACCGATTGCTGAGTCAGGCGCCAAAAAAAAGAAAGGTGAAGTAAAACCATGTTGAAAGACGAAAAGCAGAGCATTATCGAGCAGTACGCTACCCACGAGGGAGATACCGGTTCTCCTGAGGTTCAGATCGCACTTCTGTCCTACAGAATCGCGTCTCTGACCGAGCACCTGAAGGCAAACAAGAACGACTTCCACAGCCGCCGCGGTCTTCAGAAGATGATCGGACACAGAAGAAATCTCCTCAACTACCTGCAGAACAACGACATCGAGCGTTACCGCGCGATCGTTGCAAAGCTTGGCCTGAGAAGATAATGCAGTCATCGGGAGTAGAGCAGCGGCGTTTGTCACTGCTCCGCTCCCTTTGTGCCTTTTTAGGGGCACCGTGACGAAAAACGTCAAAAAGCAAGCAAGTCCAAATCTGTTCTTATGGGCGGATTAGCAGTTAACCATGGTTCCGAGCCGCGGTTCGGGGGCATCGTTAAGTGCTAAACCTCCGTAAGAATTGCAAACAAAATTTATGGAGGAAAAACAAATGTCCAATCCTATCAGCAGCCCTATGGTATTTAACAACTACAAGGTGTTCAAGTACACCCTGGCAGGCAGACCCCTCGTGATTGAGACCGGTAAGATGGCTGGTCTTGCAAACGGTTCGGTTCTCTGCCGCTATGGCGAGACCGCAGTTCTTTGCTGCGCGACCGCATCCGAAAAGCCGAGAGACGGCATTGATTTTCTGCCCCTGTCGGTTGACTTTGACGAGAGAATGTACGCTGCGGGCAAGATCCCCGGCGGCTACCTCAAGAGAGAGGGTAAGCCCTCCGAGAAGGCGGTTCTCACCTCCCGTGTGATCGACCGCCCCATCCGTCCCCTCTTCCCCAAGGATCTCCGTAACGACGTGGCACTCACCCTGACCGTGATGTCCGTAGATCCCGATTGCTCCCCCGAGATCACCGCAATGATCGGTGCATCCATCGCCCTCTCCATCTCCGACATTCCGTGGAACGGCCCGATCGGCGGCGTGTTCATGGGACTGGTTGACGGCAAGCTGGTTGTCAACCCCAACGCCGAGGAGCAGAAGAAGAGCGATCTGCAGCTGACCGTTGCCGCTTCCATGAAGAAGGTGGTTATGATCGAGGCAGGCGCAAACGAGGTAGACGACGACACCATGTTCGAGGCGATCATGGTTGCACACGAGGAGATCAAGCAGCTGCTCGAGTTCGTGAACGGCATCGTTGACGAGATCGGCAAGCCCAAGTTTGCATATCCTTCTTGCGAGATGGATCACGATATGTTCGACGAGATCTTCGCATTCTGCGAGGCAGACGTGATGCACGCGCTCGATACCGACGATAAGACCGTACGTGACGCGCGCATGGTTCCGATCAAGGATGCGATCGCAGAGAAGTTTGCAGAGAAGTATCCCGAGGTTCCCGGCATGATGGACGAGCTGGTTTACAAGATCCAGAAGAAGATCGTTCGTCGTTGGCTCCTCGTTGACAAGAAGCGTGTTGACGGCAGAAGAATGGATCAGATCCGTCCCCTCGGCTCTGAGGTTGGAATCCTGCCCCGCGCACACGGATCCGGACTCTTTACCAGAGGTCAGACCCAGGTTCTCACCGTTGCAACCCTCGGCACCCTC
>JAZQVI010000028.1:0-70222 GCA_045631745.1 Eubacteriales bacterium
GTCAGGTGCATCGTCTCTTTTGTGATGGGATGCGTAAAATGTAACTCTCCCGCATGGAGGCATTGCCCCTGAATACACGCGCGGTGCTTGGCTTCAAACGTCGTCCTGTCGCCACCGTAAACACCGTCTCCGAGAAGAGGATGTCCAATGGACGCCATGTGCACGCGGATCTGATGTGTCCGTCCTGTCTCCAATTTGCAACGAAGCAAAGTAAAGACGTTCCCGTCGGCGTGTCCCTCGGCAAGTGCCTCCCAATGGGTGACTGCCGGTCGGCTCCTCACGTCGGCGTTATGAATCACCGCCATCCGCTTGCGGTCTGTCGGGTGTCTGCCGATGGGGGCATCGACCGTTCCCGTGCATTCCCGAAAACTACCGATTGCGATGGCGTAGTACACACGGCTCACCAGATGCTCCTTGATGTCCTCCGCCAGCTTCAGGTGCGCGGCGTCGCTCTTTGCCACCACCAAAAGCCCCTCGGTGTCCTTGTCGATACGGTGCACAATGCCGGGGCGGATCACGCCACCGATCCCCGATAGGGAGCTTCCGCAATGCCAAAGCAGGGCGTTGACCAGCGTTCCGTCGGGATTGCCCGCCGCGGGATGAACAACCATTCCGCAAGGCTTATTCACTACGATAATATCCGCGTCCTCATACACCACATCAAGTGGAATGTTTTGAGGCTGCGCCTGGCTCGGTTCCGGCTCAGGGAGAGAGATCTCAACGATCTCCCCGCCCCGCAGCTTAACATTCTTTGCGGAGGGCTTCTGATCTACGAGAACGCTTCCCTCCTCGATCAGTCTCGCCGCCGCCGATCGCGTCAGCTCAGCGATCTCCGATACGGCAAGATCCAGTCTCCGCCCCACCCATTCGTTGGGAACGGTGAAGAGGATGGGCTCCTCACGATTCATTTCCGAAGTCGTCATGAGAACCCTGCCCATCTGCGTCCGCCTCCTTGGAAGCGCGCACCTCGCGGATAAAATCCTTGACAAAATAGAACATCAGAATCCCCGCTCCCACCGTCACGCAGGAGTCTGCCACGTTGAACACGGGGAAATTGATGATGGCAAAATGGATGAAATCCACCACGTATCCAAGAATCACACGGTCGACCATATTGCCGATTCCGCCGCCGATCACCAAGGCAAGGCTCACCTTCACCCAGGTCGGCTCCTTAGAAAATCCAAACAGGTAGATTCCCAGTCCTATGATGGCAACGGTGGAGAAGACCATGAACACCCAACGGTGGTCCGCCAGCATCCCCCAAGCCGCACCCGGGTTTTCCACATACGTCAGATGCAGAACCCCTTCCCACAGGGGAACCGAATCAATGGGCTGAAGGTGGAACACTGCGATCCATTTGGTCAACTGATCCAGAGCGACCGATCCGCATATGATGGCAATCAAAATCCAAATCATAAACGCATCTCCTTTCGTTCCTTCTCGTTTGTTTTTCATCAGAGAGACAGAATGTTCTTGCAACGCTCACAGAGGAAGCCGCCGTCCTCGGTGTGCTCGCCTGCCTCGGAGAAGCTCCAGCATCTGTCGCACTTGCAGCCGTCTGCAGGCTCTACCAGAACACCCACGCCCGATGCACCGTCGGTGAGTGCGTTTGCAGGTGCATCCGCATCACTCAGCTTCACGCCCGATACGATGAAGACCGTAGGCAGCTCTTTGCCGAACGCCTCGAGAAGCGCCTTCTTGTCAGCATCCTTGGTATAGAGCGTAATCTTTGCCTCAAGAGACTTTCCAACCATCTTCTCGGCACGAGCAAGCTCCAGCGCCTTCATGACGTCGTCTCTCATCTCAAACAGGCAGTCCCAACGCTCGCGGATCTCTGCATAGATCAGAGCAGGATCAAACGCGGGCATATCGTTGAGATATACACTTTCCTTAGTATCGCTCTCGGCATGCGGGATCGCCTGCCACATCTCCTCTGCGGTGAACGCGAGGACGGGCGCGAGCAAGCGGATCATGCCGGACAGAACGAAGTACATCACGGTCTGCGCGCTGCGGCGAGCGATGCTGTCTGCGCGCTCGGTGTAAACGCGATCCTTGGTGATATCGATATAGAGCTTGGACAGCTCTGTCGTGCAGAAGTTTCCGATCTCGTGGTAAACGATATGGAACTCATAATCGTTGTAAGCCTGGATCACGGTCTTGGTCAGATCGTTCATCTTGGAGATCATCCACAAATCGATCTCCTGAAGCTGATCAAACGATACCGCATCCTTGTTGGGATCAAAGTCACTCAGGTCGGCAATCAGGATACGAACGGTGTTTCTGATCTTACGGTACGCATCGGAAAGCTGACGGAAGATGGGATCGGACACGCGAACGTCCACGCGATAGTCGGAGGACGCCACCCAAAGACGAACCAGGTCAGCTCCGTACTTGGGGATCACCTCGGAGGGGAGAATGCTGTTGCCGAGAGACTTGTGCATTGCCTTGCCCTCTCCATCTACAACCCAGCCGTGTGTCAGAACGGTCTTATAGGGCGCGATGGGCTCCTTGCCTGCTCCCACAGCGGTGAGCAGCGAGGACTGGAACCATCCTCTATACTGGTCAGCGCCCTCCAGATAGAGATCTGCCGGCCACTTGTAGTTGGGATTATCGTGGAGAACCGAGAAATGGGAAGAACCGGAATCAAACCAGCCGTCTAGAGTATCGGTCTCCTTGGAGAAGTGCTTGCCGCCGCAGTGGGGGCAAACAAACGTATCGGGAAGCAGCTCGGCAGCTTCCTTTTCGTACCAAACGTTGGAACCATATTCGCCGAACGCCTTGGAAACAATCTCAATCGTCTCATCGGTGCATACGGGCTTCTTGCAATCGTCGCAGTAGAAGACGGGAATGGGAAGTCCCCAGTGACGCTGACGGGAGATACACCAGTCTGCTCGGTCCCTGACCATCTGCTTGATGCGCTCTCCACCCCACTCGGGCAGCCACTGTACGTTCTCGCAAGCCTTGACGGCATCTTCCTTAAATGCGTCCACAGAACAGAACCACTGCGGCGTTGCGCGGAAGATGATGGGCTGCTTACATCTCCAGCAGTGCGGATACTCGTGCTCCAGCTCCTCGGATGCAAAGAGAGCACCGGTCTCCTTCATATCGGAGAGGATCGCCTCGTTGGACTCGTCATAACGAAGTCCTGCAAACTTCCCTGCCTCCTCGGTCTGATATCCTCTGTCGTCCACGGGAACGAGGGGAGGCAGTCCGTAGCGACGGCAGGTGATGTTGTCATCTGCACCGAAGCCGCCTGCGGTGTGCACGCATCCGGTACCGCTATCCATGGTAACATAATCCGCAACAACAACCAAGGAATCGCGATCCAGGAAGGGGTGCTGCGCGGTCATGTATTCAAAATCCTTGCCGCAGAAGGTTGCAACCGTCTCGTAGGTGGAAAATCCGCCTGCCAGCATCGTCTTGGCGCAGAGCGCCTCTGCAACGATATAGCACTCGCCGTTCTCTGCCTTGGCAAGCACGTAGGTCTCGGTAGGATTGAGGGCGATCGCCTGGTTTCCGGGGAGCGTCCATGTGGTGGTCGTCCAGATTACAAAGTAGGTCTTGGAGAGATCCACGAGAGAAGAAAGCTTTCCTGCGTCGTCCTTGACTTGGAACTTGACATAAATGGAAGTACAGGGATCGGTCTTATACTCGATCTCCGCCTCTGCCAGAGCCGTCTCGTCCACAGGGCACCAGTAAACCGGCTTGAGTCCCTTGTAGATATAGCCCTTCTTATACATCTCGCCAAACACCTGAACCTCACGAGCCTCGAACTCCTTGGACATGGTCAGGTAGGGATTCTCCCAATCTGCCGTAACACCAAGTCGCTGGAACTGCTCCATCTGGCGGTTTACGAAGTCCTGCGCGAAATCCTTGCAGGCATTTCTGAACTCGGGAATAGACATCTTCTTTCTGTCCAGCTTGCTCTGCTTGATGATGGCAGACTCGATGGGCATACCGTGGTTATCCCAACCGGGGGTAAAGGGAACGTGATAACCCGTCATGAGCTTGGTCTTGTTGATAATATCCTTGAGGATCTTGTTCATCGCCGTGCCCATGTGAATGTTTCCGTTGGAAAAAGGAGGGCCGTCGTGCAGCATGAAAAGGGGCTTGCCCTCGCCCTTCTCCTGCATCATGCGATAGAGGTTGATCGAATCCCAATACTTGAGCATATCGGGCTCTCTCTGCGGCAGATTTGCGCGCATGGGGAACTCGGTATTGGGAAGGTTTAGTGTGCTTGTGTAATCCTTTGCCATGTCTTGTCTCCTATATCTCTTGAAGATTGTTCAGTTTTATTGACGAGAGCTCGCGAAAAAAGAAAAAGCCTCATAGCATACAGCCATGAGACGGACAGATCCGCGGTACCACTCACGTTTGCCGCAAAGCGGCACACTCTGCCGGCTTTTCGCCGACGTGGGCATTAACGCTGCCATACGGGCGTGCCTAAAGGAAGGATTCGTTCAGCGCGCCAACTCGGAAGGGATACCGCTTGATGGCGCTCCGTCATCGGCCTCTCACCTTCGCCGACTCTCTGTAAACATCCTGCCATCGGGCTCTTCGTCAACATCATTGTGCATAGTTTACCACACTTTTTTCGGTTTGTCAATATCTATTTCCTTTATTTATATATAATTTTGCTTTCTTTTTAGAACGAATTTAGTTCTTATTCTTAATTTTCGGCATAAAATGGCATTTTCAGACACGCGGCATAGACTGTAAATAGGCGGCTGAATTGGCTTTTTCCATGAAAAAGCGCGGCACGCCAAAGCTATTATTTCTTTTTTCGGAAAGTAAAACAAGGAGACCACGAGATGTACAATCCCAATCAATCCGCATCCTCAAGGCGCGCGGCAGAAGAGCTTTTGCGCCGAATGAATCAGTCGGCGCCCTTCGGCTGCGCGTGCGGAGAAATCCGACCGCGGCAGGAGCTGCCCCCCATGCAAAACGGTTGCGGCTGTAACTGCAACGATCACGCGCACAGCCAGGGCTGCGTACCGTCCGGCACCCCCGATATGCCCGCACTCGCGATGGTGTATTCCCCTCGTCAGTCGTGGACGTGTCTGATGGATACCCCCGAGATGGCACTGGCGCACGGAACGCTCTTTCACGAGCTTTTCAAGCCCTTTGAAGGAAACGGCGTCCGCCGCTCTCCAAAATGCTGAGGGAGGTAAAAGACGATGGAACAGACAACCTGCAAGAGCTGTGCTCTGATCATGAAAAAGCTGCGCGAGGTCGATTTCTGCCTGAACGAGACGGTGCTCTATCTTGACGCCTACCCCGACCATGCGCAGGCACTCGATTACTATCACAAATTGCTCTGCGAGCGCGCCTCTCTCATGGAGCAATACCAAAAGAACTGCGGTCCGCTCACCTTCTACGGCAACGAGAGCCACACCTCATGGGATTG
This sequence comes from Eubacteriales bacterium, assembly GCA_045631745.1. Classification (GTDB taxonomy): domain Bacteria; phylum Bacillota; class Clostridia; order Oscillospirales; family CAG-272; genus UMGS1865. The sequence continues at coordinate 5,408 of JAZQVI010000028.1, forward strand.
GGTAAAGACCCCCTGGCCATGGGAAGCCGACGCTGACTGACTACAACACGAAAGGACCGAATCATCATGTGGACTTATGAACGAAAGCTGCAATATCCCGTCAAGATCAAGAAGCCGAACGCCAAGGCGGCCCAGCTGATCATTTCTCAGCTCGGCGGCCCCGACGGCGAGCTCAACGCCTCCATGCGCTATCTTAACCAGCGCTACTCTATGCCCTACCGCGATGTGGTGGGCATTCTGACCGATGTTGGCACGGAGGAGCTCGCCCATCTCGAAATGGTGGCAACCATCCTCTATCAGCTCACCAAGGGGCTGAGCGAATGCGAGATCGAAAACAGTCCCTTTGCCCCCTATTTCATCGATCACACCACGGGGATTTACCCCTGTGCATCGGCCGGCTTCCCCGACACCATGAGCGCGATTGCCGTCAAGGGAGACATCATCACCGACCTCAACGAGAATCTGGCGGCAGAGCAAAAGGCGAGAACCACCTATGACAACATTCTGCGCCTGGTGGACGATCCCGACGTCCGAGATCCCATCAAGTACCTGCGCGAGCGCGAGGTCGTGCATTATCAGAGATTTGCCGACGCCCTCCGTCGAACCCAGGAGCATTTGGACAGCAAGAATTTCTACGCGTTCAATCCCTCCTTTGAAACGGGTACCGGAAAGACGAAAAACTGCTGAAATATCAAACAAAAAAGGGCGGCTTGGATTTTTCGAGCCGCTCTCTTTACTTTTCTGCAGATTTGTGATACAATTCACATTCGATTGATATATCCGATAAAAATCACATATCATTCAAAGAAAAAACGTGATTCACTTGCAATCAGCGGAGTTTTGTGATATAATATAGACAGCAAAAGAAAGGAGATCGACATGGTTCTCGATAATAAGCTTGGCATTACCAATTCCGCTGATCTTGCTCGCGAGGAGGAACGAATCAGCAAATTGAAGGCAGTCGAACTGTTTGAAACGAATTATTTGGATACACTCAAAGCAGGAACATTCGACGCACTTTGCAAAATCCATGCCTTCCTTTTTTCAGAAATCTATCCGTTTGCGGGAAAGCTCCGAACGGTGAATATTTCAAAAAGCAATTTCCGATTTGCGCCACTCATGTATCTGGAGGCAGCACTGGCAAACATTGAAAAAATGCCTCAGCACACATTCGATGAGATCGTTGAAAAATACGTAGAAATGAACATCGCCCACCCCTTCCGTGAAGGAAACGGCAGAAGCACGCGAATCTGGCTTGATCACATTCTGAAAACCGAATTGGGAATGGTGGTGGATTGGAGCCTTGTGGACAAGGAGGATTATCTCCTTGCAATGGAACGAAGCCCAATCAAGGATATTGAAATCAAGCACCTCCTAAAAAATGCTTTAACCAACAAAACCGACGATCGCTTGGTGTTCATAAAAGGCATCGACCACAGTTATTACTACGAGGGATATTCGGTTTATAAGACCGAGGATTTGAAGTAATCAAACAGCAAAAAAACAACGCTTTTGCCTTGTTTTAAGCGATTTTTAGAAACACTGCAAAATGCGAAAAGCCTTATGCCGCAAGGCAAAAAACGGCATTTGTTTGAAACAGTCGGTTTGGCGACGCCCTCCGTCGAACCCAGGAGCATTTGGACAGCAAGAATTTCTACGCATTCAACCCCTCCTTTGAGACGGGTACAAAGCACGGAAAGTAAAAAAGCAGGAGACGCAAGCCAACATGGCTTTGCGTCTCCTGTTCGTTTGTATGACGTAAATTAAATCAAACGGAACGTTCCGCTCGAGATCTGTGTATCTCTGCCGAACTTCTCGTCGGGGGCAATGTTTGCATACCAATCGGACCGATCTCCCTCGATGATGACCTCACCGTCGGTGCTGACCGTCACGATCGCCGACAGGGGCTTTGCAAAGTACCAGGTCTGCTTTGACATCCACAAGTCATTGAGTGCATAGTTGTAGGTGCAGACAGGATCGCCGTTTTCATTATATTCAGTGTAGGGGATGCTAAGTCCGTTATAATGCTCCAGGTCGGGAGTGTGTTGCCAATGACCGTTGCGGACGGTGTTGACGTCAAAATGCACCACGCCATCGATCTCCTTCAGATGGTTGGTGTGAAGATGTCCGCTGGCAGAGAGCAGAACCGTTCCCTTTCGTTTCTCATTGGCACGGTCAAAGATCGCCCGAACCTCTTTCCAATCGGGGGTAGATTCCCACTCGCCCGAAAAACCGGTGTGCGAAAAGATCAGACAGCGCAGATCCTTCTCTGCCGCATCCATCAGGATTTTTTCGAGCCATTTGAGCTGAACTTCCCCTAAAGAATTGATCTTTTCATTCCCTGCAGGCGCGCCCCAGCTGGCGGTGCGGTTGTGCTCCATCTCACCTGTAGTAGGATTCAGAGAATAGTTACTGTCCAAGCCGATCACGCGGAAGCCGCGCACATCAAAATAGAAATATCCAATGGTTCCGTCTCCGATCTTGCCGTCCGTCGTACCCCAAACAACCTCTCTGTTGCAGAGCATGGGCGTCACAACTTCCATGCTGTTCCCTGCAGATTCCAGCTCGTGGTTGCCGTAGATACCATACACGGGGAGATCATAGCGATTTTTCAGATACGCCTTCATAAGCTCGGGAGATTTGCCGTAATCGTTGCAGAAATCCCCAACGTGCAGCGCAAAATCCGCCTCGCTCTCATGTGCGCGATCCAGGATCGCGTTCATGTCCTCGATGGAGGTGATGTACATTCCCTTTTTGTAGTGAAGATCGGCAAACAGGGAGAATTTAATGGTGTTCTTTTTCTTGTCGCTCATAATCAGATACCTCTTTTGGGATTGTGAATGTAATTTTAAACGTTTAGAATAGGTGGTCGGGATACATTCCCTTCTTGTGCAACGCCTGCAATGCCGCCTGTGTGAGCGCGATGTCCTCGCGGTAGGTCAAACCAAACCAGCAGTCGTTCGATTCCTTTGCTCGAACAGTAATGCGTCCGTCCGCGAGAAAATCGTTGACCATAATAGGAAGCAGGCACTCGGCCTTCGTCTCATTCGGCGGAAGGCTTTTGAGAAACGCCTCAAAGTACGCCTCGATCGCAGGGATCGCATCGGGATGGAACCCCCAGACGTTCATGGAAACAGGAAGCATCGGCGAGAGCTCGCCTGCATCCGAGAGAACCGCACGATCCGCTCCGAAATGAATGTTTTTCGTCTCACGCACAGCCTGCAGAACGCCGTCCTTGATCCTGCAAACACCTCGCGTCACGCCGCCGTTCTCGCTCATGGTATTTCCGAGAATATACGGCACCATCACGGCGTCCTCCGCGCACTCCAATTTTTCCAGCATGGATGAAAGAATTTTGTAGGCATCCTTGCCGTAATAATCGTCTGCATTGATGGTTGCAAAGGGAGTATCCAGGTATTCCTTGGCGCAAAGCAGGGCGTGCACCGTTCCGAAGGGCTTGGTGCGCTCCTTTGGAATGGCGTAAAAGCTTGGAATTGAGGAATAATCCTGAACCGCGTACTCCACGTGCACACGGCTTTCCAAACGCCGACCGATCCTGTCACGGACCGTCTCTACCATATCCGGCTTGAGGATAAACACCACTCGGTCAAAGCCTGCCTCGATGGCGTCATAGATGGAATATTCCATCAGACACTCCCCGTGCGGCCCGACCTGTGAGATCTGCTTGTCACCGCCAAAGCGGCTGCCAAGCCCCCCCGCCAAAATAACCAGCGTGTTATGTTTCATGTTATCTGCACAACGCGATCCGTCAGAATCGCATTGACTCCTTTCTTTTTCGGAGTTAAATCACCCGAATCCGATTGCTGTCGGCCACCGTCACAGTCAGCGCGGGATCCAGCTCCAAAAGCATTTCTTGAAGCGTCTGACACACGGGATTTTCGGTATAAAAATGACCTGCCGCCACGAGGTTAATTCCGAGCTCCGGCGTATCGGTCAGGTGATGGTGCGCGATCTCTCCCGAAAGATAGGTGTCCGCACCGGCAAGTGCTGCTGCGGGAACCTCATCTGAGCCGCTGCCTCCGAGGAGCGCCACATGGTGCACGGGAAGTCCTGCGTCCGAGACGGTCACCAAAGGCGCGCCCGTTGCGCGCTTGACAAGAGAAGCAAACTCGTCCAGCGTCATCGGCTTTGCAAGCTCTCCCACTCTTCCAAGGCACTCGTCCCCTTCTCCGAAGGGAACTGTATTCTCAAGACCAAGCGCCGCCGCCAGGGTGTCGTTGACACCTCCGCAAACTGCATCCAATCTTGTATGAAAACTCATCACAGAAATCCCCGATGTAAGCAGACGGATCACCTTTTTTGCTACGTGATTGGAGGGCTCGATGGCCTTGAGAGGACGAAAAACGAGGGGGTGGTGAGAAAGAATCAGGTCGTACCCCTCTGTCACCGCGCGCTCGGCAATCTCTGCCGTTACGTCCAAAGCTATCAGCACGCGGCGTACAGCCGCATCGGGATCGGGACAGCACATCAGTCCGTCATTATCCCACTTGCAGGACAGCTCCCGCGGGATCCGCGCCTCCAGGGCAGCATACAGTTCTTTTACGGTCATTTCCTCTCCTCCCCCATCTCTTCAAGACGTGCCTCGATGGCTCTCACAAGCCTCATTTCAAGCGCCACGTCGGCATTTCCCTTGTTCTTCCCCGCAATCACGGCATTAAGCGTCTTGGCGCGCCCCTTCAGATATCCCTCTAAAAGCGGAGAATCGCTCGAAAGGATCTCCCTGCCGAAAAACAATTCCTCCTCGGTCAAGGTATACGTCTCGCCGTGAAATCGCGCGTAAATCGTTTGATAATATTGATCCTCCCACGTCAAGGTCTCTCCCTCGATAGAGAAGCCTTGCTCCGACAACCATCGCCGTAGGATCTCGGCATGGCTCATAGGCTGCAGGATCAATCCGATTCCACCGTCCTTCACCCAAGGTGCCTCGGACAGGATCTTTACGATCAGCTCTCCACCCATGCCAAAAATGAGGATGTCTGTGGGGTGAAATCGCTCGACGCCGTGCAAGCCGTCGGTCTGCAGGGTGTCAATGCGGTCGGCAAGCCCAGCCGCCTCGATATTGCGTCTGGCAGACTCGATCGGGCCAAGATTGATATCACAGGCGACTGCCCTCTGACTCAACCCTTTTTTTATGATTTCGATGGGCAGGTATGCATGATCGGTTCCGATATCCGCCACGGTTCCGCCTGCCGTCAGATAGGCAAGGGCGCTGCTCAAGCGTGCGCCAAGCTTTTTTTCGGTTGCCAAGGGGAACACTCCTTCCATCGTCATGTCATCATGTAAAAAAGAGGGCTGTCATGGAACCTCCCACGGACAGCCCATTCACAAGCGCATTATTTGCTCTTGCTTGCAAGAAATTCGTTGATCTGCTTGATCAGCGCGTCAGCATCGGTTCCGTGAACGGCACAAGCGTCCTCAACCGACTCCCCTCTGGATGCAGGGCATCCCAGGCAATGCATTCCGATTGCAAAGAAGAATTGCGCGGTCTCGGGATCAAAATCAAGAATGTCTCCGATAATGGATTGCTTCGTAATCTGCATGATATTTCTCTCCTTTCATGCCACACGGGCAAGCTTTGAATCCACCCTTGGATTCCACTCCTATTATACCTCAAATGCCCCCGTCTGTCAATCACTCTCTGCTTTTTTTCAGAAAAAGTCTCCGCGCGCACGAAAAACCGCCGCCTTCCCTTGACAACCTGTCAAAAAACTGATATAATAATAAAGTATATGCAAATAAACCAGGAAGGACGTGAGATGATGGCTCGTGATTTTGACGATATTCTCGGCAACGAACGCTTACGTGAGCGTTTGGGGCGGGACATACGCGCCGACAAACTCTCTCACTCCTATATCCTGGAGGGAGCACCCGGTTTTGGAAAGCATCTGATGGCACTGGAGATCGCCGCCGCATTGGCGTGTGAGCATCGGGAATCGAGCGAGCACTCCATTCCCTGCCATTCCTGTCCCTCTTGCAGAAAGATCCTGTCGGGCAACTCCCCCGATGTGATATATATCAATCGCGGAGAGTACGCCACCCTCGGTGTGGATGCAATCCGAGCCATGCACGCCGACGTGTACGTTGCGCCAAACGACTGCGAAAAGAAGGTTTACGTCATCGAGGAGGCGCATCTGATGACCACGCAAGCGCAAAACGCCTTGCTTCTGATCCTGGAGGAGCCTCCCGCCTACGTACAGTTTCTCCTGCTTTGCGACCGTGCAGAGGCACTCCTTGAAACAATTCGAAGCCGCGCACCGGTCCTCCGTCTGCAGCCCATTGATCGGCATGTACTCGACGAGCACCTCTCTCGGACGCTGACCGAGGCCAAAATGCTCAAAAGCCAGTCTCCCGACGAATTTGAGGAGCTTCTCATCGCAGCAGGTGGCAGTGTCGGAGTTGCAAAGAACCTGCTCGATGCCAATCGGCGAAAGCCCATCCTCGAGCGCCGCGCCGCAGCACGGGAGTTTCTGTCGCTTTGCGGAAACGGTCGCCAAAGCCTTGCCGCTCTGTCCTATCTCAGCGGGCTCGGCACCAAGCGAGACATGATCGTCAGACAGCTGGAGGAAAATATCATCTGTCTGCGAGATCTTTTGGTCTGCAAACAGACCGAGGAGGCTCCTCTTTGCTTTTTTGCAAAACGGGAGGAGGCGTGCGAGCTTTCCTACCGATTTTCCACGCCCGAGCTCTTTCGCATCTGCGAGGGACTGGAGAAGGCGATCAACGCTCTGCAGGCAAACGCCAACGTCCGTCTGACGCTGACGCAACTTGCAATCGACATTGGAATGATGTCTTAACCCATGAGAGAAAGGAATCGATAAATGGACGAACAGAACAAGACCGCTCCCGCCCCCGAAGCAGGCGGCGCGAAGAAGTCAAATCATCATAGAAGACACCGCAGAGGCCACAAGCACGGCGCTCAAAAGCCTGCAAACGGTCAGCCCCAGCAGTCGAACCAGGCAGCGTCAAGCGAGGCGCAAAAGCCTGCCGCACCGGAACAAAAGGGACAGCAGGCGCAAAACGCCAGCCAGAATGCCGGCGGCGATCGTCAGAAGAAAAACAATAAGAATCGAAACAACCGTCGTCATAACGGAGACAAAAAGAAGAATCCAAGCGGTGGCAATCCCTATGCCAAGCGCGGACCGGAGGATCTTTACGGACACCCCACCGAGGACGACGTTCTGACCATGGAGGAGCTCCGCGCAAAAATCGTGCTCAATGCAACAAAGCCGACCGCTCCCGCGCCGACAAAGGAGGAAGAGATTGTCTCTCCCATCCCCGAGGAGCTTTTGATCCCCATGGATGAGAATCCCCCTGAGGCAACCTCCGAAGAGGAGTGCTTGGAGGTGGTGGGAATCCGCTTCCGCACGTCGGGAAAGGTCTACTATTTTGACCCCAAGAAGAACAAGCTTGCAAAGGGGCAATTCGCCATCGTAGAAACGGCAAGAGGGCCCGAATTCGGTGAGGTAACCTTTGGCAACCGCATGGTGAAAAAATCCTCCACAGTCTCCCCGCTTCGCCCCGTTTTGCGCGCGGCAAGCGATGCAGACGTTCAGAAGAATCAAGAGAATATCAAAAAGGAAAAGGACGCCCTGGAGATCTGCCGCAAGAAGATCGAGGAGCACAAGCTGGAGATGAAGCTGATCGACGCGCAATACGCCTTCGATAATTCCAAGATTCTCTTCTACTTCACTTCGGAGGGACGTGTGGACTTCCGCGAGCTGGTAAAGGATCTGGCATCTGTTTTCCGCACCAGGATCGAGCTTCGTCAGATCGGTATCCGCGACGAGGCAAAGATGCTGGGAGGACTGGGCGCGTGCGGACGTCCGCTCTGCTGCTCCAGCTTCCTGTCCGACTTCGCACAGGTATCCATTAAGATGGCAAAGGAGCAGGGACTCTCCCTCAACTCCTCCAAAATTTCGGGTGTTTGCGGCAGACTCATGTGCTGTCTGCGCTATGAATCCGAGGTCTATGCCGAGGAGATCCGCAGAACACCTCCCGTTGATTCTACCGTCAACACCCCGGATGGTGTAGGCACAGTGATCGGAACCAGCCCCCTCGCAGGCACGGTAAAGGTGCTTTTCAAGAATGCTCCCGACACGCCTCCCAAACAGTTCCACCGAGACGAGGTCACGGTTCTGAGCCGTGAAAAATCCCGTGCAAAAGGAGAGGATAAAAAAGCCTCTGAATCCAGCCCCGAATCCAATCAAAAGGGTTGATCTCCCTGTGCGGGAAAAGGATTGTACCTTTTACAAAAAAAATTTTGAAAAAAATTAAGTTTTTTCAGAAAAATAGTTGAAAAATATAAAAAATGTGATACAATAGAATCACCATACTATATCAAGGAGGTCTTTATCATGGCTTACAAGATTACCGATGATTGTGTATCCTGCGGCGCTTGCGTTGAGGCTTGCCCCGTTGAAGCGATCGCTGAGGGTGACGGCAAGTACGAGATCGACGCTGACAAGTGCCTCGGCTGTGGCGCTTGTGCTGACGCTTGTCCCGTTGGCGCTCCTCAGGAGGACTGATACATCACCACTGTTAGCGGAGCAGGCGCGTTTGCCGTCTGCTCCGTTTTCACAAAAAATCCGTTTAGGAAACGACTGATATGAACATGGTACCGTGCACGCCCTCGCTGCTCGATGACGAGCGACTGGACGAGGTAAACGAGCATATCCGACTCATTCAAAAAAAACAGGGTTTAACCTTTGGCACAGACGCCTATCTGCTTGCCGCATTCGTGCGAAGCTCCCCTACGGCTCGCGCCGTTGATCTCGGGAGCGGAACGGGAATCATTCCCCTTCTCCTGTGCTCAAAAAACAAAGTGAAATCGGTCACGGCGGTGGAGCTTCAGGCTTCCTTCGCTGATTTGATCCAACGAAACGCACAGCTCAACGGGATGCAGGAGCGCATCTCGGTCTGCAACGCCGACGTACGAGGAATCAATTCCGCCACCGTTGGAGGCGAGGTTGATTTGGTATGCTCCAATCCCCCGTATCTCAAAGCCAACGCAGGGAAATCCAACCATGCAGAGGAAAAAGAGATCGCGCGGCACGAGGTGCACGGCACAGTCTTTGATTTCTGCGCGGCAGCATCCCGTCTGCTCAAAACGAAGGGGCGCTTTGCCTGCGTGTTTCGCACCGAGCGACTTTCGGAGCTGTTTGCTGCGATGAAGGAAAACCGCCTGGAACCCAAAAGAATGGTGATGGTGCACGCCGATCCCGCAACCCCTCCGTGTATGGTTTTGGTGGAGGCGATGAAGGATGCAGCCCCCTCGCTGATCGTGGAGCCGCCGCTCTTTCTGTATGAAACGCAGACGGTGAGCGGATCCTCACGAGAAATGACGGCACAGGCAAAAGAAATCTATCGAACATGTTCCTTTCCAAAGCGAGGAAAGGCAGAAATAAAAATCCAAAAAGGAGAACATCATGAAGAAGCTTGAACCCAAACAGATCGCTGCTCTTGCCGCTCTGACGGTAGGCGCGCTGGTAATTGGCAAGATCGCCAAGGATGTCAAGAAGATCTGCCAGATGGCAAATGAAAAAGAAGAAATCCTGCCCGACGCAGACGAGGAGATTGCCCCCGCTCAGGCTGAGGTTATTGAGGCAGATGTGATTGAGGAAGCACCTGTTGCAGAGGAGATCCTTGAGGTCGCCGAGACCCCTGTTGCAGCCGAGACTGCAAACACGGAGACCGCAACGGTTGAAACCATCACCGAATAAGGAGAACTCGGGAAGAAAGGACTGCGTGTAGACCCAAGGCCAATCCTTGGCGTTCCGTTTGCGCGGTCTTTTTTCTCTTTTCAACATATGGAACACATCAAACGAATTTTAAGTTATGCCCGCCGTGCGCTGGACGACTACGAAATGCTCCGTCCGGGTGACCGCGTTGCCGTGGGCGTGTCTGCGGGAAAGGACTCGCTGGCGCTTCTTTGCGCTATGGCAGAGCTCCGCAGATTTTATCCCATTCCCTTTGAGCTCCACGCCGTCACCATTGACATGGGATTTGAGGGAGGAATGGACTTTGACCCCATCCGAGAGCTCTGCGAGGAGCTGGACGTTCCCTATACCGTCGTCCCCACCCAGATCTCAAAGATTATCTTTGACATTCGCAAGGAATCTTCTCCTTGCTCGCTCTGCGCAAAAATGAGACGTGGAGCGCTTCACAACGCAGCCAAGGATCTCGGCTGCAACGTGGTGGCACTGGGGCACCATTTTGACGATGCGATCGAAACCTTCATGCTCAACCTCTTTTTTGAGGGACGCATCGGTTGTTTCTCCCCCGTGTCCTATTTGTCCCGCACCGATCTGCGCTTGATCCGCCCCTTGATCTACCTTCCCGAAAAGGATGTGCGTTATTTTGCGAGCAAGGTAAATCTGCCCGTCATCAAATCTCCATGCCCTGCCGACGGAAACACCCAGCGCGAGGAGATGAAGCAGCTCCTTGCAAAGCTCGACCGCGAAAACCGCGGACTGCGTTACCGCATCTTCGGCGCCATGCAGCGCGGGGAAATCGACGGCTTTAAGCCTGTGAAGAAAATGCAGGGAATTTCCGCATACGCGCAGGACGAGGAGTCCCAAAATACATCTGAAAACGGTGAAACAGAATGAATGCCATCAATCAATCGGACAACTTATTCTTACCGATCAACCGACAAGACATGGAAGCGCGAGGCTGGGACCGCCCCGACTTCGTTTACGTCACGGGTGATGCCTACGTGGATCATCCCTCTTTTGGCGTGTCCATCATCTCAAGAGTTTTGGAGCACGCGGGCTACCGCGTTGCCATTCTCTCTCAGCCCGATTACCGCTCCTGCGACGCCTTTCGCGAGTTTGGACGGCCGAGGCTGGGATTTCTCGTCACGTCGGGAAACATCGACAGCATGGTGGCGCATTATACCGCCGCCAAGAAAAAACGATCCTTTGACTATTATTCGCCGGGAGGAAGGATGGGAAACCGTCCCGACCGCGCGGCGATCGTGTATACCAACCGCATCCGCGAGGCATACGGTGACGTGCCGGTAATCCTCGGAGGACTGGAGGCATCGCTGCGCCGCTTCGCGCATTACGATTACTGGGATGACAAGGTGCGCCGTTCCGTTTTGGTGGACAGCCGTGCCGATCTGTTGACCTACGGCATGGGAGAGAACATTCTCCTTCGTATCGCCGAGCTCTTGGATCGCGGTGTGCCGATCAAAAAGATCCGCGACGTGCGTGGCACCGTTTACCTCTGCGATCCCGCGGACAAGATCCACTACGACGTGGCGGCTACCTTTGACTACAACGAACTCAAAACCGACAAACGCAAATACGCAGAGGCATTTGGGATCCAATACAAAAATCAGGACGCGCTCAACGGCCGTGCCATCTGCGAGCGGTATGACAACAAGCTCCTGGTGCAAAATCCCCCCATGCCACCGCTGGAACGTGAGGAACTCGACAAAGTATATGCACTCCCCTACCAGCGCGCTTATCACCCATCCTATGAGCCGATGGGCGGCGTGCCCGGTATCGAGGAGGTGCAATTCTCGGTTACCCACAACCGCGGATGCTTTGGCGGCTGCAACTTCTGCGCCCTGGCCTTCCATCAAGGTCGGACGGTGCGCTCAAGAAGCATTCAAAGTGTGGTGGAGGAAGCGCGCAAGATCACGCAGCTTCCCGGCTTTAAGGGCTATATTCACGACGTAGGGGGCCCCACTGCCAATTTCCGCTATCCCGCCTGCGACAAACAGCTGAAGGACGGGGTATGCGCAAACCGCAAGTGCCTTGCTCCCACCCCTTGCAAAAACCTCAAGGTCGATCACCGCGAGTATCAGCGGCTGATTGAAGAAATTGAAGCTCTCCCAAAGGTCAAAAAGGTGTTTATCCGAAGCGGAATCCGCTTTGATTATCTACTGCTCGATCAGAACGAGGACTTTTTCAAAAAGCTGGTACGGGACAACGTTAGCGGTCAGCTCAAGGTAGCCCCCGAGCATTGCTCGGACGGGGTGCTTTCCTGCATGGGCAAGCCCTCCTTTGACGTCTACAGTCGCTTCCGCCGCCGCTTCTTTGAGATCACCAAGGAGATGGGCAAGGAGCAATATCTCGTTCCCTATCTCATGTCCAGCCATCCGGGCTCTACATTGGATGATGCCATTGAGCTGGCGCTCTGTCTGAAAGAAAACGGATACGCCCCCGAGCAGGTGCAGGACTACTACCCCACCCCCGGAACGGCATCCACAGTGATGTATTACACCGGCATCAATCCCCTCAACATGAAGCCCGTTTACGTGGCGACCGATTATCATGAGAAGCAGCTGCAACGCGCACTGCTGCAGTACAACCGTCCGCAGAACGCAGATCTCGTGCGCGAGGCGCTCAAAAAAGCAGGACGTGAGGATCTGATCGGATACGGCAAGGAATGTCTGATCCGTCCCGATCCCCGACACGCGCAGGACACAAAAGCGAAGGACGGCGCAAAGCGCCGCGGAAACGCGCCGCAGGGCAGACCCTCCGCAACAAAATCCAAATCGAGTGGAAAGGGCAAGCCGGGCAACCGTGCAGCAAGCGCAAAGCCGCAAAAGAAATCGGCGCCCTCACAAAAAAAGAACGCGCGGCAGGATTCCCGTCGCAAGCATTAAAGAACAGAACGGCACAAGCCAGGCTTGTGCCGTTCTGTTTTATTCCAGTCCTCGGAACTGCAGGCGGTAAAGCTCTGCGTAGGTTCCGTTTTGTTCCAAAAGCTCCTCGTGCGTTCCCTGCTCGGTGATCTCACCGCCCGCAATGACTGCGATCTCGTCGGCGTTCTTGATGGTGGAAAGCCGATGCGCCACCACGATGGTGGTTCTACCCTGGCAGAGCTCGTCCAGCGCCTGCTGAATGAGGATCTCGGTGGTATTGTCGAGTGCACTCGTCGCCTCGTCCAGAATCAGAATGGGGGGATTCTTGAGGAATACTCTTGCGATACTCAGCCTCTGCTTCTGTCCGCCCGAGAGCTTGACGCCTCTCTCACCGATCTGCGTGTCATATCCCTTCTCCAGAGTCATCACATAATCGTGAATGTTGGCGCGCTTTGCCGCCTCAATCACTTCCTCCTCGGTCGCATCGGGCTTGCCGTAGAGAATGTTGTCCCGAATGCTCGCGTTAAAGAGGTAGACATCCTGCTGAACGATGCCGATGTTGCGCCGCACCGATTCCGCTGTGAGGTTGCGAATATCCTTGCCGTCGATGAGAATTGATCCCGACGTCAGGGAATAAAAGCGAGGAATCAAATGACAAACGGTGGTCTTGCCTCCGCCGGAAGGCCCAACCAGTGCAAAGGTCTTGCCCTTCTCAATCGAAAGGCTGACACCGCGCAAAACGTCATGCTGACCGTCATAAGCGCACACCACGTCGCGCAGCTCGATCTTGCCCTCGGCAACGCCGAGATCGACCGCTCCCTCTGCATCTGCTTCGGGAACCGCATCCATGATCTCCAAAAAACGCTCAAAGCCCGTCACACCGTTCTGATACTGCTCCATAAAATTGATGAGCGTAGTCACCGGGGTGATGAACAGTCCAACCGAAACCACAAAGGCAGAATAATCCCCCAAAAGGATCTTGCCATTGTAGAGAAAGAGTCCGCCCGCGATCAGCACCACCACGTTGAATACGTCGGTGATAAAGGACGTTCCCGAATGGAACTTTCCCATCGCGCGGAAGGCTTCCCCTCTCGACTGCACAAATTCTCGGTTTCCGACCTCAAACTTTTCCTGCTCTCGATCGGCATTGTTAAACGCCTTGGTCACACGAATGCCCGAGATACTGCTCTCGACTGAAGAATTGATGAGCGCAACCGCCTCTCGGCTCTTTTGGAAGGCACGCTTCATCCTCTTACGAAGGGAAAAAGAAATCACCAGCAAAAAGGGCACACAACAGAAAATGATCAGGGTGAGCCAGATGTTGATGCTGGCAAGATACGTAAAGGATACCACTACCGAAAGGGTGGAAATGATAAGATTCTCGGGACCATGATGCGCCAGCTCGCTGACCTCAAAGAGGTCGTTGGTCATGCGCGTCATCACCTTTCCCGTCTCGTGGTTGTCAAAGAAGGAGAACGGCAGCTTTTCGAGGTGCGCGAACAGCTCGGAGCGCATCTGCGCCTGCATCCGCACGCCCATGACGTGTCCCTTATATTGAATGAAATAATTGAGCATCATTCGGACAAAATACAGCCCCAAAAGAAGAAGCCCGAATCCCACCACCGCACGATACTCGCGGTTGGGGATCAGATCGTTGAGCATTCTTCTGGTCACAATGGGATAAACCACACCAACGAGCGACACGAGCAAAGACGCCAGCATATCCAGGATAAAGATCTTTTTATGCGGCTTGTAGTATGACAAAAATCGCTTAAGCATCTGACATCTCCTCCGTTATTTTACAACTCTGATCCGCTTGATTCCGTAATAAGAAAAGGCGCGGATCGCATCCCTATCCAACCGCTCTCCGCATACCGCGATGGGCACGGCAGGGGGACATCCTACCGATGCCGAGGCAAGAATTCTTCCCTCGCACCGCTCGATCTCCAAAAGCTCGGAGGGGGCAAGCAAGGCATCCCTTGGAGACATAACGCGCTCACAGGGCTTGACCTGCGGAGGTGCATCGGCGATGACTGCTCGTCTTGGGATCGCTTGCATCGCATTCCACAGACGAGCAACACCTGCGTTCCCTACGTCGGGGGTCAGCATCAGCACCACGAAATCGGGATCGGCAAACTCGCACTCAATGCCGCTCTTACGCAAAAGCGCCGCGTAGTCAGCGCCGAGATATCCGTATTCCTTACTTCTGATGGTTAATTTCATAGGCTCGTTTCCGACGAACACGTAGCCCAACTTCTCTACCTCTGCGCGCAGATGCGCGACCTGCTCTGCAAACGCCGCTAAATCCTTTGGATATGTGCCCGAGAGGATCGCATTTGCGCCGTCCAACGACTGCAGGATGAGATAGGATGGGCTGGTGGAGCCAAACACCGCCATGGAGTCCTTTGCACGCTCCGCAAAGCAGGCGGGTGCGCTCGGTGCAACGTGCAGATAGGCGCCCCCCGTCAAAACGGGCAGGGTCTTGTGCGCCGAGGAGCAGCACAGATCGGCACCGTGATCGGTAGGATAGCGCGAGGTCTCCAAAAAGCGCAGATAGGCGCCGTGCGCGCAATCTGCCGCAAGGAGCACCCCGTGGCGGTGGCATACCGCTGAAATTGCCGCCCAATCGATGTCATTTCCAAGATAATCGGGGGCGGTCAGATACACCGCCACCGGAGGCTCTTTCATGGACAAAAGTCTTTCCTCCAGCCTATCGGCGCGGATATCACAGGTGAGGTAGGAATCCCCCTCCCCATAGATCCATTCCACATCCAGATCCAGGAGAGATACTCCCGAAAGAAAGGTCTTATGAGCGTTTCTTCCCGCAAGGATCAAGGGCTCGCGTCCCATCTCCTTTGCGTATTGGCGCAACAGAAGGAGCATGGCGCGAATGCAGAGAGAGGATCCCTCCGTTGAATAAAAGGTTTCGCAGCCAAAGAGTGCGGATGCGTTTTTCTCGCTCTCGTGAATGATCCCATCGGCGTCAAAGAGGCTATCCGCCCCCGTCACCTCGGTCAGATCAAAGGGCTCGCACCCTTGTCTTTCCGCTCCCTTGTGTCCCGGCATATGCAATCGGAGCACGTCCGAGTCGGCATAGCGTCTGACAAAATCACAGATGGGAGTTTTCATCATTTCTTTCCCGAAAGCTGACGGGCAACCGCCACCATGATGGCGCACTCCATGCGCTTGCGGAACAATTCACAGCCATAGCGATAAACACCTGTGACCGATCCCGTGGAGTGATATGCGTTTGCGGCGCATCCGCCCGAGCAGTAGAGCTTCGCCCAGCAATCACGGCACTCGGGGCGCGCGTAAACGTTGCAAGCAGCAAACTCACACTGCTTTTCCTTGTTGGTCACACCCGTCCAGATATCTCCCAAACGGAAGGCTTCCTCCCCCACGAACTGGTGGCAGGGATAGAGATCTCCCCAGGGAGTAACCGCCATATATTCGGTTCCCGAGCCGCATCCCGAGATGCGCTTGTAGATGCAAGGACCTCCCGTGAGGTCAATCATATAGTGATAGAAGGTAAAGGGCCTTCCCTCGCGGTCTCTCTCCAGCATCAGCTCCGCCAGCTTCTCGTACTGATCGAGCACGATGGGAAGATCCTCCTGCGTCAGCTCCGAAGGATCTCCCTCAGCGCAAACCACAGGCTCCATGCTCAGCTCGGTAAATCCCAGGTCGAGCATCTGACGGATGTCCTCGAGAAAATCGGGGTTCGCGTGGGTGAAGGTGCCTCTCATGTAATAATTCTTGCCCCCTCTTGCCTCCACGAGCTTCTGGAACTTGGGAACGATGCGCTCCCAGCTTCCCTTGCCCGCATAGTCCACACGGAAGCGGTCGTGAATCTCTTGGCGACCGTCCAGACTGAGCACCACGTTGCTCATCTCGCGGTTGGCAAAATCAATCACGTCATCGTCAATGAGCAGACCGTTGGTGGTAAGAGTGAAGCGGAAATTCTTCCCCTTCTCCTTCTCCACGCTTCTGGCATACGCCACCAGCTGCTTAACCACGTCAAAGTTCATCAAGGGCTCACCGCCAAAGAAGTCTACCTCAAGGTTGCGGCGGCTGCCCGAGTTTTCGATCAAAAAATCCAGAGCGCGCTTGCCCACCTCAAAGCTCATCACCGCACGGTCACCGTGATATTTGCCTTGGCTGGCAAAGCAATAGGAACAGTTGAGATTGCAGGTGTGTGCGATATGCAGGCAGAGTGCCTTCACCACGCCCGAAGTCTTTTCCTTGAGCTTGCCCGCCATAGGCTCGAAGGTGTCGGGCGCCCACAGCTTACCCGCCTCACGCAAAGAAAGGATCTGATCGTAGCATTCCGCCACCTCTTCCTCGGTCACCTCGGGCAGATGGGCGTACTTATTGTACACGTCGGCGATTACCGTCTCGCGATCGGCACGCTCAAACATCTCAATAATGTCATACGCGACCGCATCTACCGAATGAACCGATCCCGAGCAGCTGTCAAGAACAATGTTATATCCGCCCAATTTGTACTGATGTATCATAATAAAAACCTTGTCTCCTTTGAAAATGATCCGTAACACATGGAAAAGGGGAAACCTCAAAAGAAGTTTCCCCCTCCACCACAAGCAATCCGCGTTTGATTACTTGTTTTCGCACTCCTGGTTTGCGATACCGCAGCTGGTCTTGCAAGCAGACTGGCAGGAAGTCTGGCACTCGCCGCATCCGCCGTTCTTTGCGCTGTCGCACAGGTTACGAGTCTCAATGGTTTCAATATGCTTCATTGTGATGTCCTCCGTAAAACTAAGATACTATATTATAGCACGCCGACCGAAACTTGTCAATAACTTTATCACTTTTTATCGGATTTTCGTTTGACAAGCCCTGACGGCGCCGATAATCGAATTCAATAGCGCTTGGAATAGCCGTCCTCTCCCTCGTTCGGGATCTCGGGCAAGGGTGCTGTCGTGGTTTCGGGCTCGGACGTGTCAGCGTCGGGGATGTTCCCCATATCCGGCTCCTCCCCACCGCCCCCATACACGCAGGAAGACAGGGTGAGAATTAGCGCCATTACAAGCATCAAAAACAGTCTTTTCATCCTTCTTCCCCCTTCCTTTGTCTTTACTTTATTGTATCATCTTTTCCTTTCGTTGTCAAGCCAAAGTCCAAAGATCGGCAGCTTTCAAAATTTTTTTCGCACTCTCCCTTTTGCCAAGGTGAAATGTTGCACAAAACTATAAGATTTGCTTGACAATAAGAAAAATTTCCAGTATAATGTACATGAATGGGCACCCCCGAGGTGTGGGGCGCCAAACGGTCCTTGAACCGCAAAAATGCACACGAAAGGAGCTCCGCCATGAAACCATGGGAGCATTATATCAAGCCGCACCACATCTACGGTAACCTTTATTTTGTCGGCTCGCGGCACGGCTCCACGCATCTGATCAACAGCGAGGACGGGCTGATCCTGATTGACTCGGGATACCCTCAAACGCTCTATCTTTTGCTGGAAAACATTCGCGCGCTGGGCTTTGACCCCGCCAATATCCGTCACATCCTGCACTCTCACGGCCACTACGACCATCTGGGCGCAACGAGAGCCCTGATTGAGCTTTATCATCCCAAGACCTATCTTGGAGAAAAAGACGTGGACTATGCAACGGGCAAGCGTGACCTGACCTGGGCACGTGAATTGGGCTTCTACTATGACGAGCAGTTCACTCCCGACGTCCTGGTTCGCGACGGAGACAAGCTGACCATCGGCGGCATTGAGTTTTCCTTTTTGGAGTGTCCCGGACACACCGAGGGCGCGATGTCCATCTTCTTCTCCATTGACGGAGACATGGGCATGAAACGCTGTGCGATGTTCGGCGGCGCGGGATTCAATTCCCTCAACATTCCCTTCCTGGATCGCTACGGACTCCCCCACTCCCTGCGCGACGATTTCGTAAGATCGCTCAAGAGAGCCGACGAGGAGCACGTGGATATTCACCTCGGAAACCACATCAACTGCAACCGCATGGAGGAAAAGCTGGCAAAGCAGGCGACAGAGGGGGGCAATCCCTTCGTCGATCCCGAATGCTGGCACCGCTTTTTGCGCGAGACACTCGCAAACTTCCTCAAAACCTGACCCGAT
Organism: Eubacteriales bacterium; assembly: GCA_045631745.1. Lineage (GTDB taxonomy): Bacteria > Bacillota > Clostridia > Oscillospirales > CAG-272 > UMGS1865. Next base: position 24,130 of record JAZQVI010000028.1, read on the forward strand.
ACTACCGCAACCGAAAGGAATAACGATACTATGAAAATGATCAAATCCATGCCCCTGCAGGGCACCTACTTCCAGGAGCACACCCTTGAGCGCGGCAACGCCCCCGAGAGCACAGAGCTCTGCGTGGTAAACGTCTTTGACGAATTTGAATACCAGGACGTCATCGGCTTTGGCGGCGCATTTACTGAGGCAGCTGCCTACAACTATTCCCTGCTCACCGATGCGCAGAAGAAGCAGTTCATGGAGGCTTACTTCGACCGCGAGAAGGGCATCGCCTACAACTTCGGCAGATGCCACATCGGCTCCTGTGACTTCTCTCTGAACATCTACTCCAATGTAGTAGAAGGAGACGATAATCTTGAAAACTTCTCCATTGAGCGCGACCGCAAATACATCATTCCCTTTATCAAGGACGCTCTCAAATACACCGGAGAGGATTTGATGCTCTTTGCATCTCCCTGGAGCCCTCCCGCCTTTATGAAGACCAACAACAACGAGGTTCTCGGCGGCTCTCTCAAGAAAGAGTATCGTCGTCTTTGGGCAAGATGCTACGCCAAGTTCATCAAGGCGTACGCCGCTGAGGGAATCAAGATCTCTGCGATCACGGTTCAGAACGAGCCCATCGCAATCCAGACTTGGGAAAGCTGCTACTACTCCGCAGAGGATGAGCGCGACTTCATCGAACAGGCTCTCGCGCCCGTGCTGGACGAGGAGGGACTCGGCGACATCAAGCTCCTGATCTGGGACCACAACAAGGAAAGAACCTACGACAGAGCAAAGCAGACCTTTACCTCTGAATCGGTTGAAAAGCGCGTTTGGGGTATTGCGCACCACTGGTACTCGGGCGACCACTTTGACACCATGCGCCTGGTTCACGAGAAGTTCAACAAGCCCATGATCAGCTCCGAGATCTGCGGCGTGATGGGACCGATGGAAAGTGCAACCGACCTTGCAGAGAAATACGCAAGAGAGATCTGCGGCGACTTTGCAAACTTCACGGGTGGCTTCTGCGACTGGAATCTGCTCCTGGACGAAAACGGAGGTCCCTACCACAACAGAACTGCCAACGAGCCTGCAGAGGGCCCCAGCTACGAGGATAAGTCCATCGGCTGCTTTGCCCCCATCATCTACGACAAGAACAAGGGCGAATTGATCTTCACTCCCATCTACTACTACGTCGGCCACTTCTCCAAGTTTGTCAAGCGCGGCGCCAAGAGAATCGCAACCTCCAAGTACTGCGAGGAGCTTCAGGTTTGCGGATTCAAGAACCCCTGCGGCGAGCTGGTGCTGTTTGTTGCCAACATTGGAAACGAGAATCTCCCTGTGATCGTCCGACACAACGGCATTTGCACCAAGACCACCATGGAGGCGCATACAGCTGCAACCTTTATTCTTTAAATTCCATACAATTCATAAAACGAGCCGTCCACATGGATGGCTCGTTTTGTCTTTCTCACTCCATCGGAGCAGCCTGTCAGTCAGATGCCCAAAAAGTTTCAAAAAGTCCCACAAAAGAGAGCTGAATTGTTTCAAAATCATCATTTATCTATTGACAAACATATGGGAATCTGTTAAAATGTAGATGTATAAGTATATAATTCTGTTGCCGTTCGGCACCGACTTTCTCGGGCTCGGAGGCAACAAAGGAGGGTATATCGTGAAAAAAGTACGTTTTGGAATCATTGGCGCAGGCGGAATCGCTGACAGACGCACTATGCCCGGTATGGTTTTGGCAAAGAATGCCGAAATCGTTGCGGTCATGGAGATCAATGCAGAACTGTCCGAGCAGCTGCGTCAGAAGTACAACGCAAAATACGCTTGCACCAGCGCTGAGGAGCTTGTCAGCCTCCCCGACGTTGACGCAGTCTATATTGCGTCCCCCGTGGTTTTCCACGCAAGCCAGGCAAAGATGGCTGCCGACCACGGCAAGCACATTCTCCTCGAGAAGCCCATCGCAATGAACGCGGCTGAGGCAGAGGAGGTTCTGACCTACTGTGCCGACAAGGGCGTGATGGTTGCCGCAGGCTTCATGATGCGCTTTGGTGCACACGTTCAGAACATGAAGAAGGCGGTTGAGGAGGGTAAGATCGGACAGGTCGTTAACGGCTACTCCCAGTTCACCCTTTGGCTTCCCCCTGCAGCAGGCAACTGGCGTTTGGACAAGAAGCACTCGGGCGGCGGTCCTCTGATGGACATGGGAGTGCACTGCATCGACCTCATGGAGTACATCACCGGCAAGCGTGTCAACGAGGCGGTTGCATTCAATGACACCGCTGTGTTTGACTACACCGTTGAGGACTCCTCTACCGTTCTGCTCAAGCTGGACGGCAACATTCAGTGCGTGGTTCAGACCAACTTCAACATCCCCGACGAGGTCGCTCGTTGGCGTCTGGAGTTCTTCGGAACACGCGGAAGACTGATGGGTGACACCATCATCGGCCAGAACGACGGCGGAAAGCTCAGCGGCGTATTCCTGGAATCGGTCAGCGAGTACAACGCGACCCAGGACCACGCGGACGAGCAGGGCACCGAGCTGGAAGGCGACTTTGGCAACCTCTACACCCGTGAGGTGGAAAGCTTCAGCGACTCCATTCTCAACGGCACACCTCTTGAGGTTCCCGCTTGGGACGCGCTCCACGTTCAGAAGGTCGTGGAAGCAGCATACCGCTCCTCCGAGGAGCACATCGCGGTCAAGATCTGATCGCCCACAATACATTTGAAACATTCTCATCCATACGATGAGGCGTTTATATATCAGCAAACTGATGAAAAAAATATTTTACTTTTAAGGAGTATAAAAACATGAGCAGATTTAAGTTTTCGGTAGGCCCTTGGAACGTTCACGAGGGAGCAGACGCTTACGGTCCCGCAACCAGAGACAGCATTTCCTTTGAGGAAAAGATCAAGACCTTCAAGGAAATGGGCTTTGATGCAATCCAGTTCCACGATGACGATGCAGTTCCGAACATGAACAACATGACCGAGGAAGAGATCATCGCTGAGGCTAAGAAGGTTCGCGCACTGCTCGACAAGTACGATCTGAAGGCAGAGTTCGTAGCTCCCCGTCTGTGGATGGATCCCCACACGACCGACGGTGGATTCACCTCCAACAGCAAGGAGGACCGCGACTTCGCTATGTGGAGAGCATTCCGCTCCATCGATATCGCAAACGCTCTGGGATGTGACAAGGTTGTTCTTTGGCTCGCTCGTGAGGGTACCATCTGCTTTGAGAGCAAGAGCCCCGTTGAGTCCACCAAGAAGCTGATCGACGCCCTCAACCAGATGCTGTCTTATGACAAGAACATCAAGATCATGATCGAGACCAAGCCCAACGAGCCTGTTGACCGCAGCGCATGCCCCACCATGGGTCACGCTATGGCAGTTTCCGCGGCTACCATCGATCCTTCCCGTGTAGGCGGACTGCTTGAGTCTGCACACGCTATGCTCGCAGGCCTTGACCCCGCAAACGAGATCGGCTTTGCTCTCGCAATGGGCAAGCTCTGGGGCGTTCACCTCAACGACCAGAACGGCATGAAGTTCGACCAGGACAAGAGCTTTGGTGTTGAGAACCTCCGTACCGCATTCAACCAGATCAAGGTTCTCATGGAGAACAACTTCGGCGCAAACGGCGAGTACATCGGTCTGGACGTTAAGGCTATGCGTACCGAGCGTCAGGAAGGCAGCTACCGTCACCTTGAGAACAGCCTGAAGATCGCAAAGATGCTGGAGAAGAAGGCTGAGAAGTTTGACTACGACTTCCAGAAGAAGTGCATTGAGGAGCGCGACTACGAGGCTCTCGAGATGTACGTAATGGAACTCCTCATGAACGGCTGATAAACGGAGGCAAAACTCGTGGACAGATACGTTGCACTGAAAGAAAAATTCAAAAACCGCGATAAAATCATTGGCACGACGATGTCCATGCTCAACAATACCCTGATCCTGGAGAAAATGAACATTCCGGATCTCGACTTCGTGTTGTTTGACGCAGAGCACGGTGTGTTTGATGCGCAGAACGTCATTCCCTGCCTGCAGATCTGCAGACTGATGGGCCTTCCTTCGTTCGTTCGCGCGCAGGACAGCGAGTACTTCCTGGCTGCAAAGCTCATCGACATGGGCGCTGACGGAATTATGATTCCCCGTACCGAGACCCTGGAGCAGCTCCGCGTTGCCGTTGATTCCCTGCTCTTCCCCCCTGTGGGAAGAAAGGGTATGGGCGGTCACGGACAGTTCCGCCCCGGCGAGAAGTTTGCAGATTTTGCAAAGACCCGCTTCCTCCTTCCTCAGATCGAGTCTCCTCGCGGCATCGAGAATCTTCCCGCTATGCTTGAGGAGTACGGAGAGTACATCGACGCCATCATCATTGGCCCGTACGATATGTCCTCCATGGTTGGCACTCCCCAGAACATCACCAGCCCCATCATGATGGAGTCTATTCAGAAAGTGTTCGATATTGCCAACAGCTATGGCAAGTCTGTCGGAATCTTCTGCGACAACGAGGAAAAGGCAAAGATGTTCCGCGACATGGGCGCAAACGTGCTTTGGACCGCTACGGACAAGGATTTCCTGCTCCGCGGCTACAATGAGATCATGAGCGCTGTTGCTGCTCTGAAGTGAGGTATAAACCTATGAAAATTGTTGTATTGGATCACCCGCGTGAAAACCCGGGCGAGATCGATTGGAGCAGACTGAGCGAGCTTGGAGAGGCTACGGTTCATTCCCGTACCCCCATTGACAAGCTGGCTGAAACCATCGGCGACGCCGAGATCGTTCTGCTCAACAAGAGCCCTCTGACCCGTGAGGTCATCGAGGCTTGCCCCAACCTGCGCTTCATCTCTGTAATCGCAACCGGTTACAACACGGTGGACGTGCAGGCTGCAAAGGAAAGAGGCATTCCCGTTGCAAACGTTCCCTCCTACGGAACCGAGGCGATCGGTCAGCACGCAGTTGCGCTGCTGCTGGAGATCACCGACCGCGTGGGCTACCACGACGGCGAGGTTCGCAAGGGCAGACGCGAGTCTGAGGGTGACTGGTGCTTCTGGGATTACCCCTCCATCGAGCTGGAGAACAAGACGATGGGTATCGTAGGACTTGGACGCATCGGTAAGACCGTTGCCAGAGCCGGCTTGGCATTTGGCATGAAGGTCATCGCCGTTGACGCCTTCCAGAGCGAGGAAATGATCGCTGCAGGCGTTGAGTACGTGGATCTTGACACGCTGCTCGCACAGTCTGATGTCATCTCCCTGCACTGCCCTCTCTTTGAAGAGACCAGACACATGATCAACCGCGAGGCGATCGCGAAGATGAAGGACGGAGCAATCCTCATCAACAACAGCCGTGGTGCTTTGGTTGACGAGCAGGCTCTTGCAGATGCGCTGAAGAGCGGCAAGCTCTATGCTGCAGGACTGGACGCGCTGGAGGTTGAACCCCCCAAGCCCGACTGTCCTCTGCTCACAGCTCCCAACTGCTACATCACGCCTCACATCAGCTGGGCGGCTCTGGACTGCCGCCGCCGTTTGATCAACTACTCGATTGACAACGTCGAGGCTTGGCTGAACGGTGCCCCCACCAATATCGTAAACGGTATTTGATAAAAAACATTCAGGCAGGTCGGATTTTCCGACCTGCCTTTTTTGTATTACCAAAACTGGCCCCGATGAAAATCGGGGCGGGTTTTGGTTTTATTGGTTGGTGTTTGCCTTTTCCTTCTTGTCTTCCGACAACGCCTTCTTCGTAGTAGATTCTCTGAATCTCTCCGTCAACAACGGCAAAGCCAACGCTCTCGTTTCCTGCAAAATAGCAGTTTTCTCTCGCAACACGTTCCACCAGCTTGTTATATCTGTCTTTATAAGATCCTTGGCCGGGAAGCGTGGAGCTGGACTGCATGATTTCAGTTGCCTGCGTCACGAACGCATATGTGGGTTGGATCTCCTCAAAGATCGCAAATATGTCGTAGATCAAGTGATGCGCGGGCATTATGATATCACTCTTGAGCGTTAACTCGGTGTATACTTTTCTCAATCTCGTTTGGGTCGGCTGACACGCGTCGCCCAGGATGATCATAGACATCTGTCCGTTATCAAAACGGACCACCGTACTGGTATCGTTGGAGTCACCGCTACTGAAGCGACTTGTGGTGGAAGTCAAAAGCTCCTCATGCGTGTAAAGCACTTCAAGACTCACGTCAGCAATCTGAATCTTCTGACCTGCGTGCGCCTTGATCTCCTTGCAGTTCGGGTACTTGGTCTTGATGAGATTGCTCCAATCATCTAAAAGTTTGTACGACCAGGAGGTCACTTCTGTGGAGAAGGGATAGGAGGAGCCACCGCAATTTTCGATCGGAATATTGGCAAGCACTCGCTCCAACTCGTAGTTCTCGTTGTATTTCTTGAGGAACTCGAAGAATCCCATGACGTGGTCAGCATGATAGTGCGTCAGATACCAGCAAGAAACTCTTACCTTTTCTCCGTCGGGAGTTCCGGTGATTTGATGCAGGAAGGCATCAAATGCTTCCATGACCTCATCACCGTACATCTGCGTGCCGCCGTCTCCTTCATAAGCACCGCCATCAATGATGATCACGCTGTTGTCAGCGCACTTGATGATACTGAGCGCTCCGCAATTAGGATGCCCGTTATTCTTACCATCGGTCATGGGAAGACCGTAGAGATAATACTCACTGCGCTCGCCAGCCGCGGGGGTGTAGGAATAACCAAACTCATCAACGGAGATGCCCTTGGGGTCAGAGATGATCTGTACCTCACTGGCTGCAGGCTTGAAGGAAACGTGAACTCTCCGCTCTGCATTCTTGTAGGTCAGGAAGAGGTTTTCAACCGTAAGATTTTCGTATTCCTTCTCAAATCCGAAGCTCTCCAGCTTTGCAAGATACGCCTCAAACTCTTCCATGTTGGTCTTGTTGACGCGTTGGAGGCTAACGTCGGATTTGTTCCGATTTGCGGAAGAGAGATCGGTGATGGTGGTACCGCAAGGATAATAGTTCGGGACCAAGGTGTTGACCCCTGGGGAATACGCAGGAACACCGCTCAGCTTCCAATCCACTCTGGTGAAGCCCTTGAGAATCTTCTTTTCAGCGAGCTCTGCAGACACGATCAACTTCTCTGCAGCGTCGCCCGAAAGATAATTCTCGATAAAGTATTTCACAGCAGTCTCCAGCTGATAGTCATCCGAGCCGTTGATCACAATCTTGTTCCCAACAACCGCAACGGTATAGTAGGAATCGCTTCCCACAGTCACGCCCTCGGGAGTTGCGCTCTCGGGGCGGTTGGTGGCTCCAAGGAGCACCTCGAACACAGTTGCATCTGCTGAACTCTTGTCATCCCCCAAGAAGTTGGGGTTGAGGCCCGTCTTTGCCTTGAAGGCAGTGCGGAGCTTGTTTCGAAGCTCTGTCACAGCGGGTCCTGCCTCAGCGGGGTAAACGAATGCACACTGATACTTTCCGCCCTCGAAAATGACAAAATCGGTTTTTTCAAGGTCATTCCCATCATCCTTCTCTTCTTTGAATATGGAATCCAAGAGATTACAGGACGAGCAAGCCCCGATCATGAGGCTCACCAGCAGGATCGCCGCGATCATTCTTAAAAGTTTTCTTTTCATAACATGATTCCTTTCTGTTCAGAGGTACTCATTTCAACCTTGTCCGACCTGACGTCCGACAACGCCTTCAACGTAGTAGCATTTCTGAATCTGTCCGTCAATCACTGCAAGCCCGACACTCTCGTTTCCTGCAAAGTAGCAGTGGTCCCTTGCAACGAGGTTCACCAGCTTGTCAAATCTATCTTTGTAAGATCCTTGACCCTCGAGTCTGTCGCTCAACTGCGTGCACTCATAGGACTGCGTCACGAGTGCAAACGTGGGCCGGATCTCCTTGTAGATTGCAAATACGTCGTAGATCAAGTGATGCGCAGGCATCACGATATCGCTCTTGAGCGTTAGCTCCGTATAGTTTCTTCTCAGTTTCGATTCGGTTCTCTGTCCTGCGTCCCCCAGAATGATCATCGACATCTGTCCGTTGTCAAAACGGATCGCCGTACTGGTATCATTGGAATCGCCGGAGTTGAACCATCCTATGGGGCTTAAAAGATCCTCGTGCGTGTAGAGCACATCGAGCGTCACGTCAGCGATCTGAATCCTCTGACCTACGTGCACCTTCAACTCCTTGCAGTTCGGGTATCTGGTCTTGATGAGATTGCTCCATCCGTCAAGCAGCTTGAACCCCCAGTTGGTCATTGCCAAGGAAAAAGGATAGGCGGAGCCGCCACAATTCTGGATCGGAATGTTGGCAACCACTCTCTCCAGCTCGTAGCTCTCGTTGTATCGCTTGAGGAACTCGAGAAAGCCCATGACATGGTCCGCGTGATAGTGCGTCAGATACCAGCAGGAAACTCTTACCTTGTCTCCGTCTGCCGTTTTGGTGATCTGATGCAGGAAGGCATCAAACGCCCCCATGACCTCCTCACCGTACATCTGCGTACCGCCGTCCCCCTCGTAAGCACCGCCATCAATGACGATCACGCTATTGTCGGCGCACTTGATGACACCAAGCGTTCCGGCATTGGGGTGATTGTTGCCCTTGGCATCGCTCATGGGGAGACCGTAAAGGTAATACTCACTGCGCTCGCCTGCCGCGGGGGTGTAGGAATAGCCAAACTCCTCCACGGAAATTCCCATCGGGTCAGAGATGACCTGCACCTCCATCGCGCGGGGCTTGAAGGAAACGTGAACTCTCTGATCTGCATTTCGGTAGGTCAGGAAGCGATTCTCGGCCGTGAGGTTTTCGTATTCCTTCTCAAATCCGAATCTCTCCAGCTTTTCAAGATAGGCCGCGAACTCCGCCTCGGTGGTCCTGTCGATCCGCTGAAGGGTAACGTCAGACTTGTTGCGGTTTGCGGTAGAGAGCCCGGTGATAGGAGTTCCGCAACTGTATGCGTTGGGAATCAGCTTGTTGCCACCCGTCGGATATGCTGGGATCCCCTCGAGTCTCCAATACTCTCTGGTAAAACCCTTGAGAATCTTCTGCTCGAAGAGGTTCTCCGGCACGGTCAGCACCTCTGTGACGTCACCCGAAAGATAGTTCTCAATGAAGGATCTCACTGCAACGCCGAGCTGATAGATGTCCGAACCGTTGATCACGATCTTGCGACCGACCACGGCAACTGTGTAATAGGAATCGGATTCCTCTATCACCCTCTCGGGAGCTGCGCTCTCGGGGCGATTGGTCTTTCCCAGAAGCACCTCAAAGACTTCCGCATCGGCGTCGATCTTGTCCTCCCCCAAAAAGGAAGGCATGACGCCCGTTTTCCTTCCAAAGGCGTCGCGAAGTTCATTTCTGAGTTTTGACACCGCGGATTCTGCCAAAACGGGGTGAACGAACCCACAATGATACTTGCCGTTCTCAAAAATTACCATGTCAGATCCCTTCTCTTCTTTGTTTTTGTTATATTTCAGCCTTGTCCGACCTGCCGTCCGACAACGCCTTCAACGTGGTAGCATTCCTGAATCTTCCCGTCGATCACTGCAAGACCGACGGTCTCGTTTCCTGCAAAGTAGCAGTTGTCGCCGACAAAGGAAACCAACTTGTCAAATCTCTCTTTATAAGAGCCTTGCCCCTCAATTCTTGAATTTGCCTGCGAGCACTCATAGGACTGCGACACAAGTGCAAACGTGGGGCGGATCTCCTTGTAGATTTCAAACACGTCGTAGACCAGGTGATGCGCCGGCATCACGACATCGCTCTTGAGGGTTGCCTCGGTAAAGATCCTTCTGAGTCTCGATTCGGTTCTCTGCCCGCCGTCCCCCAAGACCATCATAGACATCTGACCGTTGTCCACACGGATCACCGTGCTGGTATCATTGGAGTCAGCGCTGTTGAAGTAGCCTATGGGAGTCAAAAGATCCTCGTGCGTGTAGAGCACCTCAAGGCTCACGTCAGCGATTCGGATCTTCTGACCTGCGTGCACCTTGATCTCCTTGCAGTTGGGGTATCTGGTCTTGAGGAGTTCACTCCACGCCTCGATCATATTGTACACCCAGTTGGTCATTTCCAAGGAGAACTGATTGGTAATTCCGCCACAGTCCTGAATCGGAATGTTGGCAATAATTCTCTCCAGCTCGTAGTTTTCATTGTATTTCTTGAAGAACTCAAGAAGTCCTCTGGTATGGTCGCTGTGATAGTGCGTGACATACCAGCCCGAAACTCTTACCTTCTCTCCTTCGGCAGTTCCGGTGATCTGATGCAAGAAGGCGTCAAACGCCCCCATGACCTCCTCACCGTACATCTGCGTGCCGCCGTTCCCCTCGTACTCGCCGCCGTCAATGATAATCACACTGTTGTCGGCACACTTGATCAGCGCGAGCGTTCCGCAGTTGGGGTGACCATTTGCCTTGCAATCGGTCATGGGAATGCCGTAAAGGTAATATTCACTGCGCTCACCTGCCGCAGGGGTGTAGGAATAGCCAAACGCCTCAATAGCCATTCCCTTCGGGTCAGAGATGACCTGTGCCTCGCCAATGGCGGGCTTGAAGGATACGTGAACTCTCATTCCATCCTTTTTGTAGGTCAGGAAGAGGTTCTCCGACGTAAGATTTTCGTATTCCTTCTCAAATCCAAAACGCTCCAGCTTCGTAAGATACGCCGCGAACTCCGCCTCGGTGCTTCGGTCGATGCGCTGAAGGCTGACATCGGATTTGTTCCGTTTTTTGACAATGCGATTGGAAATGGTGCTGCCGCACTCATATTCATTCGGCACCAGCTTGTTGCTCCCCACAGGATATGCGGGAACGCCGCCAAGTCTCCAGTACTCCCTGGTAAAATCCTTGAGGATCTTCTGCTCACATAGGTCTGCAGGCACCGTCAGCTCTTCCACAACATCGCCCGAAAGGTAGTTCTCAATGAAGGATCTCGCAGCAACGCCAAGCTGATAGTTGTCGGAGCCGTTGATCACGATCTTATTTCCGATCACGGCAACCGTGTAATAGGAATCGGTTTCCTCAACCACGCCTGCCGGTGTCGCGCTCTCGAGGCGGTTGGTCTTGCCAAGCAACACCTCAAGCACCTCCGCGTTTGCACAACTCTTATCTTCTCCCAAAAAGGAAGGAATGACACCCGTTTTTTTCTCAAAAGCACTGCGAAGCTCATTTCGGATCAGCGATACCGCGCCTTCTACCAAAACGGGGTAAACAAACTTAAAATTATACTTGCCGTTTTCGAAAATTACAATATCAGTTTTCATGTTTTTTCCGTTCTTCTTGTCCTTTCCGCGTATAGAATCTACAAGAAAACAAGGCGGGGAGGCTCCGATCATGGAGCTTCCCCGCCGGACTGCCGCTATAATTCTTAAAACGTTTTTTGCAGCACAACACCTACGACAATCGATCATGTTTCAGGATCGTTGTTTTGTAAGCGTCATCCGTTTTGTCTGTACTCTCTTTGGATGTCGTGGCGGATTACCTGAATCTGTCCGTCAACCACAGCGAGACCTACCGTCTCATTTCCTGCAAAGTAGCAGTTGGCCTCATCAACAAAGGAGATCAACTTGTTGTATCTCTCGATATAAGATCCTTCTTCACCGACCTTGGACTTGGACTGCGAGCACTCATAGGACTGAGGCACAAGCGCAATCGTGGGCTGGATTGCATCATAAACCTTGAACACGTTGTTGATCAAGTGATGCGCTGGCTGAACGATGTCACTCTTGAGAGACAACTCGGTATAGATTTTTCGCAATTTCGCTTCGGTTGTACGACCGGCGTCACCCAAGCTGAACATGGACATCTGTCCGTTATCAAAACGGGTTACGATACTGGTATCGTTGGAGTCGTTGCTGCTGAAGCGATTTATGGAATTAAGGAGATCCTCGTGCGTGAAAAGAATATCCAGGCTTACGTCAGCGATCTGAATCTTCTGACCGGAGTGCACCTTCAACTCCTTGCAGCTGGGGAACTTGGTCTTAATAAGATTGCTCCATCCATCAAGAATTCTGTACGACCAGCCGGTCATTTCAGCGGAAAAGGAAGTAGACGAACCGCCACAATTCTCAATCGGAATATTTGCAATCACTCTTTCAAGCTCATAGTTCTCACAATAGCGCTTGAAGAACTCAAGAAGTCCTCTGGTGTGGTCGCTGTGATAGTGCGAGAGATACCAAGCAGAAACTCTTACCTTATCTCCGCTTGCGGTTCCGGTGATCTGATGCAGGAACGCATCAAAATCTCCCATTACCTTATCACCGTACATCTGCGTGCCGCCCTCACCCTCGTACTCACCGCCATCGATGATAATGACGCTGTTGTCAGCGCACTTGATGACAGAGAGCGTTCCGCAGTTGGGGGCATTGTTGCCGTTGCAATCGGTCATGGGAAGACCGTAGAGATAATACTCGCTGCGCTCTCCCGCCTTAGGAGTATAGGAATAACCAAACGCTTCAACAGAGGTACCATTCGGGTCGGAAATAACCTGAACCTCCGAGATCGCAGGCTTGAAGGAGACATGAACTCTCTGATCCTCGGATGTGTAGGTCAAAAAGAGATTCTCAGCCGTGAGATTTTCGTATTCCTTCTGAAATCCGAAGCTCTCCAGCTTTGCAAGATACGCCTCGAACTCTGCCATGGTGGTCTTTTCAATACGCTGAAGCGTAACATCAGACTTATTGCGGTTTGCGTCAGAGAGATTCGTAATGGTGGTACCGCTGTTATAGGCATTTGCAATCAGAGTGTTGACACCTGCCGCGTATGCGGGAATACCATTCAGCTTCCAGGACGCTCTGGTGAAGTCCTTGAGGATCTTCTGCTCGGAAAGATCCGCGGATACTGCCAGCTTCTCTGCAACGTCGCCCGACAAATACGTCTCAATGAAGTACTCGACCGCAACGCCCAGCTGATAGCTGTCGGATCCGTTAATCACGATCTTGTTTCCAACAACGGCAACGGTATAGTAGGAATCGCTTCCCTCCGTCACGCCCTGGGGAGCCATGCTCTCGGGGCGGTTGGTGTTTCCCAAAAGCAGCTCAAACACTTCCGCGTTTGCGTCGCTCTTTCCATCATCCTTGAAGGAGGGATTGATCCCCGTCTTCGCCTTAAAGGCGGTGCGAAGCTCATTTCTGAGCTCCGCCACCGAGGAATCAGCCGAAGCGGGGTAAACAAACTCACAATTATACTTGCCGTTTTCGAAAATCACCATGTCGGAAACAACACTGCCGGGATCGCCCTGGTCCTCTTTGAAGATCGAATCGAGGAGACCACAGGACGAGCAAGCGCCCATCATGCACCCCATCAACAGAACTGTCGCTATGACTCTTAAAAAGGTTCTCTTCATAGCATGATTCCTTTCTTCACAGGGGATTAGTCGATTTCGTAGTTTTGCAGGAATTCGTCGATCTTGATATCCAGAGAATCAGCCAGCGTGGTAACGGTGGAGATTACTTCAAACTTGTTGTTCACGATTTGACGAATGTCGGTATTCTTCTCATTGATCCAAGTGTAAAGACCTGCAGTCTCCAGGCAGATGGACTTTGCAACGATGTCAAAGATCTTTGCCTCGGTCTCGTTCTGTGCATAGTTGGTCTTCATGGTGTTCTCATAGTATGCGGGGTAGATGTAGTTGTAGGAGAGCGCCATGTACAGCTCATAGAAGTACGCAGCGTTCTCGGGATTTGCAGTCTGTGCAGGAATACCGGAAACGTTGGAGTTCCAGGTGGGAAGGAAGGACTTGTACTCGCCACCTGCCGTCTCCATGGGAACGGGCAACAGGCACTCCTCAACACCAAGCAGCTGTCTTGCAGCTCCGTATGCACCAATCATACCGATCTGGAAGAGCGCCTGGCCACGGTTGAACTCTGCAGCGCTTCCATTCTCTGCAGGAATGTGAACGTACTTGGAACTGGTCTTGTCGCGAATTGCAGCCAGACGAGCCTGGTTCTCAGCGGAGTTAACGGTTACGTAGGGGAGGTCCTGACTGTTCTTTCCAATGGTGGTTCCGCCCAATGCATAGAAAAGGTTCTCACAACCGTACTCGGAAATTACAAGGGTGTACTTGTCATTCTCGTTGTTGTAAACGGTACCGGTTGCAAAATCTCCATCGTAGGTGAACAGCTTTTCAAACGTCCACTCCTTGTTGAGTGCGAGGTTGTACAGCTCCTGCTTCAGGTCCGTACCGTGCTGATCGGTCAGTGCGGTGTTGTTTACACAAGTAACCTGCGTACCCTTGATGTTACCGGTGGTGTAGTAGCCTGCGGTTGCCAACTGCTTGCCTCCAACGGAGAGCTGCTGGTTGAGGGTAGAGGTATAGTAGGTCTGGTCGTGGTGAATGAGGTTATCGTACTCGTTCAGATCCATGAGGACCTTCTCCTGAGCCAGCTTACCAAGGGTGGATCCACCGAACATGAGCAGATCATAGTCCTTGAGCATACCGCCCGAATGCAGGTCGATGAACTTTGCACTCTCACTCTCTGTACCATCAAAGGTGTTGGGGTTCGTGCCGTATCCATTGTAAATGAGACGCGCGCCGGTCAGAGCCTCAAATTTCTGGTCGCGCTTGTAGCTTGCCTCTGCAACCTTGCTGGTTGCGATCTCATCGGTCTTGGGGGCGATGGGCTTGGGAACCCATGTGCTGGCAGATTTTCCGCCCAAGGAATAGCCAACAGTGAATTGCTCACCGTCGAAGGTCTTGTCCTCCAGGCCGGTCATGTTGTAGACCTCGTCTCTTACCTGAGCGGTGCCATTGCCGTCACCGGAACCGGAATCATCTGCGGAGGGGTCGTTCTTCTTCCCAAACAAATCACAGGATGCGATCATCGGAAGCATCACCATGATTGCCAGGATCAGACACAGAAGTTTGCTTGTGGTTTTCATGTTTTTTCTCCTTTTTTGTTTTTTTATTTAATGATACGATCGTATCATTTTTCAGAGGTATCGCCCCAAGAGCCCTTGATGAAATCGTCATCAGACATCTCACTCTTGTACTCTACTTCGGGAACCGGGGGTTCTGCGGGCTTTGTGGTTGCTGACGTGCCCTTGCCGTCATCCTCGTCGGAGACTTTGTCATCGCTGTTCTCGACGGGATCCGTGTCGTCGCTCTTATCTACCCAGGGAGCCTTCTCATCCAGCCAGGTCTTAAGCCCACAGGATGTAGTGAGCACGATCATCGCAAGACTGAGCACCAGCAAAAGAATTGCGCGTACGTTCATGTGTTTCATATCCATTCTCCTTTCACGCCAAGGGCTCGAGCGCACGATTGATCACACCGTTCTTGAAGGATACCGTCACCGCCTCTCCGCAAATGCGAAGTCCAAGCTTGCCGATCATCTTGAAGCTCTTGACCTCAAAATCGATCTGACCGATGTTGGTTGGAACGCCATCCAAAACTGCGCCGAAGATGTAGAATGCGCCAAGATCGGTTGCCAAGCAGTTGGTCATGGTTCCGTTTTCGGTTGCATTGATCGAGTCATAAACGGTCGTTCCGCTCAAGCGGTAGAACATCTCAACGATCTTGCCGTCCGCATCCTTGTATCGCGCCGTAATCTCAAATCCTACACCGACACAGCTCGTATTGTAAACACCGCCGATAAAGCGGATGCTTTGCGTGCCGTCCTTCGCCTCGCTATACTGGATATCCACCACGTCGGAGCTATTCAGCGCCTTCTCGTAAAGCACGAAGGTCATGGGCTCGGTGATCACCAGAGCGGGATCGCCTTCCCAGGGAGGAAGCACAACCATTCCGGTTGCCTTATCCAGCCAAAGGGCATCCATTTTGGCACCTGCCTCGGGGAAGCTTTGGATCGAAACGCTGCCGTCTTCGCCAAGGAGCTCCTTTCTCAAAAGGCCGCCATTTTCATTTTCGAAGGTTACGTACTGGAGCTGAGGCATCACGTCGGTATTCGATACCACACCCTCGTAGATGGAGATATCCTTAACATCCAGGATCTCGGTTCCATTGGCAGGCTTAGCCAACGTGCCGTAACTGGAAAATCCAACACAGAATGCAAGGGTCTTGGTGTCAAAATCAGAAAGTTTAACCCCCGCATTGGTGTTTTTCACGTTCTCGAGGTTCCAGGACATTGGCACCACCTCGTCACCGACCTTCAGGGAAATGACTCCCTTGTTGATGATCAGAACGTAACGAACGTATCCGTCCTCGTCGCATCCGTTCTTCCAAGGGTTACCCATCTTAAGACCGGTTCCGAACTCGCTGCTGCCGTCCGTTCTCATATAAATGTCCATGCCTGTGTAGAAGTTCTTGACGCCTCCGTCCATGTGGACTCGAACACCCGCAGTCTTGTTCGGGCTCTTAAGGTCATTGGTAAATCCTGCGTACATACCGGTATTACCGTTCATCTTGACATAATACTCAACGGTATAAACGCTGTCGGTGGTCAAGGGCAGGTCGGTCAGGACACCGTAGCCGCCCCAGCCTTTGCTCGCGCCATTCTTGTCGACAACGTATGTACTCAAGTTACTCTTGGTCACTCCGTAGGAATAGTTCTGCGTCGCATTCACGCCCTCGCGCTGATACGTGACGGCATCCTTATCCAAGCCCGAAAGCTGGAGCAAGAGAGGCCCGTTCTTGTCGAACGTCTGGCGCACAGTCAGCGCCGCGGACTCGGTAAAGGTCGTGGGAACCTGAATCTCCTCGCCGGTCGCCTTGTTGCGCCAACCCTGAAGGTTGACCATGCCAAGATCCGGGAAAGCAGTCAGCGTATAGCCGCTCTTGGGGATCTCATAGGTCGCCATCACCTTGCCTGAGCCATTCTCAAAGGTCAGGAACTCCTGGTGCACAACCAGGATTGTCGTCTCGGTAAAGGTTGTGGATGCCAAAACATCCTCGCCGGTTCCCTTGTTGGTCCAACCCCAAACGTTGGTAAAACCAAGATCCGGGAAGGTACCAAACGTCAGACCGTCGTCCTTGGGAATCTCATAAGTCTCCAAGACCTTGCCTTCTGCGTCCTCAAAAATCACGAACTCTTGGTGCGCAACCAGTGTCGTGGACTCGGTAAAGGTCACAGGAGTCTGAACCTTCTTGCCGGTCTCCTTGTCAGACCAATCCCATACATTGATCAAACCAACGTCGTGGAAGGTCTCCAGCGGCAAGCCGTCCACGGAGGGAATCTCATAGGTTGCCATGACCTTGCCGGTGCCATCCTCGTATGTCAAGAACTCCTGGTGTGCAACCAGCGTCGTTGACTCGGTAAAGGTCAAGGGGAACTCAACCTTCTCGCCGGTCTCCTTGTTATACCAGTGCCATACGTTGGTAATATCAAGCTCGGGGATCTCTTCAAGCGTCAGACCGCCCTCGAGAATCTCACGGTAGCCCAGTTCCTTGCCCGCTTCGTCCTCAAAGATCACGTATTCTCTATATGTAGGAACTTCGGGAACCTCGGGCGCCTCATCGGGGTTGATAACGCCGGAATAGATGGAGATGTTCTTAACCTCAACAACCACATCGTCCTTTACAGGCTTGGTATAGCTGCTGCCTGCTCCCTTTTCACAATAACCCATCTGGAGGCAAAGCGTTTTTACAGTCCAATCATTTACCTTCGGGAACTGCTTGAGACCCGATCCGTTGGTATCCAGGTTCTCCGAACCTCGTGTAAGGTCATATCTTACACCGATATCCACGCCGTCAATGGAAAGCCCCATATACCGACCATCAAAGGTCAGAACAAACCGAACAAATCCGTCCTCATCAGCCCTATCCGTCCAAACGTTGCCGTCCAACGCAACAGGTTCTCCGTTGTTCACTCCCTCTTTGTAATATCCGTTTACAAACCACTTGCTCTTCGTGCTAACCTTATTTCCAGCAGCATAAACGAGCACATCGGGGCCGTAATTGGGATAATTCAGGTTCTGGCAGAATCCCGCATAAAAGCTCATGGCATTGTTGGGATTCATCTTTGCGTAAAACTCGATGGTATAAGCCGTATCGCAGCCAAGTGGAAGGCCGGTGTTAAGCCCAATACCACCCAACACATCGCTGGAGCTACACACGATTTGCGTCGTGTCTTCGCCGCCCAACTTCACCTTGTTTCCGGAAGTTTGCGCCAGTATGGTTCCGTAAGGATTGTAGGTAACCGAATCCTTTGACAAGGAATCCATCTGCAAGAGCAGCGTCCCGTCATTGTATGGCGGAGGCACCGCAAACACCGACATCGGAAGCGCCGTTGTCAGAATCAGCACGGCAAGAACAACCGCAATTAGCTTTGAAAGGGATGTTCGCTTCAAAAGGTTCTTCTTCATTCTGTTTCCTCCTTTGTTGAAACTGCACAATTTCAATCCGTCGCGATATGCAAAAAGACGATACTTCGACGAAAGAAAAGTTGGTGTACGAGGCTATTGTATCATATAGCAAAAATGACTTCAAGCACTGTTCTTCTCTAATTATGATACTTTTGTCTTTTTTTGCGAGAATAAAGTAAAAATTTGCACGCTTTACTCTTGGAAAAGGATAAAATTGAAATTTTCCTCACAGCACCCCCTCTTCGACAAGGAAAAAAGCACCAAAAAAGGGTGTCTCGAATGCGTTTTTCATTCGAGACACCCCTTTGGGGTGAGGGTCAGAGGGGCGGTCTTGCCCCTTCCCTTCTTTTCAGCCGCTCCAGCGCCGCCTGCAGCATAGGGGTATTATAGCGAAGCGCCAACGTCGGCAGGATATTTAAAAACAAATTGACAATAGCAACGGGAAGCGCAACCGTGAAGGCACAAACGTTCGGGATTGTGAGCATGGCCAAAAATCCGATGGGATAGGAGAGCCTGTGCGTGAGAACCCCCTTGTTACATTCTATAATGAAACGTTCGATATACGCGGGGTTGTCCGGCTCGCGCAGAACCTTCTTACTGAATCCCCCAAGACCGCCAAGCTCCCAGACCCTATCCTTCCAACGTCTTACCTTTATTTTTTTATAGAGCTGTCGCTCCCACTCACTCACGCGATAGAGAGGATTCTCCACGCCAAACCATTTGTTTGGCATTTTGTTGATGGCAATCGCCCAAAAGCCGTCCAGTGCAAACTGGAGCGCGGTACACCAAACCACGGCGGCGATCACGTAATACCACGGGGCGATTCCGACGGCAATATTAACGGCAGAGATCAACGCCATCGCGCCTCCGATGATGGATAGATAAAGTCTCATCTCTCACCGTACACAAGGGGCTTTTGATAAAACTCCTCGTAGACTCCTACCCACGCCTCGTAGTTTTCCCGTTTCATCTTCTCCCTCGCCTCTGCCGCCGAAAGGCTCGCGTCGGGATAGATGGCAGGCAGGATATGAATGATGTATTCCTGCACGAAAAAGCCCTCTCCGTCCGACACGTCACTGTCCTCCATGGTGATAAAGATGGGCACGACGGGAGTCCTATTCCGCACCGCCAGCGAGAACGCGCCGTCCTGCATGGGCTTTGGCTTGCGATAGTTCCACCACATACTCTGCTCGGGATAGATCAAGATGGTCTCCCCTCTCTCCAAAAGCGTGCTCACCGCGCGCAGAAATTTCTTCATAGTCGCGGTCTGACTTGACAGAGGGAGCGTGTTGCAATGCCGCATGAAAAGACCGAAAGGCTTAGGGGGATTGGTGTAGTTCCCTTCCCGAATGACCTTGTACAGCATTTTCCCGTCCATATGATCGCGCAATGCGACCCAGACTGCATAATTGTCGCAAACACTGAAATGGTTACAGGTAACAAATCTTCCTCCCTTGACGGCGGTGAAATTCTCGATCCCGCGGATCTCCTTGATCATCAACTGACGGTTTGCAATCATGTTGTCAAAGAAGCGCGCACCGGCGATATTGGCAATCTTATTCATGATTTTGCTCGACAGCTTTTCGTTCAGATAGTCCACCTTGTCAGGCATGAGAGGATAGGTCTCGGGGTCGTCCTCAACATCCAGGTGCCACAGCTCTTTTTTTTCAAGCTCCTCGATTCGTGCGAGCAGCTCTGATTTATGCGATGATCGCTCCATACGTTCCCTCCTGTGAAAGTTTTTTTACAAACGTGTTTCCGGAATCCACGATCCGCATCGCATGATCCAGAATTTCTTTCGCCGACGCTTCCTTCTTGGCACGGTCTGCGTCACTGAAATTTTGCCTTCTGTGGCAAATTTCCTCATAGAACGGAGAACACTTGGCATACTGCCAAAAATACTCGCCGTACATCACGTCATCATACTGCCAGGGCTTTTTGTAGAGCGCGTAATGCAGGATCCTCTCCCGCCCCTCGCATGGCAAGGGCATCGGCTCCTTGTTCCAACCGTTCGGAAGGACATGGATTCTGCCCGCGCACAGATAATTCAGATATGCCTGATCGGGATCAAGTAGGTCAAAATCATGCTCGGTAATAAGCCGAATGAATTGATCCTCGATCCCCGCCCTTCTGTATTCCGCGAGGTTCATCAAAAGCACACCTGCATTCACATATGTATCGGGGTCAACGCCAAGCGCCTTTTCAGCGTACAGTCTGAATTCCCTCGTATTCTGCACGAACGCCTCAGGTGCCGCACCCAAAATGTGATTTCCCAGTTCGGTTTGATACAGCTCGGAGATATCCCCAAGCACCACGAGATCACAGTCCAGATACACCGCCTTATCGTACTGTGGAAAGAGCGATGCGATAAACATTCTGTAATAGGTAACAATGGAAAAATGGTACACGTCCTTGAGGCGCGATTTGATCGACGCGAGTTGCTCGGAAATATTCACAAACTCAATCCGCACGCCCGATCGCTCGTTCTGCTTCACCGTCTCTGCACTTTTCTCGGAAACGCCCGTGTTCATAACAATGATCCTGTAGTCGTAATCCCTTGATGCATTCTCGATTAAAGAACGCAGTGCCACGTCAAGATAGGGGATGTAGTTGTCGTCGGTGGAAAAGAAAATCGGGATCTCCTTTTTCATACGTATTACTCCTTTTTGGTTCTGTCCTTTGAGCTCCATTATATGTTTGAGATCAAGGAAAGTCAACCGACCGCTTGGAGAGAGGGGTCTACACCTTTTAATCGCATCGGTAGAGTGACCTCTCCACTGCTCTACCGACAGTAGAATCAATAAAAAACGCCCCGTTTCTTGCAAAACGGGACGTTTTTTTTGCTTTTTATTGGTTTTTCGGTTTGTTGATAAACGACCACAGTACGATCACGATCTGACCTGCAACCCCCAGCAAATAGATGAGAGCAACATTGACACCGCAGTACAAAAAAGTGATCTGAATCGCCGACAGCACCGACCACATCAAAAGGGATATAATCAGATAATTATGCCTGGGATTAAACCAGATCGAATTGAAAACCAGCCGCACGATCAACACAACTGGCAAGGCGTAAATAAAGTACAGCCATTGAAAAGACATCTTACCAAGGATCAGTGTGGTGATGATAAAGGCGATGATGGCAACAATCCAGCCTACGCTTTCCGAGACGTAGGAGATGGCACGTCGGTTGTATTTTCCCCCCTGCGTCTTGGGCTCGGATACAGTCTGCTCGATACGCTCTGCTCTCACCAGATCATCCAGCGTCACGCCGAACAGATCCGCAAGTTCAATCAGCACCGAGATGTCGGGCGCAGATTCCCCCCTCTCCCATTTGGAGATCGCCTTGTCCGAATAATTCAGTTTTTCAGCAAGCTCGAGCTGCGTCATATTGTTTTTCAGACGAAGTTCGGTGATATTCCTGGCAAGATTGCCTCTTACGTCTTTCATGGTATGTTCTCCTGTCGCATAGGATATCCTCTGCAAATTGCTTTGTGTAACAGTATATCATAAATCGATTAAAATGTCAACACATGCTTTGGAATATGCCAAAACGCTACGGGTTGCAGAGCCCCATCGGAGAGTCTGAACTCAAACGCGCGGTGACGTGCGATGCGGCACGTTCGTTTGGTGCTGTCGCGCGTTCTTGGCAAATTGCAAGCAATTTGCGGAGCTCTGACTCACATAAGTGAGCGACAAAAAAGAGCAGGCATTGCGTTGCGATGCCTCTCATCGGAGAGTCTGAACTCAAACGCGCGGCAAAATACGGTGCGCCGCCCTCGTTTGGCTCGTCCGCGCGTTCTTGGCAAATTGCAAGCAATTTGCGGAGCTCTGACTCACATAAGTGAGCGACAAAAAAGAGCAGGCATCGCGTTGCGATGCCTGTTCTTTTTTGGTGACCCATCGGAGAGTCGAACTCCGGACACCATGATTAAAAGTCATGTGCTCTGCCATCTGAGCTAATGGGTCTTTTTTGGCTACCTAAAAATTATACCATAAACCCGTCAGTTTGTCAAGATTTATAAAAAAGATTAAACATACAAATTCAGTCTGTGTTTGAAAGCCGTTTTTGTGCAAATTACACCTGTTTTTGCTTGATCTTTACCAACTCATGTCTGGTGTAGCTTGCCATCATAGAAATGTTCTCGGGCAGCACAGACGGAAGCGTGGGGGTATATTCTCCATCGCTGATCTCGCTCTCGCGAATCTGCGTTCTCACCCATCTGAGAAACATTTTTTCAGCAACGCTTGCGCGCTCCAGCTTGAGCAGTCCGCCAAAGTTAAGCGCGGCAAAGGCACTGTCGAGGAGTAACTTATCAAAGATATTTTGAACGTATCGCTCAAATTCATGTCCAAATCCGCAGCACAAAAAGAGTGCATGAGGCATCTCGCATAGCGCTGCCCCGTGCTCCTGCAGATAGGTGCGCAAGCTTTGTCTTGCCCGTCCGAATCTGACCGACGATCCAAGGATCACCACGTCATATTCACAGGGGCTGGGGCGCTGAATATCCAGATCCGCCACGGTCACGTCCTGCCCCTTGAGCTCCTCGCAGAGCATCTCGGCGCACGCTTTTGCCGTTCCTGTTTTGGACGCATACCCAATCAGGATCCTCATCTCATCTCACCCCTTTTTGAAAAAAATACCCGACGGGCAATGCCGTCGGGTGTTTCTCGCCTGTACAAATTACTTGTACTTGCGCTTTCTGGCTGCTTCGGACTTCTTCTTGCGCTTTACACTCGGCTTTTCGTAGTGTTCTCTCTTACGAAGCTCGGTGAGGACGCCGGAACGAGCCGTTGCACGCTTAAAGCGACGAAGTGCGCTGTCAAGAGACTCGCCTTCTTTCACTCTGATTTCTGCCATTGATATCCCTCCCTCCGCCGATAAAAAGAGATAATTTCTCTCAAAAAAAACTATCTTTTAAGATTATACACGATTTCCCTTGATCTGTCAAGTGTTTTTTCTCTTTTTTTCAAAATTTATGAGAAAATATTGCCACTGCCAAAATTCTGCGATTTACACACCAAACGCCTCCACGAGCAATCCGAAGATCACGCGGTATCCCTCGTCGTTCGGGTGCAATCCGTCGCACAGAAGCGCATCTACGGTACGACCGTTTTCCCTACAGTACTGCAAGAACAGGTCATACAGGCTCAAAACGACGGCATCCCGCTCCCTTGCAAGCATCTTATATCCGTTGTTGATGTCATCCATGTGCAAAATACGCCAGTAATCGGCGCCGTCCTGTTCGTCCTTTTGGGACGCGGGAATGTTGGCAACAAAGACGGTAGGGATTCCCGTACCGTGAAACATTTCGTACATCCGTCTGAGCTTATCGTGAAAGTCTGCCAAATATTCCTCCCGCAGGGGCTTCTTCTCGACCTCCGAAAAATATTTGTGACGGTTATTGGTGCCGATGGTACAGATGATGAGATCATCGTCCTCCTCAACCAGCTCGGAGAAATGCTCCATCACGAACTCCACTCTCGTACCCGTGCAGGCCTTGTTGACGACGCGGGCGCCGTATTTCTCCTTCATGTAGTCGCGGAAGAGGGTCGCCCAGCAGTAGCTGTCGGGGCTTTCCGCCCAGCCCTCCACGATCTTCGGTCCGTTCTGAATCCAGCCGCTTCCACCCACGCCGTGCGTAATGGAATCTCCGATCAGCTTTATTTTGGGATTCTTTTTCTCGTTTAATACGCGGGCAAACATCTCTTTTATATTGTTAGATTGCATGATAAACCTCCGTTTTGGGTTATGATTGATGATCTGCGTTCTCAAGCTCCGAGAGGATACGGCTAAGGTCGTCAAGCGACTCTGCCGTCATAATCCGGCCTCTGGCAGCCGCCGCCCCCCTCACGCCGTGCACGTACCACGACATATGCTTTCGCATCTCGGCGATACCCACGCGCTCTCCCTTTTGTCTGACGATTTCCTCTGCATGCTCCATTGCCACCGAAAGTCTCTCGCGAACGGTGGGAGCGTGATAGATCTCTCCCTCCATCGCCGCGCGGATTTCCTCAAAGATCCAAGGATTTCCCTGCGCGCCTCTTGCCACCATCACGCCGTCGCATCCCGTCTCCTGCATCATGCGAAGCGCATCCTCCGCAGCAAAAATATCGCCGTTTCCGATGACGGGAACGCGCACCGCCTCCTTGACCTGTCGAATGATGCCCCAATCGGCTGCAGGAGCATACATCTGCTGTCTCGTTCTGCCGTGAACACAGATCGCCGCAGCACCCGCCTGCTCCAGCCTTTTTGCAAGCTCCACCGCATTGATGTGCTCGGCATCCCAGCCTGCACGAATCTTGACCGTGATGGGAAGCTTGACCGCCCTTGCCATCTCGCGCACAATCGCCTCGGCACGCTCGGGATCCTTCATCAGAGCACTCCCCTCGCCGTTGGAGACGATCTTCGCCATGGGACACCCCATATTGACGTCAATGGCAACGGGAGGAATTTCTCCGCACGCGCCTCGGTATTCGCCGCTCTCCAGCATCCGAGCCGCCCTTGCCATAAAGTCGGGCTCGGCACCGAACAACTGCACCGCCATGGGATATTCCTCCTTCATGACCGCCGCCAAGGGAGCTGTCCGTACGCTTGTCTCGGTCACAGGCTTGCGGCTGTTCTGCTCATAGCAGAGCGCCTTTGCAGACACCATCTCGCTCACGGTGTACTCGGCACCGAAGCGACGCGCCATCCGACGGAAGGTGCGGTCGCTCACCCCTGCCAGCGGGGCAAGACAAAGTCCGTGAGGGATCTCAGCATCTCCGATTATAAGCTTTGCCATGGGGAATCTCCTTTCTGTCTTTATTCCAAAAATCGTTCGTCACGCGCAGACATTTTCCGCCTGCGCTCCGTATGGTTCTCTATTCTTCGTCCATCTGATTAAAAATCCTTGTCAACGAGGGTCGAATCCGCCCTCTTGATTTTCGTTGACAATCCGATACCCATCTGCCATAATAAAATCAGAAGCCAAAGAGAAAGGACGTATAATCCGTGAAAACGCAGAACCAAATCCTTCTGATCGCCATGGCGGTCGTCTTTGCCATCGCGCTGACGCTTACCATCGCCATCATTTGCATCTCCTCGATCCGGGATCAAACCGAGGAACCGGTCTATCCCCCCGAATGGAGCCAACCCTTCCTCTCAAACGAGCCAGATCTCTCGTCTTTACCACCCCCAGCCGAGGACGATCCTATTGTAACGACCCAAGACCCCGGCAACGGGCTTGCATTTGAAAGCAATCGCAACGGCACCTGCACCCTGGTGGGAATCGGCTCCTGCATCGAGCAATTCATCATCATTCCGAAATATTCTCCCACGGGAGAGCTCGTGATCTCCATCGCATCGCGCGCCCTCATGGGCTGCGAGAGTGTGACCGCCATTCAGATTCCCGAGAGCGTAACCTCCATCGGGCCTTTGGCATTTGCAGACTGCAAAAATCTCGTCTACATCTCTGTAAGCAGATACAACCTTGGCTATTGCGACGTGGACGGCGTGCTCTACACCGCCGACGGAGAGCGACTTCTCCACTACCCCGCCATGCACGCGGGGAGCAGCCTCTATCTTTCCCGTTCGGTCACCGAAATTGCAGACATGGCGTTTTATCGCTGCGCCTATCTCTCCTCTATTCGCTACGAGGGAACGGCAGAGGAATGGCACATGATCGACATCGGTTCAAAAAACTACAGTCTGACCGCCGCGTCGGTCGTCTTTTCGGCCCGCGTCGGGGCATAGATTTCACGCCAAGCGATCAATATACGCCATCAGATCATTAAATCCGCCATGCGGATAATCCTCGATACAATCCCCCGCCTTGGCAATAAGGCAATCGGTCAGAAGAAAAACCTTCATGCCAACCGATGCGGCAGGCATATCGTCCGAAATATCGTTTCCAACCATGAGACATTCCTCGGGGGCATAGCCGACGGCGTCGGCAACGTCGCGATAGTACCCCGCGCTAGGCTTGCAGAATCGGGAGTTCTCAAAGGTTGTGATGTGCGTAAATTCACTCGCGTCCAGCCCCGCCCAACGGACACGGCTGTGCGTTGCCACCGCCGGGAATGCAGGCTGGGTGGCAAGTGCCACGGTATACCCGAGGCGCTTCAGCTCCCGCACCGTCTCCGCCGCCTGCGGATTATATCCGCAAACGCTCTGCACGTTTGCAAATTCCTTGGCGTAAAAATCATCGAATGAGGGGATCGCTTCCTCAACGCGTGCTCCATAGATCTCGCGCATGACCCCCCAGAAGCGATCCTCGTTTTTCATGCTGCCGTCATTTTGGATCATCGCGCCCGTCCCCCTCATGATGGAGGAGAAAAGCTCCTGCGCGTCAAACCCCAGGGGCGCAACCTTTTTGGCAAATCCCCCGAAATAAGCCTTTAAAAATACGTTTTGATCCATGGGAAGCAGCGTTCCGTCCAGATCAAACAAAACACAACGAATCGACATACGGTCTCCTTTTTCAGTCCTGCCTGCAGACAAAACCGCGAAATACCCTATCATTATACCATTCCGACGCCACCTTGTCAAGCATTTGCGCTCGACTGTGCGCGTCGGCTCTTTTTTTGGACAAAGCACTTGCAAAACGCGCATGGATATGCTATACTTAATTTGATAGAATCCCAAATATGAATCATCAGAGGTACCCCTATGTACAAGCATTTTGACGCACAGATCGACGCCATTCTTGCAAAAATGTCGCTGGACGATAAGATCGGTCAGCTCAATCAGATCTGCTATTCCGCTCGCCCCGAGCGCGTGGAAGGCATCAAGGACATGATTCGCCAAGGGCGGGTCGGTTCTCTCATTCTTGCCGAGTCCTCTACCGCGGGAAACGACACCAATTCGGTCATTGACCGCGCAATGCTGGACGAGTATCAGCGAATCGCTTTGACCGAAAGTCCGACGGGGATTCCCCTCATCTTCGGACGTGACGTGATCTACGGTCACCACACGGTCTATCCCATTCCTCTCGCACAGTCCTGCTCCTTCAATCCCGATCTGATCGAGAAATGCTGCGCCGAGATCGCCCTGGAGGCGACCGCAGAAGGAATCCATTGGACCTTTTCTCCCATGCTCGACCTCTGCCGAGATCCCCGCTGGGGAAGAATCATTGAGAGCGCGGGTGAGGATCCCTACGTTGCCTCCCGCATCGCTTCCGCCGTGGTCAAGGGCTTCCAGGGTGACCTCGGAGCGGGCAAGCTGGTTGCCTGTGCCAAGCACTTTATCGGCTACGGTGCGGCGGAGGGCGGCAGAGATTACCACCACACCGAAATCTCGGACTACAGTCTCTACAATTATTATCTCCCCGCCTTCCGCTCGGCGGTAGATGCGGGAGTTGGAACGGTCATGTCCTCCTTCAACGACATCAATGGCGAGAACGTAGGATCGAGCGAGTTCTACATGAAGGACATTTTGCGCGATCACCTCGGCTTTGAGGGATTTGTGGTGTCCGACTGGGGAGGAGTCAAGCTTCTCCGCGGTCAAGGAACGGCGGCAAACGACGCCGAATGTGCCGAGCAATGTATCAAGGCAGGCACCGACATGGATATGGTGGAAAGCGCCTACATCAACAGTCTGCACGATCTGGTCGAGTCGGGACGCGTATCCGAGGAGACCATCGATCGCGCGGTGAGAAGGATCCTGCGTATCAAGTTGGCAAAGGGGCTCTTTGAAAATCCCTATTCCACTCCCCTGCCCTATGAGCGCGCCGATCATGTTCGCAGCGCACGCAGCCTGGCAGGCGAGAGCATGGTGCTCCTCAAAAACGACAACCACACCCTTCCCCTCTTCAAAAACGAGAAGGTGATCCTGGTTGGCCCCATGACAAACGAACGCAGAAGCCTTTTGGGAAGCTGGACGCTGGACGGACTCATTTCCGAGACCCCTACCCTGCGTGAGGCGTTCTGCCGTGCGATCGGGGATCAAAACGTGTTAGACTCCCTGAACGGAGACGCCGACACGATTGTTTTGGCACTGGGCGAGAGCAATCAGATGAACGGAGAGGCGCGTTGCCTTGCCGACATTTCCCTCTCGCAGGAACAGAAAACGCTCATCCGTGAGGCAAAGGCGACGGGAAAGCGCGTGGTTGGCGTGATGTGCTACGGCCGTCCCATGGCACTGGAGGATATTGCAAGCGAATTTGATGCGATTCTCTATGCATGGCACGCGGGCTCGGAGACCGCCAACGCAGTGTGCGACATCCTCTTTGGAGACGTCTCCCCCTCGGGCAGACTTTCGGTATCCTTCCCCAAAAAGACGGGACACATTCCTACCTATTACAATGCACTGCGCCCGGGAAAACGCGTCACCGCCTATTACAACGACATTTGGGAGGGGGCACGCACGGCTTGCTACATCGACGGCGTGGCAGAACCGATGTATCCCTTCGGCTTTGGACTGTCGTATTCGGAGTTCTCCTATGGAGAGATTTCGGTTGATAAGACCGAGCTTTCTCTCGAGGCGTTGGAAGCGGGTGAGACCTTCAAGGTGAGCATCCCTGTGACGAACGTGGGAAAGAAAGATGCCAAGGAAACGGTTCAGCTCTACGTTGCCGACAGGATCGCATCCATGATGCGCCCCCGTCTGGAGCTTAAGGGCTACGACAAGAGAGAGATCGGTGCGGGCAAGTGTGCAACGGTCACCTTTGAGATCGGCAAAAACGAGCTTGGATTCTATCTCAAGAACGGAACATTCACCCTGGAGAAAGGCGAGTTTGAGATTCTCGTGGGAGAAAATTGCTTGACGAACCGGAAAATAATCGTGTCCGTCGTCTGACGGCACAAGAAAAGAGGTCTGACCGATCGGTCAGACCTCTTCGTTGTTTTTTCCCTCGCACAGCACGCGTCTTGCCACGATGGTATTGAGGGTGTCACTGAGCTGAACGAGGATGCTTGCAAGCAGGGTGATCTCACCCTCGTCAAGATTGCGAGCGATGGCGTTGGCAAGCGCCGTGACCGAGCCCGTCAACTCTAAGGAATTCATATGCGGTCAATGCCCCTCGTGCGCGGCCTCCTCCCTTGTCTTGTGCACCGTTCCGGCAGGATGCTGCGGTGGCGCGTAGAGGGAGTAGAGCTTGAGAGGACGGCTCCCCATATTGACAATGTTGTGCCACGTCCCTGCGGGAATGAGAATGGCATCGTTTTCGTCCACACACGCGGTCTCACAAAGATCGCATCGGCTACTGCCCGTGCAAACCTTTCCAAATCCGCTCTCCACGCGGATGAACTGATCGACGTGCGAGTGCATCTCTGTGCCGATCTCCCCGCCGACGGGAATCGACATCAGCGTGAGCTGCAAATGGCACCCCGTCCAAAGCGTGGTGCGAAAATTTTGATTCATGGCGGCGGCGTGGTTGATATTCACCACAAAGGGCTGGGGCCCGTAATCACGAATCTCGGGATGCTCTCCGCCGCTATTGCAATTTCGCATAGTCATACCTCCAAAATGTTTTTTGGTATCAGTCTATGCGCCCGTCACGCGTTTGGATAAAGTGCCAATTTCTCCTCCCCGGGGCGGTAAATTCCGAGAAGAATCTCCCGCGCGTCCTTGTACCCCTCTGCGCGGATCTGCTTTTCCAGCCAGCTCCCGTCTCTGCCCACGCGACGGAGATTCTCCCCCATCACGCGCCCGTCCAGAATGACCTCCACACCAATATGCGTCGCCTTTGCGGGAATTCCGAGATCCCCGGGAGTCGCGGGACGATTGGCGGCTTTTGGCAGAATGGAGAGCTTTCCGTTGTGCTCAAAAATAGCGGTCGCAATCTCTTCCAAATCAAAATATCCCTGCTCGCGGCAGAGCAACATGAATTCCGAAAGATCAAGCTTCGCCTTTTTGAGATTTTCCCGATAAAGCTTGCCATCCGTAAAGAGGATCGTGGGCGTGCCATTGATATATTTGCGGGTTCGCGGAAGCTTGTGTGCAAGCAAATTGAGCAGAACCGACGCCGCCCCGTAGATACCGAGCGCGATGAGCGGTCGCTCGGGGCTTTCCAGCTCGGTCGCCAGCTCCGCACCGATCGAGCCGATGGTAATGCCACTGACGTAGTCGAAAAAATCGAGCTGCGCGACCTGCTTGTGCCCCATGATCTTGGTGATGACGAAAAGCGCCGCCACCGACAGCAGCGCGGTAAGAATGCCCCGAATAATTTCCATATGCCCCTCCCTTTTCTTTTTAGTGTGTGACCGCCCATGTTAAAATATGCGTATAAACGTGATGAAAGAAACAAATACTTTTTCTATCAAGCTCGGGAGGATAGAAGATGGAATCCATTTGGAAGGACGACGCGTCGCGTCCGCAATTTGAGGCGCTTGACGGAGATAAAAGCACCGACGTGCTGATTATTGGGGGCGGAATCGCAGGAATCCTTTGTGCCTACAGGCTCAAAAATGCGGGGGTGGATTGTATGCTCGCGGAGGCAGACAGGATATGCGACGGCATCACGAAAAACACCACGGCAAAGATCACCCTCTCGCACGGTCTGATCTATGACAAGCTGATCCGCCGCTTTGGTGAGGAGCGTGCGAGGCTCTATCTGCAGGTGCAAGAGAGGGCAATCACGGAATACGCCCGCCTCTCAAAAAAGATTGACTGCGACTTTGAGCAAAAGGATTCCTACGTCTACTCCTTAGACGATCCGAGAAGGATTCAGAAGGAGGTCTCGGCCATCAACCGACTGGGTGGTGAGGCGACCTTCTCGACGGCGCCCGCGCTGCCCTTCCCTGTCGCGGGCGCAGTTTGCGTCAAGGATCAGGCACAGTTCCACCCTCTGAAATTTTTATATACGATCGCCCGTGATCTCCCCATTTTTGAGGACACCAAGGTAGTAGAGCTGATGCCGTATCAGGCAAAAACCAATCACGGCGTGATTTCCTTCAAAAAGCTGATCGTTGCCACGCATTTTCCCATTCTCAACAAGCACGGGCTGTATCCCTTGAAGCTCTACCAGCACCGCTCCTACGTTATAACCCTTGAGGGAGCGCAAAATCCACACGGCATGTACGTGGACGAGCGCGACACAGGACTTTCCTTTCGCACGTATGGCGATCTTTTGCTCCTGGGCGGCGGCTCTCACCGCACGGGAAAGAGGGGGGGAGGCTGGCAAGAGCTGCAGGATTTTTCAGAGCATCACTACAAAAGCGCCAAGATCGTACGCCGCTTTGCAACGCAGGATTGCATGACGCTGGACGGCGTGCCTTACGTCGGACAGTATGCAAGAAACACCCCCGACGTATTTGTGGCAACAGGCTTCAATAAATGGGGCATGACCAACGCCATGGTCGCCGCCGAGATCCTCTGCGACCTCGTCCAAGGGAACAGGAATTCCGCCGCCGAGGTCTTCTCCCCTGCACGCTCCATGCTCCGCCCCCAGCTTGCCGTCAACACCTGCGAGTCCCTCATCGGACTTCTCACCCCCACCGTCCCCCGATGCCCTCACCTCGGCTGCGCGCTCAAATACAACCGCGCCGAGCATTCCTGGGATTGCCCCTGCCACGGCTCGCGCTTTACCGAGAACGGAGAACGGATCGACAATCCTGCCACCGATGATAAAAAATAAGAGATCCCCCTTTCGGCGATGCCGAAAGGGGGATCCTATCTTTAATGATGGTGGTGATGGTGTCCCGAGGAATGCGACGCTTCCACGTGACAATGCTCCTCGTGGCAGTGCTCGCCCTCGCGCTCCAGCTCCAGCGTCGCGTGTCCAATGCCGTGCTCGCGCAGCTCCTCGCGGATCTTGTGCTTGATCCCGTGCGCCTCCTCGTTAGTCACAATATGCATCGTAGCATAATTGCTCTGCCCGTCCAGGCTCCACACATGAACGTGATGCACCCCAAGCACACCCGGGATCTCACAAATGTGCTCCTCCAGCTCGTGAATCTCGATCCCGTGAGGTGTTTTTTCCAGGAAAAGCTCCAGCACCTCCTTCATGTTTTTCAGAGCATTAACGAGAATAAACGCAGCCACGCCCACCGACATGATGGGGTCGATGATAGCAAAATCAGTGAATTTCATGACGATCGCGCCGACAAGCACCACGATCCAGCCAAGCACGTCCTCCAGCATATGGAGATTGACCGCCTTTTGATTGAGCGATCCCCCTTCACGCGTAAAGAGGGCGGCGGCGAGGTTGACACAGACGCCTATGACCGCAAACACAATCATACCGTTATAGTTGATCTCGGTAGGACTGACGATACGTGCGATGGCATTGTAGATAACCATAACCGAGCCAAAAAGCAGAATCAGGGTGGTGATGACGCTCCCGATAACCGAATATCTCGCATAACCGTAGGTGTAATTCTCATCGGGCTGCTTCT
Source organism: Eubacteriales bacterium (assembly GCA_045631745.1). Taxonomy (GTDB): domain Bacteria; phylum Bacillota; class Clostridia; order Oscillospirales; family CAG-272; genus UMGS1865. The sequence continues at coordinate 56,692 of JAZQVI010000028.1, forward strand.
TGCTCTTCTTTTCCAGGAAGAAGGCGACGCCAATACTTGCCGCATCCCCAATGTCATGAATTGCGTCCGACACGATCGCGACGCTCCCCGTAAACACACCCCCGATAAATTCAAAAACAGAAAACGATAAGTTGAGAAGAAAGGCGATCAGAATGTTCTTTTCCGTCTTCATTATACCCTCCCGCGCGCTTGGATTGATGGAATTATTGTAGCATAAGCAATCGGAATTGTCAAGACGAAGGAAAACAAATAAAGCCGAAAAGATTGAAAAGTGAATCAAAATATGTTATAATACATCATTGGAAAGAAGAATTTTTACACGCCCGCCAAAAAAATCCGTTCGGTCTGTAAGATATGGAGTCTGCTTTGCGACTATATAAGTGAAAGGCCTTTGACAACCGTGTAAGGAGGTGTCTGCATGGAAGATGAGAGAATCGTTGCACTGTATTGGGAACGCAACGAAAGCGCAATTCGAGAAACCGAGAAAAAATACGGAAAATACTGCTATGCCATCGCATACAATATTCTTCATTCGCACGAGGATTCGGATGAATGTGTAAACGATACCTGGAACGGCACGTGGAACGCAATTCCTCCCGAAAAGCCAACCGTGCTGAAGTGCTTTCTCGCTCGCATAACGCGAAACATCGCCATCGACCGATATCGGTATGACGGTGCACAAAAGCGAAGCGCAGAGGTAGAAAGCGCGATGGATGAATATTGGGAGTGTATTCCAAACAAAGAGGCCTCAATCGAGGACGAATACATCCTAAAGCAGGCAATCAACGGATTTCTTGAAAGTCTGGACAAACGCACCCGCGTTATCTTTATGCGCAGGTATTGGTATTCGATGAGCGTTAAGGATATCGCCGACAGAATGCGTCTTTCGGAGGCTCATGTCAGTGTCATCCTACACAGAACCAGAAGCAAATTTAAGGATTATCTTACGAAGGAGGGGATATTTGTATGAAGAAAAAGAATTGGTATCGCGGCCTTGGCCTTGCCGATGACAAATACATTTCCGAGGCGCATCCCGATCATGAAATTACGCCAAAATGGAACAAGGTGGTTATTTCTCTTGTTGCCGCCTGCGCGTGCTTTGCGCTTGTTCTATGTAACCTGTGGCTCTTTATTCCCTTTGACACCACCCTGCCCGACGTATCGCAATATGCCGACAGTGCGTACTATGGACTGATCCAAAAATTGAACGTCCTCACGTTTGATCCGCCAAGATACAAGAACAACGCGGAAAAGCTGTGGGCAAATCTAAAAAAATTTGGCCCAACTAAATCCGATAACGCCGACATCGCTGAGAACGGCGCTCTGTTGGGTGGAGCCAACGGAGCGGACAATTACCGGGAAATCACCGACAATCAGGTAGCGGGGATTATAGAAGCCGACCGCATCAAGCGCAGCGACACGCATATTTATTATCTCGACAACGAGGTGCTTCGCATCTACGCTATTGAACAGGAAAACACCGCGGAGATCGGCAGCTATACCCTCTACGGCGGCAGCAAGAACCATTACCTGGATCAATGGGAATTCTACCTTTCAAGCGACTGCAAAACCGTAACGGTTATAACACAGTATTATGAAAATGCCAAAGGCAATTCGAGGCGCTACGTGAATGTGATTTCGCTTGACGTCAGCGATCCTGCCAACATTGTAAAGAAGGATGAATTCAACGTCACGGGCAGTTATACGTCCTCCCGCCTGACGAACGGAAGCATCCTGCTCCTGACCGAGTTCGCGGTTTACAAGCATACGCTTGACTTTGACGACGAGAGCACCTTCCTTCCCCAGATCGACGAGGGAAACGGCGCGTACAGCATTCCCGCCGACGGCATCGTCTCTCCCGACACGCTCAGCTCCTCACGGTATACCGTTGTCATGAAGCTCGATGCGAACACCCTCGATCTCAAGGGCACCGCCGCGTATCTCTCTTATTCGGAGGACGTATACGTTTCTGAGAATCATGTGTTCCTGACACACGTTTTCGCAGAGAAAACGAAAAATAAAGATGGAACGATCACAAGAAATTCCATGACCGAGATTTCCTGCCTGACCTACGGCGGCGATCGCTTTGAGCGAAACGGAAATGTGACGGTCAGAGGCTACGTCAAGGATCAGTGGAGCATGGACGAGTACGAAGGCATTCTTCGCGTTTTCACGACCACCAACGCCACAACGATTCGGGAGCGGTATGACGGAAACGGATCCGTATCCTCCACCATCCTTCAAACCGCTACAGGCAACTCCAATGCGAGCCTGTATTGCATCGATCTCGCAAGCTTTGAGATCGTTGCCTCGGTGATGGATTTTGCACCTCCGGGCGAGGAAATTCAGTCGGTGAGATTCGATCGGGAAACCGCATACGTTTGCACCTCGATTGAGCTTTCCGATCCCGTATTCTTCTTTGATCTGTCCGATCTTAACAACATCACCTACAAGGACACCGGCACAATCGAGGGCTTCTCAACCTCTCTGATAAACCTTGGAAACGGATATCTCCTTGGCATCGGCAGAGGGAACGGCTGGAGCGACTTTAAGATTGAGGTATATGAGGAGACCGAGAACAGCGTCCGTTCGGTATGCTCGTATGAGCTCAAAAACACGCGTTATTCTACCGTATATAAGTCCTATTATGTGGACCGTGAAAATCAACTCGTCGGACTTGGCATCATTGATAACAATTCCTACAAAACCGACAAGAATTCGGATGAAGCAAACCGATATATCCTTCTGCATTTTGACGGCTACGAGCTTGTAGAGCTTGTGAACGTTCCGCTTGCAGGAGACCCCGTCAACCAGCGCGGTGTTTATATCGACGGCTATCTGTATCTGTTTGGTCACAACGAATTTAAGGTAGAAAAGATATTTGACTGATGGAGAACACAAAAAGGAGAGCAGATGCTCTCCTTTTTGTGTTGCTCCGATTTTGGGAGCAGATCTACACCGACGGCAAGCAAAGTCCTCGAAACATTTACGCCAAGCGAGAGGAATGCGAGGAAAAGCTCGTCGAAATGATCGAACGAGCGAAAGCAGAAATTGCGGAAGAGAAAGCAAAACAAAACGAGGGCACCGATTAAGGTGCCCTCAAATTTTGGTCTGCAGTAAACAAAGAAAACACGCTGATTTATACTACACAAGGGATATCAATGCTGGAGAAGATAGCTCTTGCTTCAGGATATAACGCCCACCGGAATGCAGGATGAACTTCCCAATCGTAACCAAACTCGGCATATTCAGTAGAAAGATAATTGTTGTCCTCAAAGTATTTTCGGTCAATATATCCGTCTCCCGAATCCTTTCTTGCTACTATGAAATTGATTTTATACATAAAAGCAAGCAATTCCTTAGCAGTTGCTGTATGACCATCAGCAAAAACAAAATCACCACCCTGCATAATACCGGAGATTTTACTTAGAATTTGACTTTCTGTGTATTTATGGGAGCCAGTTAGTTTCTTTTGCTCGTGATTTGGCTTCATTCCAAGCAAAAGACGTCTAATAGATGGCAACTCATATCTATGCTCGTTGATGGTATCTTGTAATCTATTTTGTGAATACTGGGAAAAAACAGACTCCCAATCTGATGTAGTTATTTTCTCTTCACGGTTACTACGCGCCTCTCGTGCCGCTTGTATACATAAATTAATTAAATCCCTGGGTCTCCTTCTTGTAAGTGACAAGAGAATATAGTGAATTGGTCGATTGTTCCACTTGCCATCTCCCATGAAGTGACTATCCATAATTGGATACAATAATTTTGCAATTTCAAATTGTGGTTTTTTTAGCAAATTCCTTTCTGAGACAGAGTATCCCAGATAACTTTGTATGCGCTTTGCTAAAAAAACCAACAACTCATGTTCAGTCCAGGATAGCCAAATTACATTTCCCTCAATTTTGTCCGTTGATTCATCGGCAGTACGTACCAAGAAATAAACGTCACTACGCAAACTAATTCGGAATTGCAAACCAGAAGATTCATTCGAGAGATCGCGAACAGCATTTAAAAGCGCAGCAATTCTCTTGACGTTATTTGCTGTGCCCTCCCATGCTCTGTCTAAATCGTCAATGTATACAACCAATTTACGATTGGCAAGATATTTTTTGCAAATAATTTGTCTTGTTTTTTCAATATCAACTTTATCGTTTATCCCTCTAATTATTGTTGTGATTTTATCTATTAATTTTACACCTTTTCCAAGAATCTCATTTGCGAGGCGAGAATCGGTGTCGATTTGAAACTCTCTCATCACTAATTCTGTGATGAGAGAATTAAGCCCATTTTTCCACTTTTCTATGAGATTTAGAGGGTTTTCATTCTCACTTACTTCACACAAATCTGAAATATCATTTGGTCGAATCCACAATGATAGTATATTTTGTTCTAAATTCTCTTCATACGACATTCTAAACAACGCGGATTTACCAACACCTTTATGAGCGACTAAAATTCTTAATGGTCGATCATTGTGGATTTGGTCATATATGGCGCTTTTGAAAAAACTGCTTTTAAAGCGTCCAATTTCCTCGTCCTCTGCAGCAAGTTCTCCAAATAGTCCTGTAATTTGTTCTTCTGAAAAAGTTATACGATTCTGCACCAATTATCATCCTCTCGTGTTTGTGCTTCTTAATACTTCATTTTCCGCAAATATATCTTCAAGTAAGAAGAATACATATTATCCAACCCCATTGCAATCGTGCGATAGGGTTGGAACATTGTTTTGGTCGGAATGACAGGATTTGAACCTGCGACATCCTGGTCCCAAACCAGGCGCGCTACCATCTGCGCTACATCCCGATGATGAAATTATCTTTGGAGTTCAAATCCCGGAAGGATTCGGTCTCGCTGCGGCTCGGTTACCTCGCGGCTCTCGAGCTGCCTTTTGATTCCTAACCATTATAACAGATTCCCACCGAAAAGTCAACTCCTTTCCCTTGAAAATCTGAAAAATTCGCCAACATTCTATTCCGCTCCTATTGACATTTTTTTCATTCGATGATACAATAAAAGATGAAGTTTGACGTTCTTTCAAACATTTGTGTAAAATTAAAGGAGTATTGTTATGGCAAACAGCATCAAGGACATTCTCTCTCTGATCCGCGAGAAGGGAATCAAAATGGTTGACTTTAAGATGGTTGACATCAACGGCCAGTACCGTCATGTGACCATTCCTGCTGAAAATTTTTCTGAAGATACCATGAAGAGCGGAATCGGCTTTGACGCCTCCAACTATGGCTACGCTGTGGTGGAAAAAAGCGACATGGTCTTCATTCCCGATCCCGACACGGCTGTGATCGATCCCTTCTGCGAGATCCCTACCCTCTCCATGACGGGTAACGCCATGATCATTGACACCCCCGAGAATCGTCCCCTGCCCCAGTATCCCAGAAACATTGTACTTGCCGCTGAGCAGTACATGAAGGATCTCGGAATCGCGGACACCATGCTCATTCTCCCTGAGTTCGAGTTCTATCTGTTCGACCAGGTTGGCTGGGAAGTCAGCGGCAAGAACATCGGTGTAAACGTGGATGCCAAGCAGTCCTACTGGAACAGTGCAACCGAGGGCCTTGGCGTGGTGGTGCCCAAGCAGAAGAACTACCACATCGCAAAGCCCTTTGACATCTCCTACGAGTGCCGCAGTGAAATGTGTCTGCACATGAAGGACGCCGGTATCGAGATCAACTACCATCACCCCGAGGTTGCGGCTTCCGGCCAGTTTGAGATCGAGCCTCAGCTTGGTGTGATGTCCAAGATGGCTGATGCAACCATGATGATCAAATATATCATCCACAACACCGCGCTCAAGTACGGCAAGACCGCAACCTTTATGCCCAAGCCCATTTACGGCGAGGCCGGAAGCGGTATGCACGTGCATATGCTTCTGCTCAAGGACGGCGAGCCTGTCTTCTCCGACGACAACGGCTACGCGCACCTGAGCGAGACCGCACACTACTTCATGGGCGGACTTCTGAAGCACATCGCATCTCTTTGCGCGCTGACCAACCCCAGCACCAACTCCTTCAAGCGTCTGGTGCCCGGATTTGAGGCTCCTGTAACCGTTGGTTACGCGACCTCCAATCGTAGTGCGGTCATTCGTATCCCCGCATACGCAAAGACCCCGAACAAGCGCCGCTTTGAGCTCCGCAATCCCGACGCGACCTGCAACCCCTATTTCTGCTATGCGGCAATTCTGATGGCAGGTCTGGACGGCGTGAAAAACAAAATCGATCCTCACGCGAACGGCTGGGGCCCCTACGATGTCAACCTCTATCACTTGAGTGACGAGGAGAAGGCAAAGCTTCACCACCTGCCCACCTCTCTGGACGAGGCGCTGAATGCACTCGAGGCAGACCACGACTATCTGACTGCCGGCGGCGTATTCCCCGAGGAGTTACTCAAGAACTTCATCGCAACCAAGCGCGCAGAGTGCAGCGAGCTCTCCAAGATTCCCCACCCCGCTGAATTCGATAAGTATTACAATCTTTAATAGAAAAGGCAGGCTGACGCTTTGGCGTCAGCCTGCCTCTTTTTATTTCACCTCGCCCACCAGCTCCGAAAGAGCCTTGCGCTTTTTCTCGCGCAGTGTTTTGTCAGCAGCATAACCGATCGTAATAACCAGTCTGACGGGAGCGCTAAGTCCGCAGATTTCGCGGATCTTTCCGTCATCCAACCAACCGAGGATACAGCTCCCCAGCCCCTGCGCCGTTGCCTCGGCGGTGATATACGCCGCGAGGATGCCGATGTCCATGGATCGGTAGTCATTTTTCTTGACCTTGGCGCCGAATGCTGCCGTTTTGACATAGGGCTCCTCTGACAGCACCAAAAGAACAGGCGCGTCTGCCGCAAAGCGGTTGATGCCCATACCCATGCAGGCAGCGCCCACCTTTTTCGCCGCCTCATCTCGACAAACCGTGATATGATAGGGCTGACCGTTGCAGGCGGAGGGAGAAAGCCTTGCCGTCTCCAGGATGGCGTTCAACTTTTCCGTCTCAACCTCGCGTGCATTGTCATACGCTCTGCAGGACTGGCGTTTTTTTGCAATCTCTGTAAAATTCATAGCGTTCTCCTTCTTTCAGAATGAAACAAGCAGGGCGCGGCAGGGTGAGCCATCCGCACCTGCAAGAGAGAGCGGCGCGGCGCAAAGGAAGTATACCCCCTCGGGCACCTCCCCAAGACGGATACCCTCAAGGAGCGCGATCCCCTTCCCCAAAAGGATCTTGTGCACCTGCATGGGTGCGTGTTCGGGCCCAACGGTCTGCGATTCGTTGCCAACAAGCACAACATCTGCCCCGGCAAATACCTCTGCCGCCTCGGCAGTGACCACCGCATTACCCTTGATCAAAATCCGCTTGGCGGACTCATCACACGCGTCTTTTGCGTCCTTCAGGATCGCTCTTGCACGCTCGGCGTCAACAGTTCCCTCCTGCTCGGTCACATATGCGTAGCCCACCATCTTGGAAAGATCCAGCCCCTCCACCGTCTCCCCATCATCAAAAAAATGATAGGGGGCATCGATATGCGTGCCGTTATGGGCGCACATGGAAAAGGCGGTGAGGTTGCAGACGGCTCCATCCCCAATGGAGGAAAGCGACTCGCGTTTTGGCGCCGGATCCCCCGCGAACACCGCAGAGGTGAACACCTCCTGTGAAATATCGTAAATCTTCATAAATCAAAAAATACCCTTGTTATATTTCTGCATGGCGGCAAAGGAAATTGCGAGCCCTGCCCCAAGACCTACAAACAGAACGACAAGACCTATGAGGACACAGAGATCGCTCTGTGTTTTTTCATACGCATAAAGGCTTGCACCATACAGAATGATCGACACGCCGATGAGAATGTTTCCAAGGCCCACACGGCGTCCGAATTTGAGGAAGTCCTTCTTTGCCACACGCTTGTAATGATAGGAATGCAGCGGCTTCAGGTTGCCACAGCAATTAAGGACACCAAAGAAAATGAGGATTCCTCCCACAAGCGCAAGAAGAATAAATGCAATCATATCAACCCACCTGTGCGAGCATCGCAAGGATCTCGCTCGCATTGGTATCGGGCTTGACCTTGGGCATCACCGCCTCAATCACGCCCTCTGCGTTGATCAGATAGGTGGTTCGCACCACGCCCATGCTCACCTTTCCGCACATCTTCTTTTCCTGCCACACGCCGTACGCCTCGATCGCCTCCCGGTCGGGGTCGGAGAGCAGGATGAAGGGGAGATTGTTCTTCTCCGCAAACTTTGCATGAGAAGAAACACTGTCGCGGCTGATGCCGATCACAACAATCCCTCTCCGCTCAAATTCCGCATACGCCCCTGCAAAAGCACACGCCTGACGGGTGCAACCGGGGGTGTGATCCTTGGGGTAAAAATACAGCACAACGCGTTTTCCGAGAAAATCGTGCAGGGAGACAGTCTCTCCGTTCTGATTTTGCAAGGTAAAGTCGGGGGCTTTCATTCCGATTTCTAACATATTCATATCTCCGTTTCCTGTTACTTTGATTTCATTATACCATACCCTCGAGGAGTTGTCAACCTTACAAAAAATGAAAGGGCGTCTTCTTGCAATCGCGAGAAGACGCCCGTCCTTTAATAATGATATTTTTCTCTCTTTGCAAAAAGGAAGATTGCCGAAACGCCGACCGACATCATTTCCGCAATCACGATAGACCACCAGATGCCGTCGATCCCCCACACCATGGGAAGGAACAGAACTGCCGTCACCTGGAAGAAGGCGGTTCGAAGGAAGGAGATGATCGCAGAAGTCACGCCATCGTTGAGGGCGGTGAAAAATCCCGACGAGAAGATGGCGTACCCCATGAACAAAAAGGCAAAGGCATAGACGAAAAATCCGCTCTTCGTCAAAGACAGGAGCTCCTCGTCATATCCCACAAACATCCGGGATAAGGGGGATGCGAGCAAAAGCGCCAGAACGACCATGCTCAGAGAAAATGCCCCGACGATCATAATGCTCTTGCGAAACAGGCTCTTCATTTCTCCATGATTTTGCGCGCCGTCATGGAACCCCACGACAGGTGCGACACCGATGGAATAGCCGATGAACGCCGACGCGAAGACGAAGCCGACGTACATCAGCACGCCATACGCCGCGACACCGTTCTCCCCTGCATATTTGAGGAGCTGCATGTTGTAGAGGATGCCGACGACCGACATGGAGATATTGCTCATCAGCTCGGAGGAGCCGTTGATGCAGGTTTTCAGGAGCGAACGACCGTCAAAATTCGTTCTTGTGAGCGTGAGCAGAGAGGAATTGGGGCGCGCAAAATAAATCAGCGGTACGACTCCCCCCACAAGCTGGCTCAGGGCAGTCGCGATCGCCGCGCCCTCAAGCCCCCAGGAGAGAATCCCCACCAAAAGCGCGTCCAGGATCATATTGGTCACGCCAGCCGCCACCGTCACTGCAAGTCCCAGCTGAGGCTTTTCCGCTGTGATGAAAAAGCTCTGAAACTCCATCTGCAGCATGAATGCAGGCAGGGCGATGAGAATGATCCGTCCATAGGTCACACAGTCGCGCAAGAGGTCTCCCTCCGCGCCCAGCAGCTCTGCCGCAGGACGGAGCAGAAGAACCCCCAAAAACGCAATCACAACGCCAACAGCGGCTGAAATATAGACGAGCATGGAGAAGATGCGCTTGGCGCGCGCGTGCTCCCCTTCCCCCATGGTCTTGGCAACCAGAGCGCTGCCGCCCGTACCGAACATGAATCCCAATGCACCGAGGATCATGAGAAAGGGCATGATGAAATTAACGGCTGCAAAGGGGGTCTTCCCAACAAAATTGGACACGAAAAAGCCGTCCACCACGCCATAGATGGACGTGAAGATCATCATGATGATAGAGGGGAATGTGAATCGCAGCAATTTCTGATAGGTAAAGTGATCCGACAGTCCGATTTTCATTGTCTCTCCTTTCCTCGGTTGGATTCAACCGAAAACACCCCGCGGCAGTTCCTCGTCGACCGTTTCGGTCGGCGATGGCTGCCGCGGGACAGTTTTCTATGATTGGGGTTTCAATCAACCCAGCTTGGAAAGTGCCGCGCGGACACCCTCCAGATTTTCGTGATATCTTGCAAGCTTCTGTCTCTCCGCATCAACAACTGCCGCGGGAGCCTTTGCAACGAAGCCCTCGTTGGAAAGCTTCTTCTCAATGCGCTCGATCTCGCCGACAAGTCTCTTTTCTTCACCGGCAAGTCTTGCTCTCTCCTTCTCGGTATCCACGAGATCGGACATGGGCAGATAGATGGTTGCCGAATCGGTGATAATCTGTACCGCGTTGTCTGCGGAAACCACGCTCTCGTCAAACTTCTCTGCGACCTCCACCTCGGATGCCGACGCCAGGCGTGCAAAGAAGGCGTGTGTTCCCTCGCCGAAGGACTCGGGATAACGGGTTGCGAGATAAACCTTTGCCTTTCTGGAGGGCACCACGTTCATCTCGTTTCGACGCATACGAATCGCCTTGATCGCGCTGATCACGCGCTCCATCTCAAGAGACTGCTCGGGATAATTGAGCGCCTCCTCAACCTTGGGATAGGTCGAGATCATGATGCTCTCAACCGACGCATCGTGCGGCAGAGCCTGGTAGATCTCCTCGGTGATGAAGGGCATGAAGGGATGCAGGAGCTTGAGAATGCCGTTGAGCACGTAGCAAAGCACGTTCTGCGCCACCTTGTTGCCCTCGCTCTCCTTGTCGGACAGACGGCTCTTGGTCAGCTCGATATACCAGTCGCAGAAGATGTCCCAAGTGAAATCGTAGATGGCAGACAGCGCCACACCAATCTCGAAGTGATCCAGCGCATTGACAACGGTTGCAACCGTCTTGTTGAACTGGGTCAGGATCCACTTGTCCTCAACCGCCAAAGCGTCTGCCTCGGGCAGAACCGCCTCGTCGATGGTGAGGTTCATGCGAACGAATCTCGAAGCGTTCCAAAGCTTGTTAGCAAAGTTTCTTGCCGCCTCCATCTTCTCATCCGAGAAACGCATATCGTTTCCGGGAGAGTTACCGGTGGAAAGCGCAAATCGCAGCGCATCTGCGCCGTAGTTTTCAATAACCTCCAGGGGATCAATACCGTTGCCCAGCGACTTGGACATCTTTCTGCCCTGCGAGTCTCTGACAAGTCCGTGAATGAAGACCTTGGAGAAGGGGATCTCACCCATCTGCTCCAGTCCCGACACGATCATACGGGACACCCAGAAGGTGATGATATCGTAGCCCGTAACCAGGACGCTTGTGGGGTAGTATTTCTGCAGATCTGCTGTCTTTTCGGGCCAGCCCATCGTAGAGAAGGGCCACAGCGCCGAGGAGAACCAGGTATCCAGCACGTCCTCGTCCTGACGGACGGGCGCGCCGCACTTGGGACAAACGTCGAGATCGGTCTTGGAAACGGTCATCTCGCCGCAAGCGTCGCAATAGAAGGCAGGAATTCTGTGTCCCCACCAAAGCTGACGGGAAATGCACCAGTCAAGGATGTTGTTCATCCAGTTGAAGTAGTTCTTGGAGAAGCGCTCGGGCATAAATCCGATTCTGCCATCCTCCACTGCCTTGATAGCAGGCTCAGCCAGGGGCTTCATCTTGACGAACCACTGGTCGGAGGTCATAGGCTCCACGGTGGTGCTGCAGCGGTAGCAAACGCCAACGTTATGCTCGTGCGGAACGATCTTGACAAGGTAACCCTCTGCCTCAAGATCGGCAACCAGCGCGCGGCGGCACTCGTAGCGATCCATGCCAACGTACTTGCCGGCATAGGCGTTCATGGTGGCATCGTCGTTCATGACCTTGATCTGCTCGAGGTTGTGTCTCTGACCAACCAGGAAGTCGTTGGGGTCGTGTGCGGGGGTGATCTTCACGCAGCCCGTACCAAATCCGATTTCCACGTAATCGTCTGCGATCACGGGGATCTCTCTGCCAACGATGGGAAGGATCAGCGTCTTGCCGATCAGGTGCTTCATATTTTCATCCTCGGGATTGACCGCAACGGCGGTATCACCGAACATGGTCTCGGGACGGGTGGTCGCAACCTCAACATATGCGCCCTCCTCGCCCTTGACGGGATAGCGGATATGCCAGAAGCTGCCGGGCTGATCCTGATACTCCACCTCTGCATCGGACAGAGCCGTGAGGCATCTGGGACACCAGTTGATGATGCGGTAGCCGCGATAGATCAGACCCTTCTCATACAGGTCAACGAAGACCTCGCGAACGGCGCGGGAGCAGCCCTCGTCAAAGGTAAAGCGCTGACGCGTCCAGTCGCAGGATGCGCCCAGCTTCTTGAGCTGACCGGTGATGCGAGCCTCGTACTTGTCCTTCCACTGCCAAACTCTCTCAAGGAACTTCTCACGTCCGAGATCGTAACGGGAAAGCCCTTCCTCGACGCGCAGACGCTCCTCAACCTTGATCTGGGTTGCAATGCCCGCATGGTCGGTTCCGGGGATCCACAGGGTATTGTAGCCCTGCATTCTCTTATAGCGCACCAGGATATCCTGCAGGGTCTCGTCCAGCGCGTGGCCCATGTGCAGCTGACCTGTGACGTTGGGAGGGGGAATGACCACCGAGAAGTGCTCGGCGTCGTTGGTCACGTCGGGCGTGAAGTAGCCCTTGTCGCACCAATTCTGATAAATCCGATCCTCAAAGTCTGCAGGTCGGTAAATTTTTGGAAGTTCGTTATGCTGATCCATAGGATCCTCCTTCAATATAGTCTGAAAAAGAAAAGACTTCCCCGCCCGATCAGGACGTGGAAGCACGTGGTACCACCTGATTTTATCCCACGAGCAAGTCCGCCCAATGGAATACACTCTACCCGATAACGGCGGAACCGTTGCGGACTACCAACGCCTCAGCGTCCTCCCCCGCACCGCTCAAAAGCGACTTCAAGCTCTCCATCCCAAAGGCTCGCACCAACCGCCTTCTCTCTGTTGAGTGAAAAAAGCTCTACTCCTCTTTCTCATAGCGTTTCAACAAGGAGAGTATACCACATTTTTCAGCGATTGTCAACACCAAAAACCATCTTCCTAAACTTTTTTCAAAAAGATTTTAAGTTTTTTTAAAAAAAGCATTGACAAGCCGCTCGAATTGTGATATAATTTGAAGGTCGCATGGCGATGCTGGCATGGCTCAGTTGGTAGAGCACGTCATTGGTAATGACGAGGTCATCAGTTCGACTCTGATTGCCAGCTCCAAAGGCACACTACAATCGTAGTGTGCTTTTTGTTTTTTCAGAAAAGTCTTGTATAAAAGGGGCTGCGTCATTGGCGCAGCCCCGCTTCATTTTATTTTACTTCGGGTCTTCCCATGATAAAGTAAATATCTCCGTCTATATGTTCACCCAAAAGATATTTTCCGTAAACATCGTCTTCCGCTTCGTGGAATCTTTCATCAAGCACGAATCTGTAAAGCTTACTTTTACCGTTTGATGCATCAAATGGGCAGTTTGGTTCGCTAAAAAGTCTGGCGGTGGCATCCTTCTAGCCCTTTATAAATATCGCGCGGCCGTAGTAGTTATTTCCCGGTGCTTG
>JAZQVI010000029.1:0-39140 GCA_045631745.1 Eubacteriales bacterium
TCCGAAAATCCGGATCGGCGGGGTCTTCTGACTATATCTATCTTATCTTACGAAAAAATCAGATACAGTGCAATTTACGCCTGTTCGTTCTTTCTCTTCTCGAAGCAAGCGCTGCAGTATACGGGTCTGTCGTTGGAAGGCTGGAAGGTGATCTTTGCCTCGCCGCCGCAATCAGCGCAAACAGCCGTGAAGTACTCACGGGGTGCTCTTCCTGCGTTCTTCTTAGCATCGCGGCAAGCCTTGCAAGCCTTCGGTTTGTTCTGGAATCCCTTCTCGGCATAGAATCTCTGTTCGCCTGCGGTGAACACGAATTCATTGCCACAGTCCTTGCAGACCAGAGTCTCGTCGACAAACTCCTTTTCTTCTACTGTGCTGATGTTTTCGTCCTGGAACATGGTGCTTTTTCCTCTCTTATGAAAAAAATATAGATTGCCCTCGTGGGACTTACACCCACATCTGTTCCCGCAGGGAACCGCTTTTCTTAAGCTATTCGGACATACACGCCGCTCAAGATTCAGGCGGCGAGAGATGCTGTCTCAGTTTTTTTCTTGCGCGGAAGATTGCGTTTTCCACGTCTTTTTTGGAAGTCCCGAGGTGCGCGGCGATCTCAGCGGCGGTTCTTCCGTCAATGAAGAGAAGCCACACCTGCCGCTCGCGGTCGGAAAGCAAGCGTTCGATTTTGCAAAGGAGATCCTGATAGTGCTCGCGTTCTGCGAGATAATGCGCGGGGTCGTTGTCATTGCGGTCGCCCTGGTCGGAAATTTGTGCATCGTCCAAGGGAAGGACGGGCATCATTCGTTTCCAGGCGCGTCTGCAATTTGCCAGGCGGTTTTTGATGCACACCTGTGTGTAATGCCCAAAGGTGACCGTTTTTTGCGTAAGGTCGTAGGTCTTGACCGCTTCCCAAAAGACCGAAATGATCTCGGAGCGAAGCTCCTCCTCGGAGGGGGCTGAATGAAGGTTTTTAGCACAGGTGGAATCAATCAGCGGTGCATATTTTGCAAACAACGCGGACAGAGCGCTTTCGTCGCCCGATCGAGCACGCTCAACAAGAGGGCAAACGGTCTCAAAATCCGACTGGCTGCTGGTCATCTGCGTCATTTCCTTCCGATTTTGGTGGTAAAGATGAAAAAAGCCGGCTCCTGCGCGACTGTCGACGTTCCGACAACAAATCCGTGCAAATGCTGGCGTTGGTAGGGCATATGTTAACAATCTATTCTTATTATATCATATTTTTGCACAATGTCAATGCTTTTTTTTATTGATATTTTTTCTGTTTTCTACGAAAAAAATGTTTTTTGGATATTTACAATATTTCTTTTCTTGCTTTTTTGTTTATTATGACCTCGTTTTTTAAATATTTTGTTAAAATAACACAAAAATAAAGGAAAAAGATTGTTTTATATTTCGCTTATAAAACAAAGGATTTTATTTGCTTTTCGGTTTTTGAAAGCATGATTTGGGAAATGGACGTTTTTTCTGTCAAAATTCCATAGCCTTAAGCGATCGTTGAAATTTTGTGAATGATCTGCCTGAATTTGATCTTTTTTGGGCATAATACGGGTAAGCGCATACTTCTGCATTTTGAAAGGAGATTTCTATGAAGGGCATCGTTTTGGCCGGTGGTGCCGGAACCCGTCTGTACCCTTTGACGATGGTTACGTCCAAGCAGCTTCTTCCTGTTTACGATAAGCCAATGGTCTATTATCCCATATCAACCTTGATGTTGGCTGGGATCCGCGACATTTTGCTCATTTCTACTCCTGCGGATCTGCCCGGTTTCGAGCGGCTTTTGGGGGACGGGAGCAGATACGGTATCAGACTTTCCTACAAGGTTCAGCCCTCGCCCGACGGACTTGCCCAAGCCTTTCTGCTTGGCGAGCGCTTTATCGGGGGGGAGGCCTGTGCGATGGCGCTGGGCGACAATATTTTTTATGGCAACGCGTTTGGAAAGCTTTTGCGTGCGGCAAGGGAGAATGCAGAGGCAGGCGGACGCGCGACGGTGTTTGGATATTTTGTAAGCGATCCCTCCCGCTTTGGTGTGGTGGAGTTTGATGCGCGAGGCAGGGTGATCTCGTTGGAGGAGAAGCCGGCCATACCCAGAAGCAATTATGCTGTGACGGGACTCTATTTTTATCCTGCAGGTGTGAGCAGGCGCGCCGAAACGGTCAGACCATCTGCGCGCGGCGAGCTGGAAATTACCTCTCTCAACGAGATGTATCTGAGGGAGAGACTTTTGGATGTTCAGCTTCTTGGACAAGGCTTTGCATGGATGGATACCGGAACGGTGGACAGTCTGGCAGAGGCGGCTGAATTTATCAGGACGGTGCAGAATCGCCAGGGGATCATAATTTCAGCACCGGAGGAGATTGCCTACCAAAACGGTTGGATTGGACAGGACGAGCTTTTGGAATCTGTTGAGCGCTATGGAAAGTCTGCCTACGGTGCCCATCTGCGAAGGATTGCGGAGGAAAAAATTCAGTACGAATCGAGGAATGAATATGAAGGTGCTGGTAACGGGAGTCAATGGGCAGCTCGGGTATGATGTTGTAAGAGAACTGCGTCTGCGCGGCCATGAGACGGTTGGCGTGGATATCGAGGAGATGGACATCACCGATGAGATCGCTGTAGAGAAAACGCTGTTTTGGGTGTTGCCCGACGCGGTGGTGCATTGTGCGGCGTGGACGGCGGTGGATGCGGCGGAGGATGCCGCGAACGCGGAAATGGTGAGGCGGGTGAACGTGTGGGGGACGGAGAACATCGCCAAGGTATGCAGACAGCTTGGCTGCAAGATGATGTATCTCTCCACCGACTACGTCTTTGACGGACGTGGGAGTGAGCCGTGGCAGCCCGACTGCAAGGCATATGCTCCCTTGTCGGTTTACGGGCAGACCAAGCTGGAAGGAGAGCTTGCCGTGAGTCGGATGCTGGAACGCTATTTTATCGTTCGTATTTCGTGGGTGTTCGGGATCAATGGAAATAATTTTGTCAAGACGATGCTACGGCTGAGTGAGACAAACAACACGTTGCGCGTGGTAAACGATCAGATCGGCACACCCACCTACACGTGGGATCTTGCAAGACTTCTGGCGGATATGCTGGAGACTGAGAAATACGGATACTATCACGCCACCAACGAGGGGGGATATATATCCTGGGCAGATTTTGCAAAGGAAATCTTTCGTGCGGCGGGCAAGCGGGTCGAGGTTGTTCCCGTGTCCACTGCGGAATATGCCTCGAAGGCGTGCCGTCCCCTCAACAGCCGATTGGATAAGCGAAAGCTGGTTGAAAAGGGTTTTCGCCCATTGCCCGTATGGCAGGATGCTTTAAAAAGATATCTGAAGGAATTGGAGAAAGAAAATGGGACAAATTCAGCTAACGAGACTGGAAATCGATGGGCTTTGCATCATTGAGCCTGCAGTACACGGGGATGAACGGGGCTATTTTATGGAGACCTACAATCAAAGAGATCTGTACGAGGCGGGACTTGACGTGGTTTTCGTTCAGGATAATCAGTCTATGTCAAGAAGGGGTGTTTTGCGGGGATTGCATTTTCAGAAGCAGTTCCCCCAGGGCAAGCTCGTTCGCGTGATTTCGGGATCGGTGTTTGATGTGGCGGTGGATCTTCGCCACGGATCGAGAACCTATGGGAAGTGGTACGGTGTGGAGCTGACTGCCGAGAACAAAAAGCAGCTTTACATTCCCGAGGGCTTTGCACACGGCTTTTTGGTGCGCTCCGAGACGGCGGAATTTTGTTACAAGGTGACGGATTTTTATCACCCGGGAGACGAGGGAGGCATCCTGTGGAACGATCCCGAGATCGGCATTGATTGGGGGGATGTTTCTAATGTCATTTTGAGCGAAAAGGACAAGAACCACCCGAGGCTGAACGAATACGCCTTTTCATTTTGATTGGGAGGGGATGGAAAATGGAGAAAAGAGTTCTTGTGACGGGGGGCGCCGGTTTTATCGGTGCCAACTTTGTGTACTATATGCTGCGGGAGCATCCCGACGATCGCATTCTCTGTGTGGATTCCTTGACCTATGCGGGGAATCCTTCAACGCTTGGGGAGGCGTTGAAAAGTCCGAAGTTCACATTCTTCAAAAACGATATTTGCGACAGAGAGGGCATTGACAGAATTTTTGATTCCGAGAGACCTGACTTTGTGGTCAACTTTGCTGCAGAGAGCCATGTGGATCGCTCGATTGACAATCCCGAGGTTTTTCTCAAGACCAATGTTCTCGGAACGCAGGTGCTGATGGACGCTTGCCGCAAATACGGCATTGAGCGATTCCATCAGGTTTCTACCGACGAGGTGTACGGCGACCTTCCGCTTGACCGTCCCGATCTGTTCTTCACCGAGCAAACGCCCGTTCACGCATCCAGCCCCTATAGTGCGTCCAAGGCGAGTGCCGATCTTTTGGTGCAAGCGTATCACCGAACCTACGGTCTCCCCGTCACGATCAGCCGCTGCTCCAACAACTACGGTCCCTACCAGTTTCCCGAGAAGCTCATTCCCCTCATGATCGCAAATTGTCTCGAGAATAAGCCTCTGCCCGTGTATGGGAAGGGGGAGAACGTGCGTGACTGGCTCTATGTAGAGGATCATTGCCGCGCGATCGATTTGATCCTTCAAAAGGGAAGGGTTGGCGAGGTCTACAACGTAGGGGGACACAACGAGATGAGGAATATTGACATTGTGAAACGCATCTGCAACTACCTCGGCAAGCCCGAAAGTTTGATCACCTATGTGACCGACCGTCTGGGGCACGACAGGCGCTATGCCATCGATCCCACCAAGATCCATCGCGAGCTTGGTTGGTTGCCCGAGACCGGCTTTGAAGATGGGATCAAAATGACCATTGCGTGGTATCTTGAAAATCGTTCGTGGTGGGAGGACATCCTCAGCGGCGCGTATCGCGGTTACTATGAGAGAATGAATTCCAACAGATAACAAAAAAGGAGTACGGACAATTTGTTCGTGCTCCTTTTGTCATAATTGTACCATCTGGATTTGTGCCTCCCGAAAGTCCGGCTGCTTTTTCTGACAAACGCTGCACTTGGGCGCACAAAGCGAATCATATCCTCATCGAGTGGACGAATTTATAAATTTGTGATATAATATCCTAAATCCCGCCTAACATTTCCATGAATGCGCGGACTATATAAGTGAAAGCATTGATCAATCGTTTGGAGAAACAAATGAAAAAACAAGACTTGCTGAAATATTTTGACGACGACTTGCTTGATAAGTTATTTGGCTTTTGCTATGCAAGAACAAACGACAGCTACGAGGCAGAGGAGCTATGCTCTGATATCATCTACGCCCTCGTCAAAGCTGCCCATAGCGACGGAGAGATTGAAAGCGTGTATCCTTTTATTTGGAGAGTGGCGCGTAATGTTTATGCCGATTTCTCAAATAATCGAAGAAAACGCGTGGAAACGATCTATGAAGGCGATTCGGAAGAAATTCTGCGGGGTGTTGCAGCGGAAGACGCTTCTGATGATACGGCAGAATTATTAACTTCCGTATATCGCAGAATTGCTTTTTTGACAAAGGCATACCGTGAGGTCATGATCATGTTCTACGTAGACGGTCTTTCCGTCGCTCGGATAGCAAAGAAGCAGGGGACGAGTGAAGGGGCTGTTCGTCAAAGGCTCTTTTCGGCAAGACAAAAGATCAAAAGTGAGGTGGAAGAAATGGGAGAAACTTATAAGAAGCCCGTGGCACTTGACAAAATCAATTTCGTATTTTGGGGAACAGGATCTCCCGCTTGGGGAGATCCGAGCAACGTATGTGACAGAACGCTTTCCAAGCATATCGTATGGCTTTGCCACAAAAAGCCGATGAATGCGTCCGAAATTGCAGAAGAACTGAATGTTCCCACTCTTTACGTCGAAGAAGAGCTTGAGATTCTTCGAAAGGGTGAAAATGGCGAATATGGGTTGCTCCGCCGTTTGGAGAACGGCAAATATGCAATCAATATCGTTTTGCTTGATAAGGACGTGTTTGAAAAAGCAAATGAGATTTATATGGAGAGATTGCCCAAGATTTGTGATACGATATCCAACTATATCGAGGCGCATAAAGCGGAATACCTTGCATATCCGTATCTGAATAAAAAGGTGGATATGAACCTCATATTGTGGCAGCAGATTTCTGAGATTTCAAGGGCGTTTTCCGAAAACGTGAAGTTCATTTTGAAGGAAAAGCATTTTTCTGACATTGCGGAGGTGGAGCGTCCGTACAGTTCCTTTGGATACGTCGATAACGGAAAGTATTACGGCGGTGGTAGCGATGGGGAGTACGCGGAAAACGTTTGCGGATTTTCAAAGGTACACCTCAGAAATATTTACATTACACGCATCAAGGCTCATTTCCGCTGCGGTCACAATATTTCGCGCGATCCGCAGATCCAACTCGCACTTCGCGCGATCGAGGGTCTTGATGTCAAGACGCTTTCCGAAAAAGAAAAGGAACATGCAGCCAAAGCGATTGAGAGTGGATATCTGTACCGTGACGGAGATCTACTCTACACCAAGATTCTTGTTAACGCACTGACTGATAACCTTACGCTTCATGAGAAGGAGCTTTTTGCGATCAGTTACGGTTTGAGAGACGGGTATTTTGATACCGATGCAGAGATCGTTGCAGAGGAAATTGCCGCGCTTATCAAAAAATCCATTCCCGATTATTTGTATGGGGAGTGGAGATTTGCGAATATTCTCGCAAATTCCCCCGTTCTCGATGCAGTTGTGGAATGTCTGATTGAAAAAGGTGTATTAACACCGCCCGAGGATGGTGTTGGTGCAGAGGGCTGTTGGATGAGTGTTGAAAAGTAAAAAGAAGACCGCCGAGAGTTTGATTGCTCTCGGCGGTCTTGGCGTGCAAATTAAGGGGACTACCCTGAGGTTGTTCCTTCTTTTATTCCTGCGTCAGCGTATACAGGCGGATCAGAAAGTCATCTTCAATTTTTTTGAACTCAACGAAGTCGAAAGAAGGGGATGACATCAACGTCGGCGCGGTGTCGGAGACCTGAAAGCCCGTTAGATTGAAAAACTCGTGATAGAGCATGGCGTCGTCGATCTCAAAGATCTGTTTGCGCTCCTCCTCGGTGAGGGTGGGGGTAATCCATTTATCAAAAATCATCTCTTGCAGTCTTGCCTCAATCTCGTAATAACCTGTCAGATGGGGCTTGATGGGGCGAGTAATGTCGGAGAGGTACGCCTCGCTTGCATCGTGAAGCAGGCACCCAAGCTGCACGCGCTTGGAATATCCCCGCGCGGCTGCCTCCTTCATACAGTTCAGACAATGCTGGGCGACCGAAAAGAAATGCGGGAAATGCCCGTTTGCGCGGCAGAGCAGGGAAAGGGCGTGCGCGATGTCCCGTTCGTCGATCTGATCGGGGGTTGCACAGAGGGGATCCATGCGGATGCCGCAATACGTTGTGATACAGCTCAAAATCGTCACTTCCTTCTTTATAGCGGTAGCAGGTCAAGCAGACTAAGCACGAATCTCTGCGCCAAAGCGCCCGAGGACTGATCGTAGCTTTGCGCCTTGAGTTCATTGTTGGAGATGGCACGAATGGATACGATGGGAGTGCCGAGGCTGTTGGCGGACAGATACGCGCCTGCACACTCCATACACTCGCAGACCACGCCGTAGTATCGGTGCAGCTCGTGGATCTTTTGCGGATCCTTTGTCCACACGTCACCGCTTCCGATTACGTCAAAGTAGACCTCCTGCGTGAGTGTGTCGCGGATGCGAGCGATCGTTTGCAGAAGATTGGGATCCGCATCGTAGGAGAGAATATCCCCGTCGCAGGAGCGATAGGCGTCTGATTTCCAGGGATTGATAGGCTCGGCGTCTCGCATCGCGTCTGTCGAAAAATCCGAGAGATAGCACACGCGTCGGCCGACGACAAGGTCTCCCGTGTTCAGCCAATCCACCAATGCCCCTGCCGTTCCCTGGTTGAGAATCAGTCGGGGGTGGTAGGTCTTGATCGCCAAGGTTGTCGCAACCGCACTGCAGATCTCACCAATCTTGGTCTTGGAGAGCACGATGGGGCGGTTTTTGTAAAGACATTCGTAAAATTCGAACGCGCCGATTGTTTGCTTTCGAAGAAGGGTAAAGGCGTTCAGAAGCAGATCCAATTCGCTGTCGAGTGCGCCTTGAATGACGATGGGGGCGCAATCAGAAAAGGAGATATTGTTCATGTTATTCGATCACATCCAGGATAAGCGGCGACCGACGTGGAGCGTCGCTGCCGAGATGTGTTGCCTCCAGGATACGTTGTTCTGCCGCTTCAAGGCGACATTCGGTTTCGGTATAAAGCGTTGCCAAGGGATCGCCCGCCTTGACGGCGTCACCTACCTTTGCGTGCAGGAGCACCCCTGCCGCAGGATCAATGATGTCCTCCTTGGTGCTTCGTCCCGCACCCAGAAGAAGGCTTGCCATGCCGTAGCCCTCGGCGTCGATTGCTGTGACGTAGCCGTCGCGCGGCGCGACCACGGTTTTGGAATGTTTTGCAACGGGAAAGCGCTCGGTGTGATAGATCCATTCGGGATCTCCCCCCTGCGCCCGGACCATCCTGGCAAAGGTTTCGAGTGCCTCGCCGCTCTCGATCACGCGGCGCACATTCGCCTCACATTCAGATTCTGTTCCCTTGTCGGCAAGGACCAGAATGTGCGTCGAGAGCGAAACGCAAAGCTCGGTCAGGTCTTTGGGCCCTTCGCCGCGGAGCGTCTCGATGGCTTCCTTGACCTCGATGGAGTTTCCGATGGCGTTTCCAAGAGGTTGATCCATGTCGGTGATGAGGGCGCGCATTCGTTTGCCCGCGCGTTTGCCGATCTCTACCATCCACTCTGCCAGTTCGCGGCTTTCTTCCGGCGTTTTCATGAACGCGCCGCTACCCGTTTTAACATCCAGCACGATGCAATCGTCGTCTGCGGCAAGCTTTTTGCCCATGATGCTGGAAACGATGAGGGGGAGACTGTCAACCGTTGCGGTGACGTCACGCAGGGCGTAGAGAAGCTTATCTGCAGGGGCGAGATCGGCACTCTGCCCGACGATGGCGATGCCCGTTTCGCGCACAATTTCCTTAAATCGTTCGATTCCAAGCTCAGTTTGAAAACCCGAAATGGATTCCAGCTTGTCGATCGTGCCTCCCGTATGTCCCAGTCCTCGACCGCTCATTTTTGCAACCGTAACGCCAAGGGTGGCAACGATGGGAGCGACTATGAGGCTGGTTTTGTCACCCACGCCTCCGGTGGAATGCTTATCCACGCGTAAGCCATCGAGATCCGAGAGATCCAGTCGGTCACCTGAATCGCGAATGGCAAGAGTCAGGGCGCAGGTCTCATCGAGATTCATGCCCCGATAGTAGATCGCCATGCAAAGAGCGGCCGCCTGGTAGTCGGGGATCTCTCCCGCAACGTATCCCTTGACGAACCATTGGATCTCGGCGTCGCTCAGAGCGCCGCCGTCCCGTTTTTTTCGGATGATATCATACATACGCATAGCAAAATCTCCAGCCTCAGTTGAAATTGTCGGGCGAGAATGCGAAAGGAAGCAAGTCCGCTAATGTGGAAACTTGAATGTTGTTGGGGGTGCCCGTCAGGATGCGAAGATCCCCGTGGCAGAACTCTGCCAGCACCTGTCTGCAAACGCCGCAGGGAGTACAGGTCTTAGAAATCTCATCCTCCTTGCCTCCTACGATGGCGATTGCAGAAAATTCGCATACACCCGCGCTCACCGCTTTAAAAATCGCCACTCTTTCGGCGCAGCAGGTGGGGGAGAAAGACGCGTTTTCCACGTTGCAGCCTGTATAAACGGAGCCGTCCTTTGCGAGAAGTGCCGCGCCCACAAAAAAGCCCGAGTAGGGAGCGTATGCCTGTTTTCTCGCATCGAGCGCGAGTTGCATCAGTTCCTTGTCAGTCATGCAGGATCTCCTTTAAAAAACTGTTTCCGTAAATGTTGTCCGCGGGAAGGCCAAACCATTCGAGTACTGTCGCACCAATGTCGGCAAAGGACGGTCTCGTGCCGAGATTTACTCCCTTTTTGAGATTTTCACCTACAGCAAGCATGGGGGTGTATTCGCGGGAGTGATCGGTGGAGGGTGTGGCGGGGTCGCAGCCGTGATCTGCCGTGATGATAAGAAGATCATCGGGGCGAAGCTTCTGTAAAATTTTCTCCAGCCCTCGGTCAAATTCGGTCATAGCGTTGGCATAGCCCTCGACGTTGTTGCGGTGTCCGTAGACCATGTCAAAATCCACGAGGTTGACAAAGCAAAGTCCCTCAAAGTCGCGCTCCATGATCGAAAGGGTGCGCGCTATTCCGTCAGCGTTGCAGGTGGTTGGGTAGCTTTCGGTAAAGCCCTGTCCTGCAAAAATATCAAAGATCTTGCCTACCGAAATGCTGTCAAATCCATGCTCCTTGAGAATCAAAGGCATGGTGGGATCGGGAGGGGGGAGAGAATAGTCGTGTCTTTTTGGTGTGCGCGTGAAGGGATGTTTCCCTGTAAACGGGCGTGCGATCACTCGGCCTACGCCGTGTGTGCCCTGCAAGAGCTCGCGTGCGATCTCGCAGTAGCGGTACAGTTCTTCCACGGGGATCACGTCCTCGTGCGCAGCGATCTGAAAGACGCTGTCTGCCGAGGTATAGACGATCAGCTTGCCCGTTTTCAGGTGCTCCTCACCGTAGTCGCGAAGGACTTCCGTTCCCGAATAGGGAAGATTGCAAAGCACCTTTCTTTGTGTGCGACGCTCAAATTCCTCAATTACGTCTTTGGGGAATCCGTTCGGATAGGTCGGGAGAGGATTTTCGGAATGGATTCCCGCGATCTCCCAATGTCCGATGGTGGTGTCCTTGCCCATCGATGCCTCCCGCATCCGCGCATAGCACGAAAGGGGCGTAACATCAGAGCCACCTACGCCTTCAATCGAGAATAGCCCCAGCCGCTCCAGATTCGGGCAGGAGAAGGCAGGATGGGAGCGAATGGAGCGCAGGGTATTGCTGCCCTCGTCTCCAAAGATTGCGGCGTCGGGCATCTCTCCGATGCCCATGCTGTCCAGGACAATGATAAATGCTCTTTTTTTCATAATGATTCCTTGTTAGATCAAGTGAAGGGCAATCTCAATCATCTGGTTGAAGGAGGTTTGACGCTCCTCTGCCGTGAGCTTTTCCTCGGGGTGGAGGAAGGGATCGCTGACGGTGCAGATGCAGAGCGCCTTCTTTCCTGCGCGTGCGGCGTTGCAATAGAGTGCGGCAGATTCCATCTCCACACCGAGGACTCCCATCTTTGCCCAATCCATGTCGTTGTCGGCGTCGTTGTAGAAGGTATCGGAGGAATAGATGTTTCCGACACGGAAGTTCACGCCCGCCTTTTCGCACTCGTCTGCTGCGCGGCGCGCCAGATCAAAGTCTGCGATGGGGCAGAAGGTGCCGGGAAGGTGATACTGGGAGGCATAGTTGCCGTTGGTGCACGCGCCCAGTGCGATCACGATGTCGCGCGCGTGGAGCTCGGGCAGAAACGCGCCACAGGAGCCTACGCGAATGATCGATTCCACGTCATAGAAATTGTAAAGCTCATAAGAATAGATGCCAATGGAGGGCTGACCCATGCCGGATGCCATGACCGACACGCGCTTGCCCTGATAGTAGCCGGTATATCCTTGAATTCCGCGCACGTTGTTGACGAGAACCGCGTCCTCCAGAAAGTTTTTTGCGATATATTCAGCGCGGAGAGGATCTCCGGGCATGAGAACTGTTTTAGCAAAATCACCGCGCTCGGCGGAAATGTGAGGTGTTGCCATAGGTGTGGATTCCTTTCTTGAAAATCAGTAATCGGTTGATTCTTTTCCTTGCATCGCTTTGACCACGCGGCTGGTGCCAAGTCTTGACGCGCCTGCCTCAAGGAAACGCTCGGCGTCCTCAAGCCCCGAAATGCCGCCCGCTGCCTTGACGCGCACGTCCTTGCCCACGTTTGCGCGCATGAGGGACACGTCCTCAAGGGTCGCGCCTGTCTTGGAAAATCCCGTGGAGGTCTTGATATAATCCGCGCCTGCAAGCGTCACCAGCTCGCACATCTTGATCTTTTCCTCCTCGGTGAGCAGGCAGGTCTCAATGATGACCTTCAGAATTTTTTCTCCGCACGCTTCTTTTATTGCGCGGATCTCATTGCGCACAAGGTCATATTCCTTCGCGCGGAGATAACCGATGTTGATGACCATGTCGATCTCATCCGCGCCGTTTTGGAGGGCGTCCTTTGTCTCAAAGACCTTGACGGCGGTGGAATTGTAGCCGTTGGGAAAGCCGATGACCGTGCAGATCGCAAGTCGATCCCCCACGTACTCCTTTGCTGCTTTTACATAGCAGGGAGGGATGCAGACCGAGGCGGTCGCGTAGTGAATGCCCTCGTCGCAGATTCTTTTGATATCCTCCCACGTGGCGGTCTGCCCCAGCAGGGTATGGTCGCATTTTGATAAAATAAATTCGTTTGTCATGGGATCATTCTTCCTTTTTCGTTTCGGATCAAAAGCGGATGCCGTTCTGGTATCCTGTCAGAAGACCCTCTCGATAGAGATGAGAGTCATTGGAGAGCTGAAGCACCTTCGGAATGGCGATCCCGTTCTGTGTGTTCAATTCGATTACCGTCATGCCCGTGTGTCCCATGTCAAAGTGAGAGGTGACGATGGGATAGGGGATCTGAAGAAGGCAGCTCAGAAATGCCAAGCCAAATCCCTGATGGGCAAAGAGTGCGACGCGCCGGTCGTTGGGATTTGTCGCTTCGTAGATGCCTTCTCCCTCCATGCGGCGGTAGCCAAGCTCGCAAAGGAATGCGTCGGTCTCGCGTTGAATGCGTTCAATTCCTTGGCGGCAGGTGCTGTCGCGAAATTTTTCGTGGGTGTGCCACTCTTGACCGAGGGCGCGGATTTCAGCTGAAGCAAGAAGGGGGCGATAAAGATCGTTCTGAAAAATCCATTTTTTTCGATCGCTCGAATCGGGGAGGGTCAATTCATTCCACGCGTGTCCCTCGTTGCACCAGTCCAGCTCGGTCATAGGGAGCTTGAGCATTTCGCAGGTCGGTTGCGCTGTCAGCTTTGCGCGGTTGGAGGTGGATGCGTAGATGTGATCCAGTCCAAACAGACTCAAGCGGTGGGCGATTGCCTCCGCCTGTCTCTCTCCCAAGGGGGTGAGGGAATCGGGCGTGTAGATGGGGTCTCCGTGACGAACGTAGAATAATAGCATGGTTTGATCCTTCCTTGGTTGGTTCGTTGCATAAAGGTACAATTTATTATATCACAAAAAAGTCCGTCTCGTCAATCTTTTTTGTAAAAGTAAAAAAGAGGGAGGCAAATGCAAAAATGCATCTGCCTCCGCCTGATTAGAATGCTCGCATGATCAGCATGACCAGATAAACCAGTGTGCCGCTTGTAACAAGAACGCTGAGCGCGAGCGCCATAATGCGAACGGGAAGACCGTAGCGGCTTGCGCTTGACTGCTTTTTGGAATTGTTTTGCTTCATGTTCCTTCTCCTTTAATTCATTGAAACGCCCGAAGCGGGAATTTTGATTTTCTTGAGGCCTTTTGCACCGTCTGCAAGACCCGAGAGGTCTGCCGTAGCCGAAACCAGGGTTTGACCTGCCTTGAGAGACATGACCTGCACGCCGCCCGAGGTTCTGGTTGCCATGACGGGGATCAGCGAGGATTTGACCACCATGCCGCGTCCTTCACTGTTGATCAGCAGAAGATCCATAGGCGCCTTCTCATAGAATGCCGCCACTACAGGGGACTTGGTGGAGAACGCCGAGGTAATTCTGCGGCGGTTGCCCGTGACAGTATAGTTTGCGATGGATATACGCACGCCCTTTCCGTTTGCAAAGAGCAGGATCAGATTTTCCTTTTCGGGATAGCTGTTCTGAATGTTCATCAGAATGGGCTTTTCATCGGGATCCATCTTCAGTTTTACAGGCAAGTAATCTCCGAGTGCCGACGCCTTGGTGGTGTCAAAATCGTTTGCCTTGGCGCGGTAGAGCTGGGCGTGATCGGTCAGGAAAATAAGATCGTCGCGGTTTTCACCGTCGAAGATGTTGAGGATCTCGTCTCCGTCCTTGCACTTTTGCTCGTCGTTGCCCTGGAGAGAACGGAAGGTGATCTTCTTGAAGTATCCCTCTCGCGTGAGCACGAATCTCGCGTTATAGTTTTCGGTTTCCTCCTCGATGGGCGCACTGGTGTCGCTCCAGCTCGTCAGGATCTGCGAGCGTCTGGGCTGACCGTACTTTTTCTTGATCTCGGTGAGCTGCTGAATAATCAGTGCCTTCTGCTTAAGCTCGTCCGCCAGGATCTCCTCCATCTCGGCGAT
Source organism: Eubacteriales bacterium (assembly GCA_045631745.1). Taxonomy (GTDB): domain Bacteria; phylum Bacillota; class Clostridia; order Oscillospirales; family CAG-272; genus UMGS1865. The sequence goes on from JAZQVI010000029.1 coordinate 14,365, forward strand.
TTCCTTTTGCAGTCCCTCGATGTCCGCAATGCGGTTGAGGATGTACTCGCGGTTGAGGTTTCGCAGTTTGATGTCCGCAATGTAGTTTGCCTGAACTTCGTCAATGTCAAATCCCTTCATCAAATTGGGAATGACGTCCTCATCCTTTTCGGTCTTGCGAATGATGCGGATTGCCTTGTCGATGTCAAGCAGAATTTTTCCAAGGGCAAGGAGCAGGTGCAGCTTGTCCTTCTTCTTTTGCAGATCGTGCTCCAGCTCGCGGCGCAGACAGGTCAGTCGGAAGCGGATCCACTCAGAGAGGATCTCCAAAATTCCCATCGTGCGGGGAGAGGAATCAATGAGCACGTTGAAGTTGCACTTGAAGGAGTCCTCGAGGGGAGTCATCTTGAAGAGCTTGTTCATGAGCTTATCGGGATCCACGCCCTTTCGGACATCCAGCGTCAGCTTGAATCCGTTGAGGTCGATCTCGTCGCGGAAGTCCACGATCTCCTTGAGCTTTCCTTCCTTGTAGAGGGCTGTCAGCTTGGCAAGGATGAGCTCAATGGTGGTGGAGTAGGGGATCTGAATGATCTCAATACAGCCGGACGCCTTGTCGTAAACATATCTGGCGCGCATTCTCACCGAGCCCTGTCCCGTTTCGTAAATCTGCCGCATCTGTTCCTCGTCGTACAGGATCGCGCCGCCGCCCGAGAAGTCGGGGGCTTTAATCAGCTCCATCATTTTCTCCACCGAGAGATTCGGCTTACGGAGCAGGGCGATCGTACCGTCACAGACCTCCGCGAGGTTAAAGGAGCAGATGTTGGATGCCATACCTACGGCAATTCCCATGTTGGGCATGACCAGGATGTTGGGAAAGGTGGTGGGAAGGAGCACGGGCTCCTTCATCGTCGCGTCATAGTTATCCACCATGTCAACGGCGTTCTTGTCGATGCCCGAGAAGAGCTCGGCGCAGATGGGGTCGAGCTTACACTCGGTATAACGCGCCGCGGCGTACTTCATCTCGGAGGAATATTGCTTACCAAAGGATCCCTTGGAGTCCACTAAAGGGTGCAAAAGGGTGGCGTTTCCTCTGGTCAGACGAACCATCGTTTCATAGATGGATGCGTCTCCGTGCGGATTGAGGCGCATGGTCTGTCCTACGATATTCGCGCTTTTGGTCCGAGCGCCCGTGAGAAGTCCCATCTTGTACATGGTATAGAGCAGCTTTCGGTGGGAGGGCTTGAGGCCGTCGATCTCGGGAATGGCACGGGATACGATGACGCTCATGACGTAGGGCATATAGTTCTTCTCGATGGTTTCGGTGATCGGTTGATAGAGAATCGGGGCGTAATGGATGACCTTTTCCTCTTTTTTCTTTTTCGCCATGTCGAGTGGTGATCCTTTCTTGCTAACTTACACGTATTTGACCGTATGCGCCGCCGCGCGGATCATGCGGTTGTAGAGCGCGAGCCCAAGCCCCTCCATGGGAGGCAGGTGCGCATAGATGATCTCGGCAGATGTGCTGTCTGCCAGACGCAGGGCGTGAAACAGGCGCTTTGCCTGTGTTTCAAGATCTGTTTTTTTGCCAACGGGAATGAGATTTTCGGGGGAAAGAGCGGTTTCCTCCTCGTCGTAGCAGAGAATTGCGCAAGAGGTGCGTGCTTGCTCTGCTTGGAGGAATGCCAGCACCTGCTCATCCGCTCCGCTTAAAAGCACCAAGGGCGCAGTCGGGGCGTAATGGCGGTATTTCATGCCGGGGGAGAGAGGACGCTCGTTTTCTGCAAGCTGATGCGTAACCGCATCTGCCACCGTGACCTTCTCGCAGATCATGCAGAGCGCGTCATAAGTAATTCCGCCCGGACGGAGTAGGACGATGCCGTCATTCTCGATCTTCACAATCGTGGATTCCAGCCCGATCTCGCAGTCGCCCCCGTCCAGAATCATGTCCACGCGGCCGTCAAGGTCGAGTGCAACGTCCTCGGCACAGGTGGGAGAGGGCTTTCCCGAGAGATTGGCGGATGGTGCCGCTACGGGGATACCGGCAAGCTCGATCAGCCGATGCGCCACGGGGTGCGCGGGGCAGCGAACTGCAACCGAATCCAACCCTCCCGTTACAGAGGAGGGAATATTCTCTCTCTTGGGCAGAATCACCGTCAAGGGACCCGGCATAAATGCCGCTGCCAATTTGTAGTAAAGGGGAGTGGTGTACGCGTATTTTTCGGCGTCCTCGGGGGATGCCACGTGAATGATGAGGGGATTGTCAGAAGGACGTCCCTTTGCCGCGTAGATGCTTTTGGCGGCGTCCGCATTCAGTCCGTTGCCTCCCAATCCATAGACTGTTTCGGTGGGAAACACGACCAGCCCGCCTGCCGAAAGGATGTTCGCCGCCAGGCGGAGATCCTCCTCACGCGCCATGACGTCATCAATTATGATGTGCTTCGTGTTCTTTTTGGATGTCATGTTGAATCCTTTTTTTCATATTTTAGCTGTTTTCCGCCTGATCCTGCTTGATTTTTTCGGCGGTTTCCGCTGTTGCAAGGGCATGGATCATTTCCTCGATGTTTCCATTGAGGAAGGAGTCCAGGGAGTAAAGCGTCAGTCCGATTCGATGATCGGATACGCGGTTTTCGCGATAGTTATAGGTGCGGATACGCTCGCTGCGGTCCCCCGTCCCCACCTGCTGGCGGCGGTTGGAGGCGATCTCCTCGTTTTGCGCCTGCAGGGTACGATTGTAGAGAATGGTGCGGAGCATTTTGAGTGCCTTGTCCTTGTTCTTGAACTGGCTTCGTTCCTCCTGACACTCCACCACGATCCCCGTCGGGAGATGTGTGAGACGAACGGCGGATTCGGTCTTGTTAATGTGCTGGCCGCCTGCGCCGCTGGACTTGCAGGATTCGTAAACCAGGTCGGATGGATTGATCTCAACTTCCACGTCTTCAGCCTCCGGAAGGACTGCGACTGTCGCGGTGGAGGTCTGGATGCGTCCCTGCGACTCGGTCAGAGGAACTCTTTGTACGCGATGCACGCCGCTCTCGTAACGAAAACGGGAGTATGCTCCCTCGCCCTCTACACGGAAGACTACCTCTCGGTAGCCGCCAAGCTCGGTGGGGGTCTCGCTCATCAGCGCGCAACGAAAGCCTGCGTTTGCAGCGTACATATTGTACATTCGGTAGAGGACGGCGGCAAACAGGGCGGCTTCCTCGCCTCCCGCTCCCGCACGAATTTCTACCAAAACATTTTTCTCATCGTTGGGATCCTTTGGAAGAAGCAGAACCGTCAACTCCTTCTGAAGTCTTTCGGAATCCGACTTCGCCAGGTGAAGCTCCTCGACAGCAAGCTCGCGAAGCTCGGCGTCGGATGTCTCGTCCAGGATCTGCAATGCTTCCTCCTCACGCTTCTCCGCATCCACGCAGGCGCGGTAGGCGGTGATGAGGGGGGTCATGGATTTGTATTCCTTCATGATCGCCGTAAAACGTTGGGGATCAGCGGCGACGTCGGGGGCAGAGAGGGAAGCCTCCAGGTTCAGGTACTTCTCCTCTGCCTCCCGCAATCGGTTCAGCATTTGAATTGCCATGAAAAAATCAGAAGTTGTAGAAGGCGCGGAATGCGCGGTATGCCTCGTAGAGGTCTACCTTGGAGATGACCTCATAGGGGGCGTGCATGGAGAGAACGCCAACACCGAGGTCGATGGTGTCGATGTTGTGATTTGCCATATACTTTGCGATGGTTCCGCCTCCACCTGCGTCGATCTTACCAAGCTCGCAGGTCTGCCAAACCACGCCTGCCTCGTTGAGGACGCGGCGTACCCATGCAACCAGCTCGGCAGATGCATCGGACGTGCCGCCCTTTCCTCCGGAGCCGGTGAACTTGCACATTGCAACACCGCAGTTGAGCAGGGCGGAATTGCGCTTTTCGTAAACATCTGCGAATGCAGGGTCAAAGGTTGCGGACACGTCGCTGGAGAGGCACTTGGAGTTGGCTCTTACAGCCGCCTCGTTGCCGCCGAGCGCACGAGTGATTTCACCAATGAGATCCATGAAGAGGTTGGACTGCATACCGGTTACACCGTCGCTGCCTGTTTCCTCCTTGTCCACCAGCATACACATGGTGGTGTGGAGAGACTCGTCAGCGTCGATCATTGCGGTAATGGAGGGGTAAGCACAAACGCGGTCGTCATGACCGTAGGCGCAGATCATGGAGCGGTCAAAGCCGACGTCACGAGCCTTACCTGCGGGAACGATGGAAAGCTCTGCAGACTGCAGATCCTCCTCGGTGATGCCGTAGGTCTCATAGAGATATTGCAGAACGCCAAGCTTGACGGCATCCTTTTCCTCTCCCTCAACGGGGCGGCTGCCAACGAGTACGTTCAGCTTCTCGCCCTGGAATGCCTGGCTCAGGGGCTTGGAAGCCTCTGCTCTTGCCAGGTGAGGGAGCAGGTCTGTGATATACATAACCGGATCGTCGTCCTTCTCACCGATGGTGATGTTAACGATCTCGCCGTCCTGCTTGACTACAACGCCGTGCAGTGCGAGGGGCATTGCGAGCCACTGATATTTACGGATTCCACCGTAGTAGTGGGTTTTGAGATAGCAGATGTCCGCCTCCTCATAAACGGGAACCTGCTTGAGGTCAAGTCTGGGGGAGTCGATATGTGCGCCGGTGATGCGGATTCCGTTGTTGATGTGTTCGGTTCCGATCTTGAACATGAAAACGTTCTTTCCGCGGTTGTTGTAATAGAACTTGTCGCCTGCCTGCATGGGCATGCCGAAGGAATATTCGCGATATCCCGCAGCCTGTGCAAGCTTGATGCACTCGTCGGTTGCCTCTCTCTCGGTTTTTGCAGCATCGAGGAATGCTGCATATCCCTTGGCATAGGCATAGGCTGCATCGACAACCTCGTTGCCTGCCTTTTCAAATACGGTTTGCTTCTTGTAGCAAATAGGGTTCTTCTGTTCTGACATAGTTTGTGTCTCCTTTATTGTTGGTGTTTTTGAATCAAAAATATAGTTTGGTGTACATCTCGGCCTGCTTTTTGACGCGTGAGACGAATTTTTCGGTGCCTCGGTCGGGAATGTTTTTCAGACGTCCCTGCTCATCCAGGTAGGTCTGATCGGTCAGCCAGCCGTCCACGGTGTCCTCGCCTGCGTTCCATGCAGCGTAGACGATATCCCAAACACCGTAGGTCTGATAAAGGTGTGCAAGATATGCAGTTCCCACACGGAGATTGGTTTTCGGATCGTATAGGATTCCCTGGTCGGGTACAGGCTCGCGGAGCAGATCGGTGTAGACCTGTTCCAGTCGCTCGGGTGAGATCTGCATCAGTCCGATCTCGCTCTCCTCCGACAAGGCATTGCTGACGAATTTGCTCTCGCAGTTGACAAGAGCGAGAAGGATGGCGGCTGGAACGCCAAAGGATTCTGCCTGTTGCTCGATCAACGCGCCATATCGCTCGGGAATGGGGTGGTGGTGGCGCTCGATCGCAGTCGCAACCCCATCATAGCCAAATCCAAATCCGATGGAGAGCAGGATCGCCAGCGAAAGGATCATAAGTCGTTTGGAGGTTAGCTTCATTCGGAAAGCACCCCCGTTTCCTTCAGAATCTGTTGAACCTTTGGGATCAAGGCGTCCGGGCTCAGGTTGTTTTCAATGACATAGTCGGAATGGGTTCTGAAAAAGAGATCGGGTTTCTGTGCACGCATCCGCTTGCGTGCGGCATCCTCCGAGATGCCGTCCCGCTCCAGGATGCGGTGCAGCCGAACGTCTTCCTCCGCCAAAACCGATACCACAATGTTGCACTCCTTGTCGGCGCCGCTCTCAAAAAGCTGGGGCGCGTCGAAGATCGCGGCAGGGATGCCTTCCTCTCTCATTTTTTTGAGCTGACGGCGCACATCCCGCATCACGTGGCTGTGGGTGATGTGGTTGAGCTTTTCGAGCTCTCTCGGATCGTTAAATACGATCTCGGCAAGAACGGGGCGGTTAAGCGTTCCGTCAGGGGAGAGAATCTCTCTGCCAAAGCAATCGGTTAGATCCGACAGGCATTCGGACGGGGGCGTGAGCAGCGTATGGTAGATCGCATCTGCGTTCAAAACAGGCAAGCCGAAGGAGGAAAAGAGCTGACTTACCGTGCTTTTCCCCGATCCACTCGGGCCTGTGAGTCCAATGAGTAGCATGTCCGTTCACCTCCGTCTTGATTTGCCGCTTCGATTAAGAAACAATATATCACTTTATTATATCCTATTTTTTTAGATTTTTCAAGTGGGTTTCTGTTTTTTTTCGTGGGAATCGAGCGGTAAATTCTCAAAAATCGGCAGATTTATATTGCAATTTTATAAAAAACGGAGTATAATAATAACGGATACAAAAAATGTTCTCGGAGGATGCTGAATGGATCAACTGCAAATGCTTCTGAAACAACGGAATATCCTCTGCCACGAAGATTGTCCGATTGCAAGGTACAGCACCTTTCGCATCGGGGGAACGGCGAAACTTGCCGTCTTTCCCAAGAACCGTGAGCAGCTTGTCCGGACGTTTTTGAGCGTCGGAGAGACCGGCGTGAGGTATGCCGTGGTCGGACGAGGAAGCAATCTGCTTTTTCCGGATGAATTTGACGGTGTGCTGATCTTTACCGCCTCGGTAAGCGATATTGCCGGGGAGGGGAATCTTATGGAAGCTTCGGCGGGCGCATCTCTTTGTGCAATCGCCAATCGGGCGCGCAATCTCTCTCTTGGCGGCATGGAGTTTGCCGCAGGGATCCCGGGAACCCTGGGCGGCGCAGTCTGTATGAATGCAGGGGCGTTTCGGTCCTGTATGGCGCAGGTGGTGCATTGGGTGGACTGCTGGAACATGGATTCCTTGCAGGTCGAGCGCTTTTGCGAGGGGCAGCACGGCTTTGCTTACCGCAGATCGGTGTACGGCTCGTCAAAAAATCGGATCGTGCTTGCGGCAGGTCTTTCGCTTTTTTCGCGTGAGCAGACCGAGATCGATGCTTTAATGGAGGACTACCGCCGACGCCGAAAGGAGTCGCAGCCCTTGGAATATCCTAATGCGGGGAGTATCTTCAAAAACCCCGAGGGGGACGCCGCAGGCAGGCTGATTGAGGCTTGCGGACTGAAGGGGGCGCGCGTGGGCGGTGCGTGCATTTCCAACAAGCACGCGAATTTCATTGTCAACACCGGGGGTGCGAGCCGACGGGACGTGCTGGAGCTGATTGAGCGAATCCGCACGCAGGTGTTGCAGCAGACGGGCGTTGAGCTGGTCTGTGAATTACAGGATCTTGAAAGCATCGTGAGAACACGGTGATTGTGATAGAACGAATGATGGGAGAAAAAACATGAAGGTTGAACTGATCAATTACACAAAAAATCCCGTGGAGGCGATTGAGACGGCGGCAAGCACCTGCTATGACAGTCAAACGACCGCGGACGGACGAATCATGCGCCATTGCTACAAAAGCGGACACCATGCGGTTTTGGAGTTCTGCGATTTTTCCTTTCGGATTTCAGGGGTGAGCCGAGCGCTTACGCATCAGTTGGTGCGCCACCGTATGGCGAGCTATGCACAGAGAAGCCAGAGATATTGCGTGGAAGATGGGTTTGAATTTGTCACTCCCTCCAGCGTTTCCAAAAATGCCGATGCAAATGCAATTTATGAGAATACAGTGGAGACGATCAAGCGCGCGTATGCCGACCTTCTTGCGATGGGGGTTGCGGCAGAGGACGCGAGAATGCTGCTTCCCAACGCCTGCTGCACCGAGATCTGTGTGAAGATGAATCTGCGCGAGCTGATTCATTTTTGCAACGAGCGCTTGTGTGCTTGCGCGCAGTGGGAGATCCGTGCCATGGCAAGAGAGATGGTCAAGGCGGTTGTGGAGGTTGCGCCCGAGCTGAAGGCTTTCCTCGTCCCCAAGTGCGAGGCGCACGCGCCCTACAGCTTTTGCACCGAGAGCAAATCCAGAAGCTGTGGCAGACACCCTCTGATTTCTGATATCATCCCGAAAGAGGAGAAATAAGATGCGTTCCGATAAGAAGCGCTCTTATGCGGATTCGGTTCGGGAGGAGCTTCTGGGGATTGAGGTTAAGCGGTCCTGTTGCAAAAAAGCACTTGCAGGAGGTCTTTTGCTGACGGCAGAGCTGGGGGACAAGCGCATCTCTGTGGTTTGCAAGAGTGAGAATGTTGCAGATTATACGGCAGAGGAAATTCGCCGCAGATTCGGAAAGGATCCCGAACGAGTTAACGCCTCGGCATACGGACACGTCAAGTGGATTCTGACGTTTTTCTCGCCGGCGGCACGAAAGCTTCTTGCCGAGATGAACGGATCCGATGAGAGCTCTTGGAGCGCGGATTTCTGTGAGAACTGTCGCTCTGCTTTTTTGCGAGGGGCATTTCTCGCGTGCGGAACGCTCAATGACCCCGAAAAATCCACGCATCTTGAATTTTTGCTTCCCGACGAGCATCGGGCAGAGCTGCTCAAGACATTTTTGCGTGAATGTGGGTATTTCCCGGGCGTTGCAAGACGTCCATCGGGCATTGGCTTGTACTTCAAGGACGGTGCCTCGGTGGAGGATTTGCTGGCGATCATGGGGGCGAGCGGAATGTCCATGGAAATGATGAATCTGCGCATCGAGCGGGAGATTCGCAATCAGGAAAACAGAGCCACCAACTGCGTGGCAAAGAATATTGAAAAGAGCGTCTCGGCATCTGCCAAGCAAATGGATGCTATTGAGAAACTGACGGTTACGGGTATGCTGGCGCAGCTGCCCGATTCCATTCGATTAACTGCAAGACTTCGCGCGGAGAACCCCGACGCGAGCTTGGAGGAACTGCGCCTTCTGCACGAGCCCCCCATTACGAAATCGGGGCTCAACCACCGCCTGCAAAAGATTTTGAGCGAGGCGGACAAGCTTTGATTTTTAAGCAAGAACCATTTAACAGGAAAGGAGTTGGGAGCATGGGTGAATTTGTCCATCTGCATTTGCACAGCGAATACAGTCTTCTTGACGGCGCGTGCCGCATCAGTGAAATTCCGCGCCGCGTCAAGGAGTGCGGTCAGGATGCGGTTGCGATCACCGACCATGGTGTGATGTACGGTGCTGTAGCCTTTTATCAAGCTTGCGTCCGTGAGGGCGTCAAGCCGATCATCGGATGCGAGGTTTACGTCTCTCACGGCTCCCGATTTGAGAAAAACGCAGGATCGGACGGATACGCCGATCACCTCGTTCTCCTATGCGAGAACGAAACGGGTTACCGCAATCTCTGTGAGATGGTTTCCCGTGGCTTTACCGAGGGCTTTTACAACAAGCCCCGCGTGGACGATGAGCTTCTTCGAAAATATTCGGAGGGGTTGATCGCCTTGTCCGCCTGCCTTGGCGGCAGGATCCCCAAGCTCCTTTCGCGCGGAGATTTTGAGGGTGCGAAGTCGGCGGCGATGCACTACGCCGAGCTGTTCGGAACGGATCGCTTCTACATTGAGCTGCAAAATCACGATCTGCCCGAGCAAAAGACCATGCTCCCCATGCTGGTGAATCTGGCAAGGGAGTGCGAACTTCCTATGGTTGCAACCAATGACTGCCACTATCTGCGCCGCCGCGATGCACAGACGCAGGCGGTTCTGATGTGTATTCAGACCAATACCACGGTGGATGCAGGACGTCCCATGGCGTTTGCTACCGACGAGTTCTATCTCAAGGACAGCAACGAGATGTCCATGATCTTCCGCGCCTATCCCGAGGCGATTGCGAATACCGTAAAGATCGCAGAGCGTTGTGAGCTTCATTTTGATTTTGAGAAGACCTATCTCCCGAAGTTTCCATGTCCGGCAGGGGAGAGCGCACCCGATCATCTTCGCCGTCTGGCAGAGAGCGGATTCGATGCGCGCGTGGCAGGGGGGCGGATTTCCTTTGACCGCCATACACGGCAGGATTATGCCGAGCGGATGGAATACGAGCTCTCGGTTATCGTTAAGATGGGATACGAGGACTATTTCCTTATTGTGCAGGATTACGTTAATTTTGCGCGTTCAAAGGACATTCCCGTCGGCCCCGGCAGAGGATCGGGCGCGGGAAGCCTTGTGGCATTCTGCCTTGGTATCACCGATGTGGATCCCCTTGAATTTGATCTTCTGTTTGAGAGATTCCTCAATCCCGAGCGTGTCAGCATGCCCGATATTGATATGGACTTCTGCTACAACCGACGGGACGAGGTCATTGATTACGTGTGTCAGAAATACGGAAAGGATCACGTTTCGCAGATCATTACCTTCGGAACGCTGGCAGCAAGAGCCTCTATTCGTGACGTTGGCCGTGCACTGGGAATGTCTTATTCCGAGGTGGACGTGGTGGCAAGAGCCGTTCCGCAGGAGCTCAATATCACCATTTCTGCGGCGCTCAAGATGCCCGATCTGAAGCGGCTCTATGAGGATTCCGAGCAGGTTCGCACCCTGGTGGACACCGCTATGGCGCTGGAGGGAATGCCAAGAAACGTCTCGATCCACGCAGCAGGTGTGGTCATCACCGACCGACCCGTGTCCGACTACGTCCCCTTGGCGACCAGTAACGGAACAGTCGTGACCCAGTTCGATATGGATACCGTTGCTGCATTGGGACTCTTGAAATTTGACTTTTTGGCTTTGCGGTATCTCACGATTCTGCACGATGCAGAGATGCAGATCCGCGAAAGTGAGCCGGATTTTCAGTTGGAAAAGGTGCCGCTTGACGACCGCGGCGCGTTTTCGCTGATCTCCTCGGGCAAGACCGCAGGACTGTTTCAGCTGGAATCGGGAGGGATGCGGCAGATGCTCATGTCTCTTGCGCCCGAGAAGATTGACGATATCATTGCGGCGATCGCGCTCTATCGACCCGGTCCGATGGATTCCATTCCGAAATTCGTGGAATGTCGCCATCATCCCGAAAAGGTATCCTATGCGACACCCCGGCTCGAGCCTATTTTGCGCTCCACCTACGGTTGCGTGGTATATCAGGAGCAGGTCATGCAGATCTTCCGCGAGATTGGCGGATATACCTTCGGACACGCCGACATCGTGCGCCGTGCCATGTCCAAGAAAAAGGCGTCGGTGCTTCTTGCCGAGCGCGAGACCTTTGTAAACGGCGCTGAGGAACGAGGCGTTGACCGCGCCGTGGCGGAGCAGCTCTTCTCGGATATGGAGAGCTTTGCCAACTACGCCTTTAACAAATCCCATGCGGCAGCGTATGCCGTGATTTCCTACCGAACGGCGTATCTCAAGCAGCATTATCCGAGGGAATATTTCTCGGCTCTGCTCACAAGCGTCCTTGGAAATCAAGGTAAGATTGCCGAATATATTTCGGAATGCTCGTCACGTGGAATCTGTGTGTTACCCCCCGACGTCAATGAAAGTAAGATGTATTTTTCGGTGAGTGGGAAGGACATTCGCTTTGGCCTTCTCGCCATTCGCAACGTGGGACGGCAGTTCCTCACGCAGATTATGAGTGAGCGCACACGTGCGCCCTTTGCTTCCTTTGAGGATTTTATCAATCGTATGGGTGGGGGAGATCTCAACCGACGCATGGTGGAGTCGCTCATCAAGGCAGGTGCCTTTGACCGACTTGGTGTTTACCGCAGTCGGCTTCTCGCCGTATATGAAAGATTGATCGACCAGGCGGCAGAGAAGGGAAGAAACAATCTGGCAGGACAGTTGGATATGTTTTCCATGCCCGAGCTTGGCGGAGGGGGAGAGCAGTCATATATCTCCTATCCCGAGATTCCCGAGCTGACGGCGAGGGAAAAGCTGATGATGGAGCGAGAGGCAACGGGAATGTTTTTCTCGGGGCAGTTGCTCGACAGCTTTACAAGGCATTTGGAAACGATTACGACCACGCCTATTGCGGAATTTGTGGGAGAAGAATCCGATCCTGCCGATCGCGCGCCTGCAACTGTTGCGGGAATGATCACGGCAGTGACTCCCAAAACCACCAAAAACGGGGAGCGTATGGCGTTCTTCCGCTTGGAGGATCAGACAGGGGAGATCGAGTGTGTGGTGTTTTCCAAGAAGTTTGAACAGCTGGGACATCTCGTCCGATCCGACGTTGCCGTTTGTGTGATGGGAAATCTTTCGGTACGCGAGGAGGAAAAGGCGAAGATTTTGGTCAACAACATGACCGAATTGATCGAAAATACCTCTTTTGATGAGACCAAGGTGGAGCCTGTGAAGCCTGCGGTCGCACAGAAAACGGTGCAGCCGCAAAGGCCTAAGCGTCTCTTTTTGCGCTTGCCCGACCGAGAGGGCGTGCTTTGGCAGAAGGCGAGAAATCTCATTGAGATTTTTGAAGGAGAATTTCCCGTGGCCTTTTATGATGCCGAGGAGAAGCAGTATGACTTCGAAATTCCTTCCATCGCATTGAGCGATTACCTTCTCTCCGAGCTTCGCGCGATGCTGGGGGAAGAGAACGTGATCCTAAAATAAGCCCGAAGGGGACCGTTTGCAAAAGACGGTCTTCTTTTTTGATGACAGATCGCTCTTCTGTCGGATTTTTCTTCATTCCGAAAAAAAGGTTGACTTTGCGTATATAATATGGTAAAATAACCTTGAACCAATCAAAAAACTTCAGTTGGAAAGGAAATTGATAGTATGATCGGATTGATTGCAATGCTGCTCCCCGTCGTGATGCTTGCCCTTCTGCTTTTGTGGGGGCTGTTTATCGGACTGAAGCGCACCAGGATTCGCTTTATTTGTGTTGCACTCTCGTTTGTGGCTTCGCTGTGTGCGGCGCTTTGGGTCAAGAACGTTGAGTCGGGCGTGGTCATGAATTTTTTGAGCTCCAAGGCGGCTGACAATGAGATGTTGGCGACGATTCTTGGGGAAGAGGGCTTGTGTGATGCGCTGCTTCATTGTGGTAGCGCGATTGCGGCTCCTTGGGTGTTCCTGGGGCTGTTTGTGGCGCTGTGCTTTGTTACCGGCATCATTTGCAATATTCTTTTCTTTGTGTTCCGTTTGGGCAAGAAGAATAGCTCGGATGTTGATGAAGTCGACCTTTACGAATCCGGCTACATCGATTTGTTTGGCGGATACGGATTGTACGGTGAGATCAGCCTGTTTCATGATTTTGGAGAGCAGGTCTTCCGAAGCGGCGGCTTCCTCCGAATTCTGCTTTACGCTGCGGCGCAGGTTTTGCTCACACTCTTTGTGATCCTTACTCCCGTTGTGAGCACAATCGATTGTATTCCCGCTGTGATGGATTCCGCTGATGAAGTTGGCATGATAAAAGCTGAGAGCAGCGAGGACGGAGCGATCAAAACGGATAAGCTTTGGGAGATCGCAGGCGAGCTCAACAAAACGCCCTTGGTGAAGGCTTACCGTTTGCTTGGAGGAGATGCTCTTTGCAACTCGATGGAAAGCTTTAAGGTTGGCGGAGATGAGTACCATTTGCACAATGAGCTTGGAGTGATTACCGATTTCATTTCAAACATCATGAAACTGAACGGAAGAAAGATTTATGAGTACACCGATGCAGAGATTGAGATTCTGCGTGCGATTGATTCCGATATGCACAATTCGGTCTTTCTCCCGACGGTTGCAGGAGATTTGATCTACCTGGTTACCGACGGGTGGCTGGATGAAACAGGATCCCGCGCGGTTTTCGGCATGGCCAAACCGACGTTTGATGATAAGGACACGACTTCGATGGTTGCCGAGCCCTTTGAGCATATCCTGGAGGCATTCCACAACGATGCACACGACCTGGATAAATTGCGCGCGGACTTCGACACGCTGGAGCATACGATGGAAATCTTGATTCACTCCGGTGTCATCGGAAGTATGAACGAGGAGCAAACCAACTCGATGGTGGAGCTTCTCTCTAAGGGAGATACCATTGATCTGCTGTTGGCGGAGTTTGATCTGAATCCCAGCTTTGCACCCCTGAAGGATGATATTACAAAGATCGGTATGCGCGCGATGGGATCTACGCTCAAAATTCCCGCCGGTGCGACCGAAAATGAGAATTACGAGCAGTTCACAGGAGACCTTGCAGCCAAGATGAATGATATGAATGCACAAGGAATGACTCCCGAGGAGCAGAAGACTCAGCTTACCACAACCATTCGTGAGACATATGCGGATCAGATGGGTGAGGATCTTGAATTGAGTGACGAGGTCGTTGGACTGTATGCAGATGTTCTGATTGAAGAGTTCCAAGGAAAAGAAGGCGTTACCGCAGAGGATATGCAGAAGTTCTTTGATTCCTATTCCGGTGTTCAGAGCGAATAAGCTGCATAAACGATAAGATATAACAAAAAAGCAACCGCTTTCCCGTCCGTTGCGGACGGGAAAGCGGTTGCTTTTGGTTTGTTATGAATTCGCTCTTCAGTTGCCAAGAGCTTTTTCAATGGCGGCAACGAGCTCGTCGTTTTCAAGACTTCCGGAGAAGATGTCGGAAATGACGCCGTTGGCATCGATGATGATGGTGGTTGGGAAGGCTTCGATTTGGAACAGATTGATGAAAACCGATCCCGTGTCCCATCCGATGGACATGGAGCCGTCATTCCACTCGGGGTGGCCCGACTTGTTGGTAATAAACTCTGAGGGATCTACGTTTGACTGTTCAATGTGGATTGCAGCAATGCTAACCTGATCCTTGTAATCCTTTGCAGCCTGATAGAAATAGGGCAATTCCTCAAGACACGGTCCGCAGGTTGTGTACCAGAAGTTGAGCACGACAACGCGTCCTTGCTCATTCTGTTCTTGTACATCAAATATTGTATCCGAGCCTATGAGATCAACCGAAACAGAGGGGAAGGTCTTTCCGACTGTAGTGCCAACAGGGGGCTTAGAAGTCGACCCCGGGGTTTGATCCTCTACAGGAGCTTCCGGCTTTTTGTCTCCGTCAACCACGTTGTAATAAATGAGCGTTCCGCACAACAGAAGTGCCATAAGCGCAGCAACGGTTGCCTTGATGATGGTATGGCGGCGCGTGTGCTTTCTCTGTGCGATCGCGAGATCCGCTCCCTCTTCCGCTTCGCTAGGCGTGTCAATTTCATTCTTGGGGAGCAGGATCTTGGAGCCCTTCCATTGGATTGCATTGGTGGGGCAAGCGGAGATACATTCGCCGCAGTTGATACATTCGGTATCTCCCACTCGCTTGATATCCATCTTGCACTTTCCGACGCACAGTCCGCAGTCGGTGCAGCTTGCACGGTCTACCTTGACGCCAACCAGTGCAATCTTGTTAAACAGTCCGTAAATCGCTCCGAGGGGGCAGAGGAAACGGCAGAAAAAGCGGAACATAAATACGCTTGCAACCAATATGGATACCATCAAAAGGAATTTCCAGGTGAACAGAGGGCCAAGCATACGGAGATAGCTCTCGTTTACGCGGTTGGAGAGCAGTCCCATTGCGCCCTCAAGCGTTCCTGCGGGGCAGATGTATTTACAGAAGCCGGGCAGAGGGAAGTTTCTGAACGCGTAGGCGATGGGGAGGATGATCACGAAAAAGACCAAGATCACGTACTTCAAGTAGGAAAGCACGCGGGTAAAGCGGTTCTTCTTGAGCTTTGGGGTAGGGATCTTATGTAGGAGCTCCTGGATCAGCCCAAAGGGGCACAAAAATCCGCAGATCCAACGTCCGAACAGAAGTCCGTACAGCATGATAATGGAAAACATATAGTACGGCGCGGTTTTTCCGCTGGCGGAAAGAGAATTCTGAAGGGCGCCAAGCGGACAGGCGCCTGATGCGCCGGGGCAGGAGTAGCAGTTCAGACCGGGGGTACAGATGTTTTTGACGGGGCCTTTATAGATTTTTCCCGATGTAAAGCCCTTCAGATTTGCATTAAAGAGCAGGGCTGCATAGAGCTGGATCAGCCTTCTTTTGGTGGGAATATGGTTTTTGAACCAATGAAATATTTTTTTCATGCTTCCTCCTTTAACCAAGCCCGATGCACTCGGTGCAAATATTGGCGGCCTTTGAGAGAACGTCTGCCATACCGCCGTTGAGGATGCCTGCAACCATGAAAATGATTGCCACTGCGGCGAGGGCGATGCGGACGATCGTGACAACGCGGTTGTCCTGCGTGCTTTCCTTGCCTGCAGGGGGGACTAGACTGTCGCGCGTTTCAATCATGGCAGTTTTGGCAAGGGCGATCTGATGCTCCAAGCTTGCATTTTCAAGCAAGGAATATGCAAGACAGACACCCATACAAGCAAATGTGCAGGGAAGAATCAAGATGCATGCCATTACCACGCTCCGGTCGTGGTCTGCGCCAAAGTGTCTGAAATCAAGCGCATATACGAGGGAGGGTGCCGCAAGGGCCACACAGAGCAGGATGGTTGCGATGTGAAGATGCTTGCAGAACTTCTTTTCTGCAGCCATCTTTGCGCGGAGATTCTCACTGACGGCATCGGGATTCAGTCTGCCGAGCAAGCTGTTAAGCGTGTCCTTTTTGTCCTTCAGCGAAAGGGGCTTCTTCTTTTTTTTCTCGGGGAAAATCAGCGTAAGAACGCCTCCCGCGAGAACGGCTCCCACCGTGATCCAAACAAACACGGCGATTTTGGAGAATGCGGAAGAAATGTTTTGAGGAGTGAAGGGGCGCGCCCCAATCTGATAAACGTTGACACACGCAACCATGAGCAGAATCCCGGTCACGATCAGCAGGCCCGACAGCACGATGCCGTAGATCAAGCGTATCTTTTTCTTTGTAGAATCGGACATTTTTCAGTTCCTTTCTTTTTTGGAAGTCATTCAGATTCTATTATAATATAAAATCAGAAAAAAATCAAGTGAATTTTATCATTCTCATCAAAAAAGCTCCCAACGGAATTTCCATTGGGAGCTTCGAGTCATTTTTTAGTTGGCTGGGGTCAGCTGAATGGTCAGCTCGGTTGAGTTGGAGGGGAAGGTGTAGTACGCCTCGATCACGTAGCCCTGCAGATTGGGGATCTTGACCGTGTAGTTATCAGGATCAAGCTCAAAGGTAGCCACACCATCGGCATTCGTTGCTTGGGGAAGTCTGCAGAGGTCTCCCACGCAAAGCTGGACATCCGTGCCTACAATGGGTTGATTGTTGGTGTCGATCAGCTTTACGGTGTAGGTGGTCTTGGTAGAGGCTTGTGCCGATGTCAGCTGAACCGTCATTTCGGTCGAGTTAGCTGCAAAGCGGTAGGAAGCCTCGCCGGTGTAGCCGCTGCAGGAAACCTTGACGGTGTAGTTGGCACGA
The DNA here is from genome assembly GCA_045631745.1 of Eubacteriales bacterium. Lineage (GTDB taxonomy): Bacteria > Bacillota > Clostridia > Oscillospirales > CAG-272 > UMGS1865. Next base: position 31,525 of record JAZQVI010000029.1, read on the forward strand.
TCGGTGTCAGCAAAGCTTACAACGCCGTTTGCCTTGGTCAGCGCGAGCGCTTCGCAGTTGTTTCCGACGTAAAGCTCAACAATCGCTCCCTTGATGGGGGTGTTGTTCTGATCGACAACCGTAATGGTGTATGTTGCCGTGGAAGAGGTCGCCTCGGATGTGTCCGTCTCGTTTTCAGCAGGATCTTGCTTTTTGTTGCAAGCGCAAGTAAGCGACAGGACGCAAATCAGCAGACACACTGCGATAACCTTGCGGAAGATAGAATTTTTCATAATGAACCTCCATAAATTTCATGTTGTTGAAAATATTAAATTCATCTCATTATAACATAGCGGAAGGAAAAAGGCAATACCTTTTGAAAAAAACGAATAAATACTTTTTTAATTGTCGGATCTGGGACAAAAAAAGGGAGCCGCCGAGGGCGACTCCCAATTTTTTTATTAGCCAACGTAATATCCACAGAAGAGGAGCCATGCGTACTCCTGATTGTAGGGGGCACCCAAGAGTGCCTTGGTGAAGATATTGCTATCGGATCCCGATTTCCACCAACCGTTTTTCTCGCCGAAGACCTGGATTGCCTCGGCGAGCTTTTGCGTCAAAGGAACTCGGATGGGAGCATCGACCTTGGCGGAGGAGTCGCTGGGCATTCCATATTGGAAGAACAGCTCGTTATAGCTGCGCTTCTCAATGACGGTTCCTGTATTGTCATAAATGTAGGTGTTCATGCCCTGCAATCCGCAGATCGTCTGAATGCTGCTGACATACCGAGAATCGGACGTCAGATCAATAAAGAGGAGGGGACCTGTCTTGGAACCAAGGTGATAGTATCCGTCACTCTCATTGTAGACCGCCTTGAGAGACAGATCGGTGAGGTCGATGGCGGTATACGTGCCGGTAGGCTTCATGGCAAGCTGCTCCGCAACCTTTGCCGTATTCTCAAGGTAGGGAGTCCAGGGTGCATCCTCAATTCTGCTTTCGGTGTCGCCTGCATTCTTGATTTTGATGATGCAGGAGGTTGCCGCGGTGGATTTTACGGCGAAGACGTAGCTGCTTCCGAGGTTTGAGGGGAAAACCTTCAGCGAAAGTCCGTTTTCGTATTTCGCAATGTCGCTGTTGCCCTGGGAAATGTCATTACCCTGTACGAAGAAGGTGCTGCCGTGATAGCTGACGGTCAGATCGGTCTCGCACTCGTACGTCAAGGTGTAGATCGCCGAGACGGTGGGATAAAAGATGAAGAAATTGTAATCATCGGCGGTCAGAGGAAGCTTGGTTGCTCCCTCGCCGACGTGGTATGCGTCATAATCGGAAGAGATGGGATCTCCTACGGAGATGGAGGTCTTTTCCCCGATGTTGTTAAAGAGTCGGATGGTTGTCTGCTTTTTCTCGGGGGTCAATACGCAGAGCGATTCGTCAAACGTATAACTATCTCCCAACTGAGACAGATCCAGCTCAAGCTCGTAGGTTCCGGGATCAAGCGGCAGGGAGAGAAACTCGCCCTTGTAAGGGTACATCTTGATCTGCTCGCCGTTCTGCATGACCTTTACAATCACGTTTTTGACGGGATCTCCGTTTCCGTCAACGATCAACACGCCGTAGGAGCCGTCCGAGGGGTTCTCGTTCGCGTCGTCTGAAGGGTCGTATGGGTCACCTTGACGCTTGTTGCAGGCAACAAGCGTCATCAGCATTGCAAGTGCACACAGAAAAAACAGTGCGCGTCGTTTCAAATTCAGCATATGTGTCCTTTCCGTTTGTACAGTTTTTACGAAGCAAGGTTCTTGTAGTAGTAGCAAAGCTTCGTCCAGGAGTTCTTAACTCCGCTAAAGGTATATTTGTCCATAAGAGCCTGGAGCAGCTCTGCGAGATCTTCATCAACCAGCACACAGCCCTCGAGCTCGGGGGCACTGTTTGTGATCATCTTCGATACGTATGCCTGAATATCGTCGGTCAGATCCTCTCCGGGGCCGTGATACGTTCCGGCGAGAACCTCCTCGAGCTTGTAAATATCTTCCCATTCCGCATACTCGTCGCCCCAAAGCTTTTGGTAGTATGCAAGGCAGGCATCCTTGTCTCCGTTGAGTTCCTCCAGCTTTGCGAGAACGATCAAATCGGTCTCATTGTATCTCATATCAAATCCGTCCATTTCAATCATGTTGAGAATGGAATGAGAGAACATACCGGTAGGAAGATTGAAATCGGCATAAACGAGAGAGCCAAGCGAGCCGTCAGCGAGAACCTCGTGATAGTAGCCGTCTTCACCGAGAGCAACGTCGATTCCACCTGCGATGGTCTGGTTAATCTGTCCCGTAGTGCTTTCAACGTAGGTGAAGTAACCGGGGGATGCCAGATGGAACTGCGTGTAGGTTTCTGCAACGTACTTTACGGTGAAGGTGAAGGAACCCTCGGCGTAAACGTCGTAGTAGGCGATATCAATATAGTAGGTTTCGCCTGCCTCAAGATAGAGGAGCATCGACACATTGGTGGTGTCAACTTCGTATTTGGAATCACTGAGAGCTTGATAGGGGCGTTCAACAACCTCTGCGGTGTAAATAATCTCATACTTGTCGTTAAATACCCATCCGTTTTTCTCTCCGTCCTCTTGAGAGCGGATGAGATATACGCCGGATTGAGTGGGAACGAATTTGAATTTCAGACCGCGGGGCATGATCACACGTCCATCATATACAACGGTGTTGAATTTTTCTTCGGTATCGGTAGAAAGAACCGTGTCGTATGCAGCAAAGAACGCGACGCCCTTGACGGGGTCCTCAAGCTGCTTTCCATCGGTGCCGTATGCATCATAGTAGGAGCAAGCCTGGAGCCACTGATTGGGGTTTTGAGTCTCGTTTCCGAGCTTTTCTGCTGCCTTTTCAAGGATCATCTTGAGTTCCTCGGTTACGGGGCTATAGCCGTACATAGTTCCGTTAATCGCGTAGTTACAGTAGGTTACGAGGATTTCGTAGAGGTCTTCGTCATTATCACCTACAATAAGATCACCATTGTAACCGTGGTCGTTAAGAGAGGTGCCGCTCAGCTGCGTTCCTGCCATCAGATTGACAAGCAGAATCGGGCCGTCTGCGGTTCCGACGTGGTAGTAACCATCCTTCTCGTTGAAGACGGGGGTGATATAGTGGTTAAATCCAAGTCCGTTTGCGTTGGGCTTGGTAGCTGCTTGACGGGGGATATAGGTCGGGGTCGAGATCTCTCTGATTGCGACCGTGCGCATGTTTTTCAGGTATACGCAGTCCTCACCTGCATCGGTTGAGCTATCCTTTACATAGACGAATGTAACCTTGTGGGTGCCGTCCTCCAATGCAACGAAGGGATAGCAGGTTGCCCAGCTTTCGCTGATTCCCGAGATCTGGTAGATGTCCTTTCCGTCCACAAGAATGAACAGGGTGTCAGCGCCGCGCTCGGTTTCGGCAAACCAGTCGACTGCAAGTGCCTCGCCTGCCTTGAGGTTGACGGTTGCGTGGAGGGTTGCGTAGGATCTGTCCTTCTCGGCGTTGGATGTGACGATACAATTTACACCGTCCTTGGCTCCGATGATAAAGGGCCAGGAGTATTCCGCATCGGAGGACTCCGTTTCGGGCGTGTAGGTTGCGGTGAAGTTCTGTCCGTTCAGGACAGCTCCGATCTCCTCAGAGGAGGGCATCTCTACGTTGGGGATTTCCAGAGGAGTAAGCTCGTCGATGGATTGAATCAGCTGCTGCTTGTAATCATCTGCAGAAAAATGCTCAAAAACTGCGGTGAAGGGCTTCTCGCTCGTCAGACCTCCTACCTCAATGAGGCAGATGGTTCCGTAGCGGTCGATCACGATCGAGGTGGGGTAACCTGTAAGGCTGAATGCCGAGCCAAGTCTGGAATAATCCTTCGCAACTGGGAAGGTCAGTCCCATATCTGCCTTGAAATTTTTAACGGTGTTCTCGGTGTCTGTGGCGTAGTTGTTCAGCGCGATGATCTCAATGTCATCCTTATAATTCTCGTAAGCCGCCTGCATATAGGGGAACTCGTTTATACAAGGACTGCAGGTGGAGTACCAGAAGTTGATCATGACCGCTTTCTTGGTCTTGAGCACTTCAGAAAGCGTGAAGGTGCTTCCGTCGGTTGTGGTAACGGTGAAATCGTGGATGATGTCACCCAGCTGATACTGTACCCCTGCCAAATTGGTGTCAGCGATTATGTGCGATGTGAGGGTGATTACGGCGGAATTTCCGGTGAAATTATATCTGTCCGCTACGTCGTAGCCTTCCAGATCGCTCTTGGTAAGCTCGATGGTATAGTTGTTCGAGCGCTTGAGAGAAACCTTTCCGATTCCGTTCGCATCGGTTTGGCCGTATGCCTTCAGGTCATCGCCTTCATAAATATAGAAGGTATGCTTGGAGATCGGACGGCCGCCGATCGTTTTGATGCTGACGGTGTATTCCGTCTTTGCATCAGGATTAGAGGGAGACTGACCGGGATCTGTCGTTTCCTGATCAGATGGATCGGAAGGGTCATCGTTGTTGGAATTAAAGCCAAGCCACGATGGCTTCAGAATGAGAACTGCCCCAAGAAGCAAGGCGACGACAACACCCAATGCGATGCCCGCAATCACGAATGTTTTTTTCTTGTTTTTTGAGGACGTAGTTGCTTTTTCTGATTCAGCCGAGGCGCTTGCTTCGCCTACATTTGCTTGCACAGGGGGGGTTTTTGTTTCCTCTGCGGCTTCTGTGATTGGTTGAGGATCAATATGCTGCTTTGTGCCACATTCGGGACATAGCAGTTGATCGTTCTCCAATTCAAAGCCGCAATTAATACACTTCTTACTCATAAACCATTTCCTTTCTGTATGAAGTCATATTTTCGCTGTATTTGCCGCAAAAAGGTCATTTCGGGGAGGGAGGCCATGCCCGAGAACAAGCATCGCTTCGAGAAATTTTCCTGCCGATCAAACTCAATTTTGCCGTTTTTTTGGTGCATAAGACCAAAAAGGCTACACACATCCATTCTGTATTATAACACAAAAAAAGCGAAAGTCAAGAGATATTCGCATTTCTGACAAAAAAATATGACAAAAATAAAAAAAACACTTGCGATTTGTTTCTTTATATGATATAATATTATCATCTATGCGCTAACGCGTGATCCGGTTGGATCAAATGCCAAAAAAGAAAGGTGAAAAACAATGGTGAACCAAAAGAAATGGACAAGGTCGTTGTATGTGGTAACCGCATTGATTCTTGCGATTGCTACGGTCGTTTCTGTTGCAAACTTCTTGTTGAAGGATGTAGCAGAGCAGATCAGCAACGGAATTGTCAAACTGACAGACAAGGATATTGACAGAAACTGGACACAGTATCTGGACAGCTCGGTCATGTACAAGCTGCCGGATACAGTCAAGGATTCCGATGATATATCAGTCATCATTCAAGTGAAGAAGGAGTCGCTGCTTGATGCGTACGAGGCAGGAGACAAGGAAATTCCCTTTACCGACTACGTGCTCACGGAGGAAGCCGCGATTGTCAAGGAGGAAATCCTTGCGGAAAAGGGCGTGCTCCTCTCTATGTTTGACGATGCGAGCCTCAGCTACGATCTGGGCGCCGATTATAAGGCGGTTCTGGGCGGATTTGAGGTGGTGATCAAGGCGGGAGATTTTGAAACGCTTTGTCGCACGCTCGGCAATCGCGCTACCGCGATCGTTGGCGATGAATACAACACCTGCGAAACGCAGCTGGTTGAAAACAAGGTCAATGTTTACGATACCGGTATTTTCAACAGCTCGTCCTTTGCATATGATGGAACCGGAATGGTGGTTGCAGTTCTTGACACCGGTCTTGACTATAATCACACTGCATTCTCGGTCAACAACTTCACAGCAGACAGAAGCAAGATTGGTATGACCCTCTCTGACGTTGAAGCGTTGATTTCGGATACCAAGGCGAGCAAGCTTCAAAGTGGATTGACTGCCGCGGATGTTTATCTGAACGCCAAGGTTCCGTTTGCCTTCGACTATGCAGACTATGACCCTGACGTCTACCCCATGACTCCCGCTGCAAGCGAGCATGGAACGCACGTTGCGGGTGTAATTGCAGGTAAGGACGATGTGATCACGGGTGTTGCGCCCAACGCGCAGCTTGCGATCATGAAGATTTTCTCCGACGTCGTTTCTACCGCGCGTACATCCTGGATCCTGAGCGCACTTGAGGACTGTGTGGTTCTCGGTGTTGACGTCATCAATATGTCCATTGGTACCAGTTGCGGATTCAGCCGTGAAATGGACAAGGAAGCAGTTGATGGTATTTATGACAAGATCCGTGATGCAGGCATCAGTATGGTGGTTGCGGCATCCAATAGCTTCAACTCCACCTATGGATCGGAAAAGAATGGTAACCTCGGACTGACCTCCAACCCGGATAGCGCAACGGTTGGTTCTCCTTCTACATACAAGGGTGCGATGTCGGTCGCGTCCATTAGCGGAACCAAAAAGCCCTACCTTATGTACGGCGATAAGATCATCTACTTTACCGAAGCTACCGACCGTGTCACCGAGGAAAAGAATTTCTACGATGACATCATGGGAAGCGGTGTCAACGAGATGGAGGTTGAGTATATCACCATTCCCGGTGCCGGACGCTCTGCTGACTATGCAGGTCTTGACGTAAAGGGAAAGATTGTGCTCGTCCGCCGCGGAGCTACGACGTTTGAGGAAAAAGCGAACGTTGCACAGGCTAAAGGTGCTGTCGGTATCATCGTTTACAACAATGTGTCCGGTGACATCAAGATGAACGTCGGTGATGCAACGCTTGGCGTTTGTTCGATCGGCCAGGACGATGGAGAGATGCTCGCGGCTGCCGGAACCGGCAAGCTTAAGCTGAGCAGATCGCAAAAGTCCGGTCCCTTCATGTCCGATTTCTCATCTTGGGGACCGACTCCTGATCTCGGAATCAAGCCTGAGATCACTGCACACGGCGGCATGATCTACTCTGCGGTTCCCGGTCAGAGCTATGATCACCAATCCGGTACCTCGATGGCGTGCCCCAACATTGCGGGCGTGACGGCACTTATCCGCCAGTATGTGGTGCAGAATTTCCCCGATGTTGCAAACAATCCGAAACAGGTGGCAGCTCTGGTTAACCAACTGATGATGTCGACCGCAGATATCGTATACAATACCAACGGCTTGCCGTATGCGGTCAGAAAGCAGGGTGCAGGACTTGCCAACCTGGATAACATTGCAAAAACCAATGCCTACATTAAGACCTTTAAGGACGGCAAGGAAATGGACAAGACCAAGCTCGAGCTTGGAGATGATCCGAACAAGACGGGTGTTTATACACTTTCCTTTGCAGTCAAAAACTTTGGTTCTGCATCGGTTTCCTATCAGCTTTCTGCATACGTTATGACCGAGGGTGTGAGCGACACCAAGACCAATCAGGGTGAGACTACCGTTGACGAGCTGGGATATCTGCTTGAAGGTGCAAGGGTAGAGATCACCTCTATCTCGGGAGCACAGCAGAATGGAATGAATATCACGGTCGGCGCGGGTGCAACTGCAAACGTGACCGTTACCATTACCCTGAGCGAGCAGGACAAGAAATACCTTGACGATTCCTTCGAAAACGGTATGTACGTGGAAG
>JAZQVI010000030.1:0-29400 GCA_045631745.1 Eubacteriales bacterium
AAACCCCCCACCCTTATTAAAAAAAAGGGGAGAGCGCTTGTGATCAATCAATGCTTCTTTTTTCCGGTCGGCTCCCTATCCGATTCAGGATATGGCACATCAAAAAGGCGTGTGAATTTCTTATCCTTCAGCCCAAGCAGGTAGGCTACCATACAAGTAATCATAGCTGGAATCGGAATCAGAAAATAGATCCACCAGTAAGAATTGAGAGGATCCCCCCCAACGTGGTTGGCAAGAAGGCCGGTGTACATTCCTTCCAGAAGTACGGCAGCTCCTGTTGCAAACGCGCCCAATTTACTGAAAAGGGGAACGTTGAACCAAGCGGCAAGCGAGATCAGAATCGCAAACAAAAAGTTGGGAGCATTGGCGCAAAGAGAGAGCCAAAGCCCTGTCAGCGGCTCACGCTTCTTTTTTCCGAGATCCACTCCAGTCTTGTCGTGAAAGCCAATCTCCCAGGTCATCACATACAGAAGGAACAGATAGAACAGAATCGAAAAAACACTGCTGACATTTCTGAGAACGGGATTTCCCGCCTTTCCTGCGGCAAATGCAAGTCCAACGCCAAAGATCGCAACCGCGAACTGATTGAGAAACATCTTGACCATGTCATAGGATCTCGATTTTAAAAACTCCTTCATAATTACCCCTCTACTTCTGCCTTAAGCATCTCGTTCTTTTTCAATCATTATATCGAAAAAAAGCCTAAAAATCAACCGATTGGCGCAAAAATTTACAATTTATCAACCAATGCAATCAAAAATGATGTAAAATGGTAGTAGAAAGCGTATCAGAGACGGGAGGTGTGTTCGGTATGTCTCAAATGATTTCCCCAAGTGAATTTTCTCCGCTGATTCAAGAATACGCATCCTACAAGCTTTCTCTGCAAGGATGCTCTCAAAAGACGGTCCAGGAATATCTGCTTGATCTTCGCACCTTTTTCCGTTATCTGCTCTCAAAGGAATACGGCATTGATCCAGCATCGGAGGAATTCAATCAGATCGACGTTAGCTCGATCGGACTGGAGAGGCTTGGAAGGATTCGCGCCGAGGAGATTTACGACTTTCTCTTTTACGCCAACCAGCAGCGTGGCAACCAATGGGCGGCCCGCTCACGCAAGCTCTCCTCCCTCCGCTCTCTTTACAAATATCTGGTTTCCAAGCGCCACTATCTGGAATACAATCCAACGGCAGACATGGATTCTCCGAAGCCTAAAAAATCGCTTCCCAAATATCTCACCCTTGAGGAATCCGAGGCGCTCCTGGACGCGATTGAAAATGACCGAGAGTCCCCCTTTCGCATCAGAGACTATGCCATCGTTACCCTTTTTCTCAACTGCGGCATGCGAGTTTCCGAGCTGGTCGGAATCAATCTTGGAGACATCGACCCCCAGCTTCGCTCCATTCGCGTCACGGGTAAAGGAAGCAAGGAGCGCATCGTTTATTTGAATCAAGCCTGCAGGGATTCTCTCGGTGCATATCTCTCCATCCGAAAGAGCCCGCAATATGCCTCCGTCAAGGACAAAGGCGTCTTTCTCAGCCGCCTGGAGCAACGCATGAGCGTCAAAACCGTACAGTGGATGATCTACAAATACCTCAAGCTTGCGGGGCTTGAAGCCAAGCATTACTCGGTTCACAAGCTTCGCCATACAGCTGCAACCCTGATGTATCAAAGCGGCGAGGTGGACGTTCGGGTTCTCAAGGAAATTCTCGGCCACGAGCAGCTCAACACCACGCAAATTTATACACACGTATCGAATCAGAGCATCGAGGACGCGATGTCCCACAATCCTCTATCCTCTCGCAAGAAAACGAAATAATCAAATTGAAATTTGTTATCATTTCTCACAAGGTCGCCAAGCTCTTTTCGGCGACCTTTGATTTTGCAAAAAAAATGATGAAAATATCAAAAAAAGGATAGACAATCCGAAGGATATGTGATATAATAATGTATTATGAAATAAAGGAGAACCGTATGCGGATCTTAACGCTTTATCCCGGCTCTTGGGGCTCCAACTGTTATATCCTTCAAAGCGGCAGTCACGCCGCCGTGGTTGACCCCAGTCCCCGTGCGGAGCAGATTCTGAACATCCTTGAACAAAACGGTGCGGTGATCGATTATATCCTGCTCACGCACGGTCATTTTGATCACATCGTTTCCATCGATTCTCTGAGAGATTTGACCAGCGCTCCCGTGCTCATTCACGAGGCGGATGCAGAGCTTCCCGTCGATGCAAAAAAGAATGCGTTTTATTACTTCTTTCGCATGGATCAAAGCTACCGCGCGCCCGAACGATCGCTCAAATCCGACGAGATCCTGACGCTCGGAGAGGAAACGATCCGCGTGATTCACACACCGGGGCACACCGCAGGAAGCGTTTGCTATCTTTGCAACGACGAATTTCTTCTGACGGGAGACACGATCTTTGACGTTGGCAGAGGAAGAACCGATCTCTATGGCGGAGATGAAGTTGTTCTGCTTCAAACGCTTCGTAATATGAGAGCACTTCCCCAATCTCTCCCCATTTATCCCGGGCACGGCACCTCAACAACACTCGGAGTCGCGCTCGACCAAGCTCTTGCCTTTTAATAACACGAACATAGAAAAGGAATCAACATTATGGACTTTGAATTGCTTGCAGATCTTTTGTTCCCGAACGTAACGGAAACGCCTGCCGATATGGAGAACAAATATCCCCCTCGACAGCTTGCTGAAGGAGCAAAGGTAACTCGATTTGCACCAAGCCCCACGGGCTTCGTGCATTTTGGCGGACTTTTCCCCACCACAATCGGTGAACGCCTGGCGCACCAAAGCGGCGGCGTGTTCTATCTTCGCATTGAGGATACCGACGCCAAGCGTGAGGTGGAGGGCGCGGCAGAGGGGCTGATTAAGACCCTCGAGCACTATGGAATCCACTTTGACGAGGGCGCGATCCTCGGGCCGGACGGGTTGGTCTGTGACCAGGGAAATTACGGTCCCTACAAGCAAAGTCAGAGAGGGCCCATCTACCACGTATATGCAAAGCAGCTTGTTAAGGAAGGAAAGGCTTATCCCGTATTCACCACCAAGGAGGAGCTGGAGGCTCTGAACGCCATCGACAAGAAGGCGGAGATTAAGGCAAAGGACTGGGAGGGCGAGCAGGAGGCACGCCGCCTGGAGCAGCAAAAGCAAAGATCCATTACCATGGAAGAAATTCAAGAAAATCTGAACGCCGGAAACCCCTTCGTTCTTCGTTTGCTGGCAGATGGAGATCCCGGCAAGAAGGTTCCCTTCACCGACCTGATTAAGGGCAAGCTGGAGATCCCCGAAAACGATGAGGACTTCGTGCTTCTCAAGAGTGACGGAATTCCCACTTATCACTTTGCACACGCCGTTGATGATCATCTGATGGGCACGACGCACGTGATCCGCGGTGAGGAATGGCTTCCCAGCCTTGCAAAGCATCTGATGCTGTTCCGCTATCTTGGATTCAAGCTTCCCAAGTATATGCACATCGCGCAGATCATGAGACTGGACGAGAACGGAAACAAGAAAAAGCTTTCCAAGCGTGATATGGGTGCGAACATGGATGATTACAGCCGCATGGGATACTCCCCTGCCGCCGTTTGTGAGTACGTGATGACCCTTCTCAATTCCAACTACGAGGAGTGGCATATGCAGAACGCGGACAAGCCCTATACCGAGTTCCCCTTCAACATCAAGAAGATGAGTACCTCGGGCTGCCTGTTCGATTTTAATAAGCTCAATGACGTGAGCAAAAACGTGCTTTGCCGCATGAGCGCAGACGAGGTTTACGAGCAGGTTTCTGACTGGGCAAGCGTCAACGATCCCGAATTTTTCAAGTATTTCACTGCAGACGCCGATTATACCAAATCCATTCTTGCGATCGGCAGAGGCGGAAAAAAGCCTCGCAAGGATTTTGCGACCTGGACCGACGTTCGCCCCTATATGGCGTTCTTCTATGACGACCTCTTTGCCTCTGTGGACACTTATGACGAAAAGTTCGACCGCGCCGATATAAAAGCTGCGCTTGAGGGATTCCTCGCGACCTATTCGCCCTCCGACGACATGAACACATGGTTTGACAAGATCAAAGCGATTGCAGAAGATCTTGGATACGCCTCCGATATGAAGGCATACAAGGCAACCCCCGAGGCATTCCGCGGAAACGTGGCAGACGTGAGTATGTTCCTGCGCGTGGCAGTGACAGGCAAGCTCAATGCGCCCGATCTTTACACGGTAATGCAGATCATCGGAGAGAACCGCGTTCGCGAGCGTGTTTTGAACGCGATCGCAGCTCTTTGATCAGAAAGGACTTAAGTTATGGAAATCGAAAAGAATTTTATACACGATATTATTGACGAAGATTTGGCACGTGCGCCCGAAACCAAGATCCACACGCGCTTCCCTCCCGAACCGAACGGATATCTGCACATCGGATCTGCAAAGGCGATCATGATTAACTATCAGGTGGCTCAAAAATACAACGGTCTGTTCAATCTCCGTTACGACGACACCAACCCCGCCAAGGAGGACAACGAGTACGTTGAGGCGATCTACCGCGATCTTTGCTGGCTGGGCGCAACACCCTCGGGCGGCATCTTCTACGGATCCGATTACTTTGACAAGTGCTACGAATTCGCAGTTCAGCTCATCAAAGACGGGAAGGCATTCGTCTGTGATCTCTCCGCCGAGGAAATGAGAGAATACCGCGGCACGCTCACCGAGCCCGGAAAGAATTCTCCCTACCGCGACCGCTCTGTTGAAGAGAATCTCGACCTCTTTGAGCGCATGAAGAACGGCGAGTTTGCGGACGGAACCCATACCCTTCGCGCAAAGATCGATATGGCAAGCCCCAATATGAATATGCGTGACCCCGCGATCTACCGCATCGTTCACACCGATCATCACCGCCAGGGCAATAAGTGGTGCATCTATCCCCTTTATGACTACGCACATCCGATCCAGGACGCACTGGAAGGAATCACGCACTCCCTGTGTTCGCTTGAGTTCGAGAACCACCGTCCCCTTTACGAATGGGTGATCGACAATATCGGATTTGATCCCAAGCCCAAGCAGAGAGAATTCGCAAGACTGAACGTGACAAATACCGTCATGTCCAAGCGTTACCTGCGCTATCTCGTGGAGAACAACATGGTGGACGGCTGGGATGACCCCAGACTCCCAACTCTTTGCGCGCTCCGCAGACGCGGATATACCCCTGCATCCATTTTTGATTTCGTATCCCGCGCGGGTGTCTCCAAGGCAGACAGCCTTGTAGATATCGGTCTCTTGGAGCACTGTATTCGTGAAGAGCTCAATCAGACAGCCCTTCGCCGCATCTGTGTACAGAAGCCTATCAAGCTGGTCATTACCAACTACCCCGAGGATCGCGAGGAGTTCTTTGAGGTCTCCAACAATCCTCAGAATCCCGATGCAGGCACGCGCAAGGTTGCCTTCACCAGAGAGATCTATATTGATCAGGACGATTTTGCAGAGGTTCCGCCTCCCAAGTTCTTCCGTCTCAAGCCGGACGGCGAGGTTCGTCTGATGGGCGCGTATATCGTTCGTTGCAACGAGATCGACAAGAACGAGGACGGCAGCATCCGCGAAATCCGCTGCACAGCAGACCTTGAAACCGGAAACGGCAATCCCGTGGACGGACGCAAGGTCAAGGGTACGGTACACTGGCTCTCCGCAAAATATGCGGTCGAGACAACCCTGATGCTCTATGATAAACTCTTTACCATTGAGAATGTTAACGACATTCCCGAGGACAAGACCTACAACGATTATCTCAATCCCGATTCCCTGGTCAAGCTGGAGCACTGCTTTGTAGAGCCTGCGTTGGCTGACGCCAAGGAGGGCGAGCAATTCCAGTTCGTCCGCACCGGTTATTTCTGCAAGGATACCAAGTATCCCAACACCTTTAACCGCATCGTCGGACTCAAGGATAGCTTCCCCAAGAAATAAAAAAAGAATGGGTGTGTTTCCATGCGAAGCACACCCATTCCTTTTTAATATCTTCTTCCAAAGCGCCTTCTCGGTCGGCAGCAATTACATTCCTGTTGGGAAAGTTCAACCAAAATAATATCTTCCCCGATACACCGAACGTTGCACCAAGGAATCCGAAGATCCTCCTCGCAACCACCTCCAAGGAACCCGCCTCTTCCGCGAACGATAAGAGCGGTGATCTTCGTACAATCACCTTCTGCTTCAAATTCAAAATCAGATGCACGGCCAAGCTTGGCACCGTCACACGTATTTACAATTTCTAAGCAACGTAGCTCCGAGGTACTGTATCGTTTCATGCCCAAACCTCCATATCATTCCTATTAGATGATATGCAAGAGGTGAGATTTAGTTTCCAAAGTCATCCTGTTTGGTAAGAAGCAGTGAGATCATTCCAAGCAAGGGTATGACAGGAAGGACGACAGCCCCTGCAAAATTCCACGCGCCGAGTTCTGTCAAATTCCCAACCGTCGGGATCAAGGCTGACAGCAAAAGGATCACCAGAATCGGAAGTAGGAACAAGACCATATGAAGCAAGCTCTTTTTCTCAAGTTTCCCTCTCATTAGGAACAATACCTCCGTCAAAACCATTCCCAAAAGAAGCAGCGCATAGCTGTTCCCGAGCGAGAGCACATCAATATGATACAGAATCGCAATCACAGCAGTAAGTCCAACCGCCGGCAGCACACAACTCAGCCACAATCGCTTGGAGCGGAAAAAGGCGGTCGTTTTTTGGAGATCCACACCAAGGTCTCTATCAACAAAATCTGTCTTGTGCAGGGTTTGCGCAAGCAAGATGCAATCCCCGAATAAAGTCACGTAAACAAGGGAAAACGGAGGCATCGCTCCAATTCCCGTCATTATTGAGAGCGCTACGAACGCCGTTTGCATCATTCTGAGCATGAAAAAACGCACAAAGAATTGCTTAACCCTGAGGGTCGTAGTTCTGAGAACATCGATGGCATAGACCACCGATCCGAGTCCTCCGCCGGACTGAGAGGCTCTGGCGACAAGCGCATCTGCCTCCCGCCTTAAAACAGGAATACACTCCGATTCCTCGGGAGCACCGGAATAGATCTCACACGCAACCGAAACGGATGCGGCGGAAAGCAACGAACGGCAGTCGCCTTCTGCCGTCATCACGCCAACCACTCTGCCCTTTTTCTTCATCGTGCGGATATACTCGGCGATCTCACGTTTGGAGTATCCAAAAAAGACACCGGATTGCTTATCTGCATCAGAAAGAAGATATCCCTCCGATGCGACCGTCTTTTTTGCATCGGGGAGCCACTCCTCGGCGTATGCACGGTCGATAGAGGAATCTCCCTTCAAAAACAAGCAAACACGGACCCCCTTCTGCTCAAGCTCCGCAAACGTCCCACTGACATTCGGCAGAAAATCCTCTTTTCCAACAAAACATCCCACTAAAAAAGCTTGTCCGCGACGTTCCTTCACAACCGTCACGACTCTTCTGCCAAGCCGAACCGCTTCGGACTGAAAGTTCAAATATTTCTCCCGAACCCCATTGTCCAAGGTTGCCGTCTCCCCGTTTCTCTTTAAATATTCTCCGCATCCAAAGAGTGGGGTCGGTGTATAGTAAAAGCGCAATCTGAAAGGGCCGCTCGTACTCTCAACGTCAAGGATTTGCTCCTGCTTGCCTCGAAACAGCTCGCACTTGACCGTGCGAAGTCGCAACGCCTCCCGATCAAATTCACAAGATCTGATCAATTCCTGCAAATAAGGATCTTCTCGGCGAATCGGCGTATCAAAAAGATCCGGCAAACTATTTTTTGCATCATGCAAAAGGCAAAATGCCTCACAAAGCGGCGTGAGCGCATCACCTTCCAAAAGTCCTTCGCCTGAAAACCCGAATTCAAAATGAATCTGCCCATCGGAAAGGGGCGCACGGCCGATCAAGACAAGATCCGTCAGGTTTGGAATTCGATCAATCGCCCTGGTGGATTTGAGAATCGATCCACTTCCGTTGGAATTTTGTACAAACAGGCTTCTGACGCCGTGATACATCAAAATTTGAAGATAACAGTAGGGCAAAATAGCAGATACAGACGCCGCCCATGCGCAAACAGGTAAGAAAATCCGCATACCGGACTGTTCCGCGGGGGAAACCAGCAGCCCGACAAGGCCCATCGGAAAAAGGAGCATTAACGACAGAATCCCCATAAACTTGAAATACGGATGCAAATCCGAAACAAGCTTCGCATCTTTTTCAAGTCTGTCTATCAAAATCGCATCTCCGGTTTGCGCCAAAAGCGTCTCTTTTCCAGTTGCAAACGCAACCGCCCGTCCATATCCTTCTACAATTTCCGAGCCTGCATAAATGAGATTTTCAAAATTAGGCGTTACCGTCTCGCAGTTGTATGGATAAACCGTATCCGATTTTTTCTCCTGAATCAGTGTTTCCCTGCCATTCCCCATTCCGGTGGGAACGGTAAATCGAACCTTTAAGTCTGCCGTTGAGAGCAGTCTGCAATCCGCGGGAACAACGTCACCTGCACGAAAAAGGATCACATCTCCCGTTACCACATTCGCAGCAGACACCGTCAGTCTTTTTCCGCCTCTCAAAACCGTTATCGTCGGGATTCCGCACAGACCGAGCAGATCACGCCCTCGATCAACACGAAAAAGCTGCCAAACGATGTATCCCCCCCATATTGCAAACAGCAAAAAAGTGGAGACAGCAGAAAAAAACTCCGAAAAACAAGCTGCCAGGATCAGCACAAGCACAAATGTTAGAAGTGCAGGATCGGTCAGCAGTTTTCGGAGCAAAGCAGCCTTGCCTCGAGGCAAATCAAACAACGGATTGCTCCCTCTTTTTTTGAGGCGAACACTCGCCTCCTTACCGGACAATCCGGTGGGGCGACTTCCAAGCTGACGGAGGGTTTCCTCCCCCGTCAGCCGATGCCAATTTTTTTTATCTTGCTTCATATTTTGTTACAGGCAGGTAATCTGCAGACTATCGCCGTCCGAGTTGACCGATGCCATTGTGAATTTCTTCTGATAGTTCGAAATGATCAGTTCTGCAAGACGATCCTCTACCTCACGCTGAATATAACGGCGCATATTACGCGCACCAAACTTCTGAGAATAGGAGTTCTTCGCAATCAAAGCGGCTGCCTCCTCGGAATACTTCAACACAATCCCCTTCTCACCCAGCGCAATTTTCAATTCATCAAGCATGATCTTGGCAATGCAGACAAAATCATCTTCTCCCAGCGCACGGAAGGTAATGATCTCATCAACACGGTTGAGAAATTCGGGACGCAAAAAGCTTGAAAGCGCCTTCTCTGTCTGCGATTCGCGCGCATTCTGACTATCCGATGCAAATCCTGCCATCGCGGAGGATCTGTCCGATCCCGCATTCGTGGTCATAATGATCACCGTGTTTTCAAAGTTCACCGTCTTGCCTCTCGCATCGGTAATTCTTCCGTCATCGAGGATCTGCAAGAGGACATTCAAAACATCCGGATGCGCCTTTTCGATCTCATCAAACAACACGATCGAATAGGGTCTGCGACGGATCTTTTCGGTAAGCTGACCCGCCTCATCGTATCCAACGTATCCGGGAGGCGCTCCGATGATCCTCGAAACCGAATGCTTTTCCATAAACTCGGACATATCCAAGCGAATCAACGTTTCGGGGGAATGGAAAAGATCGTTTGCCAGTGTTTTGACGAGCTCTGTTTTTCCAACGCCCGTAGGCCCTGCAAAAATAAAGGAAACGGGCTTTCTCTTATAGGAAATTCCGGCGCGGTTTCTCTTGATGGCACGCGCAACTGCACGCACCGCCTGATCCTGACCGACAATACGTCCGCGAAGTCTTGCTTCAAGCTGATCGATCTTTTCAAATTCGTTTTCGGTAATACTTGTGGCGGGAACGCCCGTCCAGAGCTCGATCACGTTTGCAATCTCATTTTCTGTCAGAAGAATCTGATGCGTTTTCGGCTCCAGCTCGTCAAGCTTTGCAGAAAGTCGGAGCTCTTCCGAACGAATTTTGGAAAGTTCCTCATACCTTTGATCCTCGGTGGTCTCACTTCCCGCCACCTCTGCTTCCAACGTTTCTCTTTGATCCTTCAAAGCAAGCAAGCGATCCCGAATTGAGTAGGTCTCGTTCAGCGCCGCCGAAGAGAGGGATAGATAAGACGCCGCCTCGTCCAAAAGGTCGATCGCCTTATCGGGCAGAAAACGGTCTGTTATATATCGTTCCGAAAGAATGACCGTGCGTCTGAGAATCTCATCGGGAATCACGACACCGTGGTATTCCTCATAATAGTGCTTGATGCCCTGCAGCATCTCGATGGCATCTTCAATGCCGGGCTCTTCAACCGTGACGGGCTGGAAGCGACGCTCAAGCGCCGTATCCTTCTCAATATATTTGCGGTACTCGGTCAAGGTCGTTGCACCGATGACCTGCACCTCTCCGCGAGACAGCGCAGGCTTGAGAATGTTTGCGGCATTGACGCTTCCCTCCGCCTCGCCTGTTCCGACAATATTGTGAACCTCGTCAATCACGAGGATCGCATTCCCCACAGTATGAACCTCTGCCAAAAGCCCAAGGATACGCGACTCAAACTGACCGCGGAACTGCGTTCCTGCGACCAGCGCCGTCATATCCACCAGATAAATCTCCTTATTCTTGAGCTTGTAAGGCACGTTTCCTGCGGCAATTCGGATCGCCAGCGCCTCTGCGATTGCAGTCTTACCTACGCCCGGCTCACCGATCAGACAAGGATTGTTCTTTTGGCGGCGGCAAAGGATCTGAATCACGCGAGCCAATTCCTTGTCTCTTCCAATAATGTTGTCCAGCTTTCCCTCGCGCGCCGATTTGGTAAGATTACGGCAATAGGTGGTCAGAAATTTGAGTTTCTTTTCTTCCTTTGCCTTTTTCTTATCCTTTGTCTTCTCGTTTTGAGGAATTCCAGAATCAACGTTAGAGCCGTTCATCTGCGCAAGTCCGGAGTCGCGGAAAATTTTGGGGAGATCAATCGCAGGCGCTCCCCCCTCCTCGTTATCATCGCATTCCGAAGGAAGATTTGCATCGCCCCCCAGCATTGCCATCAGATCATTTTCCGCATTCTCAAGCTGCTCGGGCGAAATCCCAAGCTGCTCGATCATATTTCCCATAATATTGTCAACGGGCACACCAAATTCCTTGGCACACTTAATGCAAAAGCCCTTGGTGGTCTTTTCCCCGTTCTCCAGCTTTGTCATAAAAACGACTGCCACGCGCTTGTGGCACTTTGAACACATGGTCATAAAAAATGAAATTTCCGAACGCTCGGATCCTTTCTGATAAATAAGCTACCTATTTGATTTTTTTAAATGGTTGACTCCATCATTCCCTTGAGCCATTCTCCGGGATCCAGGAATTTGAGAGATCCCAACAGGTTCGAGTCTCCAAAGAACTTTACAACGGTCGAGTCTGTATAAAGAGGCTGATTGCCGAGGAAGAACTTTAACAAAGAACCTGCAAACAACAGGACTGCAAATGCGAAAACAAAGCCCAAAAGACCGCCGCAAACAGAATCAGCTACGCCAAAGACCTCATACGAGCTTCTCATGTTCTTGATAAGAATGTAAAGAAGAGACAAAAGCCAAAAGGCCACAACAAATGTAAGAACAAAGCCGACGATACCGCAAACAACCGAGGAAATCGCACCGGAAACGGTGTCCGTCACCGAGTTCACCAGCTCCTCACCGTTGCCCTCAAGTGCTTCCAATTTCTCACGCATCGCATCGGTTTGCAGGTACTTGGGAACGACATCGGTTCCTACCTTTGAGCCCAGCTCCTCTGCCGTGCTCTCATAAACACGGTTAACCTTCTCATAAACCGATCTGCGAATGATCGGGTTGAAAAATTTCTCTCCCAAAAAAGAACCTACAGAACCGCCCAGCAAACTTGCGATCAGAACCGACAGGATCATTTTAAAGAACTTCAAAAGCGTGAGCAAAAATCCTCTCTTTGCGCAGATCACGATCAACGCAATTCCAAACCCCAAAAACAACCAATCCATAAATAGCATGTCAATAACTCCTTTCAATTTTTAGGTAAAGTTTTCATAGGTAGCCTTTTGCGGCGAGCAGAGCAACGCCCTTCCCTCGTTTGTTACAAGAAGAACGCGCCCTTCGGTCGCACATTCAACAAACACTTGATTTCCATCCGATCCCCGAATCCTCAGAAGTCCGTCGGAACACATCAGATAAGCATCCCCGTTGTTTACAACAACCGATTGCACCGTTTGAACGATGGCACTCTGATGCTTGATTTTCCCCTTCTTATCGAAGAGGATAACCTGCTGATCGGTTGTAATTCTGTTTCCTTTCACCACGATCGCACAACCGTCATCCGAGAGATCAAACGCCTTGATATTTTTTCCCTCAAAGCGATACTCCGACATCAGTTTTCCACTAACCGACACCGAATAAACCCCGTCTCCCGTCAAAACCGTTACAAGATCCGTATCGGTAAAACCACACTGAACCCCCAGGCCGGTTCCGATCTCACACTGTGCATACACGGCATCCTTTTTCGGCTCATAGACGTTCAAGGTCGTTGCGAGCGCGCCATTTTCCATACGGCTCATCAAAACAGAAAGATACGTTCCCTTTGCATTGATCGAAACATCTGTCACGTAACCGTTGTAGCGATATTGGTTGATCGGCTCAAAGTTCCTGCTGTAAAGCCTGACCACCGAGGCATATTCCTCCGATTCGGTCACAATCGCATACATTCCGCAATCGGACATCGTGGCACACCGAATGGGGGACTCGGTCTTCCCTGAATGGATCTGCGTATAAGAATTATACAGAGAGTAAGACGTCCCATCCAATTCATAAACCAAAAGATACTTCCCCGATCCAACTGCGATCGGGTTCTGATATTGCACGCCCCGACTGACCGTCTGTCTCCCCGACGCTGTGAATATCGTAACAGAAGTATTCCCCGCTACCGCCAATCCCTGTCGATAAAGCGTAAAGCTTTGGGATGTATCGGTGGGATAGCTGATCGAATCGGTATGTAGCACATCCACTGACTCGGTTGCCGAATTGAGATCCTTCGCAAAATAATAAAGATTCTGATAGGTGATCAGATCGGTATTCATCAAAAAGGAAACCGCTACAAAGGCCAAAAGAATCAGATACAAAAAGACCTGAACCAAGCCGCAACGCTCCGAGATCGACTCGTAATATTCATTTTGCGGGGCAGACAGATCAATCGGTGTACTCGGCGGCTTTGTATGCTGCTTTTTTTCAAACATCCTCAAGGTCTTCCCTCCCAATCCAATCGCAAGCAATCCTTTGGATAGATCACGCGGTGAAGATACAAGCCATCGGGCGGCATCGTGACACCTGCCATCGAACGATCTCTCGCTTTGGTTACAGAAGGAATATCAGTGACAGAAAGCTTTCCTTCCCCGACCGCAACCAAGGTTCCCGCAAGAATCCGCACCATATGATACAAAAAGCCATTGGCACGAACGCGATATAGGATCACATCCCCTTCCCGCGTCACCTCTGACTCGGTGATCGTTCTGACACAGTCCGAAATCTTTGATCCTTGAGCCATGTAGGAGGTAAAATCGTGCTCCCCAAGAAAGCATTTTGCCGCCTCGTTCATTCTGCAAAGGTCTTCATCCGAAAAACGCTTTGGCAGATGACAGGCTCTGCCCTCCTCAAAGGGGGATCTGACGGGGCGGTTATAAATGCGGTAGAGATACTCCTTTTCCTTCACATCGTAGCGTGCGTGAAATGCGTCCGACACCCAAGCAGCATCGTAAACGCTGATATCCGTCGGAAGGTGCGCAGACATTGCCAAGGGGATTCTTTCGATCGGGATCGCAGTCTGCAATCCCTCCCCCCCTTTTCGAGAAACCGTCGCGCAAAACTCCAGGGCATGAACACCGCTGTCGGTACGGCTGCATCCAACGATATCGCAGGGATAGCCGAAAACAGCCTCTGCCGCTTCGTTCAGCTTTTGCTGAACCGTAACCCCGTTGGGTTGCACCTGATATCCGCAATATGCGGAGCCGTCATAGGCAATTCTAATCAATACCTTCATATTATCTCATCGTATAACCGATTCCAACTCGGTTCAAAGCAAAAATTCCGACCCCCAACACAACGATCAATATCACGCCAACGATATCCGAATTCCGAAGATGCAAAACCTTAAGCTTGGTTCTGCCCTCTCCTCCGTTGTAGCAACGGCAGTCCATGGCGTTTGCCAATTCGTCTGCACGTTTGAATGCAGAGCTGAGCAGAGGAATGAATACAGGCAACAGCGCTTTCGCTCTCTGCACAAGTCCGCCGCTCTGAAAATCTGCGCCTCTGGATTTTTGTGCATTCATGATCTTTTCGGTTTCCTCCATCAAGGTAGGAATAAACCGCATGGCAATCGTGGTCATCATGGCGATATCATGAACGGGAACATGAAGTTTCTTGAGGGGGGACAAAAGCTCCTCCATCGCATCGGTCAGCGCGATCGGCGTCGTTGTAAAGGACAGAAAAACACCCGTGGAGATCAGTAGCGCTACGATTCGCAACACCATGAACAGAGCGTTCCAAATTCCCTCGGCATATATTTTGACACGCCAATGCGCGGGTGTCAAAAGCTGCTCTCCCGACGACATAAAAATGTTGATAAACGAAGTAAGAATCAGAATAAAAAGCAACGGCTTAATGCTATGCAAAACCGTTTTCAAGGGAATCCGACTCAGCAGCACGGAGATCACCGTGACCACCGATAAAAGTGCAAAGGCAAAGATGTTTTTGCAGATAAAGGTGCAAACGATATATAGCATCGTCATCACAACCTTTGCCCTTGGATCCATTCGATGAATCACAGAATCCACGGGATAGTATTGCCCAAATGCAATATTTTTCATATATGACTTCCTTTGTCCTTCAAAATAGCATATTGCTCGCACAGAATCTCGACCGCGCGATCAACCGTATAAATGTTTTTGGGAAGCTCGATTCCACCTTCACGCAAAACGCTTGCAAGCCGCGTAATCTGCGGAATATCCAGTCCCACCTGCTCCAAAAGCTCTGACTGCGAGAAGACCTCCTCGCGATCCCCTTGCAGAATGATTTTTCCGTTTGAAAGCACTACGATCTCATCGCAATACTGCGCCATATCCTCCATACTGTGACTGACAATCAGAACCGTCGTACCCGTCTGCTTCTGATATTCCATCACCGTATCAAAGATCTGTCTTCTTCCCTTGGGATCGAGGCCTGCCGCAGGCTCATCGAGAACCAGCACCTCGGGCTTCATTGCCATCACGCCTGCAATCGAGACGCGGCGCTTTTGTCCTCCCGAAAGATCGAACGGAGATTTATCCAACCATGCGTCTGCGATCCCCGTAAAACGAGCCGCCTCACGCACGCGTTTATCAACTTCCTCGGGAGAAAGCCCCATATTCATCGGGCCAAACGCAATATCCTTATAAACGGTTTCTTCAAACAACTGGTATTCGGGATACTGCATCACAAGCCCTACGCGAAAGCACAGCTCGCGTTTTTCGCGCTTGAGCGCCTCCTTGATCGCCTTTTTTCTCTTCCTTGGCGTCAAAGACGAGTATTCAGGCCGCTGCAACCACTCTTCCGCCGCATCCTTCAATTCAAGGTTGATGTCCCGTCCGTCGAGAAAAACCTTTCCCACCGTCGGCTTTGTCAGACCGTTGAGAAGCTGCATCATGGTGGATTTCCCGGAGCCGGTATGTCCGATAATGCCTGTGATCTTCCCTTCCTTGATGGAAAGGCTCACATCATCCAGTGCACGGCTTTCAAAAGGCGTCCCCTCACCGTATATATATGAAACCTTTTCTAAAACAATTTTATCCATTCACCAAACGGGTCCTTTCGTTTTTGCGAATCATTTTCCAAACGCCTTCAGAATCTGATCGGCGCAAGCCTCCACCACCGAGAGCTTCTTGCTGTCAAGCGGGATCCCGGCAGCGCGCAGACGATGAACCGCTTCCGAGCACTGCGGAACCTCAAGTCCCACCAGTCTGAGCTCATCCCGTCTTGCAAACACCTCATCGGGAGTTCCATCCATGATAATCTCTCCGTCATTAACCACGACCACACGATCAGCAAGCGCTGCCTCGTTCATATAGTGTGTGATGTTGAGGATGGTGATTCCATGCTCACGATTCAAAGTAGAAATAGTGTCCAGCACCTCTCGTCGTCCAAGGGGATCCAGCATCGCCGTGGATTCATCGAAAATGATACACTCCGGCATCATGGCAATCACCCCTGCAATCGCCACGCGTTGCTTCTGTCCACCGGACAGATGATGCGGCTCACGTGATGCAAATTCGGTCATCCCAACCGTCTCCAGTGCGCGATCTACACGCTCCCGCAGCTCGGGAAGAGGCACACCAAGATTTTCAGGGCCAAATGCAACGTCTTCCTCAACCAGGGTCGCCACCAGCTGATTGTCTGGATTTTGGAAAACCATTCCCACGCGGCGTCTGTGCGCCAGTAACTCCTCCTCAGTAAGCTCGTTCGAGGTCAGATCGACCCCTCCAATCACAAGCTTGCCGGATGTCGGCACAAGAATTTGATTGAGAAGTTTGGCAAAGGTGGATTTGCCCGATCCGTTATGTCCAAGGATCGCAACATATTCTCCTCGCCGAACATCCAAAGAAATATCTCTCACAGCAGGATGCCTTGTGTCATCCTCGTAAAAGAAGCATAAATGCTCTGCATGAATAAACAATTCAGATTCCGTCAAAACAGAAATTCCTTTCTCTGATTATCATTTTGCAAACCATCGCGAGCTGGCTCCGCAAGGCAGGTATGCACCTGTTTGTGTCACACGCAATCCAAGCTCACCGGATTCGATCCGTCCGCCAAAGCGTTGGCGAATCTTGAGATCCATGATATAGCTCATGGTAAGAGGAGAAAGCCCCGTCGTGTAGGAGTTCACGAGGAAGAACAAGGGCTCATCCGACAAAAGCTGAGACGCAAGGGTAATCAGCTCGTCAATGCTTTCCTCCAGCTTCCACACCTCTCCACCGGGACCTCTGCCGTAGGAAGGAGGGTCCATAATAATCCCGTCGTACCGGTTTCCCCGACGGATCTCTCTTTCCACAAATTTCTTGCAGTCGTCAACAATGTAACGGATCGGTGCATCCGAAAGTCCCGACAAAGCGGCATTTTCCTTTGCCTGTGCAACAATTCCCTTCGCGGCATCCACGTGAACAACCGACGCACCTGCCTTTGCCGCGGCAACCGTTGCGCCTCCCGTGTATGCAAAGAGATTAAGCACCTTGATCGGGCGTTTCGCCTCACGGATCAGACCGCCAAACCAATCCCAGTTTGCCGCCTGCTCCGGAAAAAGGCCCGTGTGCTTGAATCCCATGGGGCGCAAGACGAATTTCAGATCTCCATAAGAGATGTTCCATGCCTGAGGAAGATCGTTCTTCACCCATCCTCCCCCACCGGATTTGGAGCGTCTGTAGACACCGTCCGCACGCTTCCAAGCAGGATGCCGCGCAACATTCTTCCAAATAATCTGCGGATCCGGGCGAATGAGGATCAGGTCTCCCCATCTCTCCAAGCGTTCTCCGTCCGATGTATCTAATAACTCGTAGTCCTTCCAATTATCTGCTCCCCACATATCCTTCTACCTCGTTTCCGTTTCCTAAATGGTACTCTTATTGTAATAGCCTGCCAGGCGAGATCCGCCGCTGTGCGCGTGGCAAATGGCAAGTGCCAGTGCGTCCGCAGTGTCATCGGGCTTCGGTGTCTCCTTCAATCCAAGCAGCATCGTCACCATTGACATCACCTGCTTTTTTTCGGCGCGTCCATATCCCACCACAGCTTGCTTTACCTGCAAGGGGGTATACTCCTGAATCTCGGCACCAAATTTTCTCGCCGCCAGCAACAGCACGCCTCTCGCCTCCGCCACGCGGATACCGGTAGTGATGTTGGTGTTAAAAAACAATTCCTCGATCGAAACCGCATCCGGACGGTATTTTTCCAGCAACTCGCACATTCCTTCATAGATCAACTGCAGTCTCTCCTCGGTGCAAAGGCCTGCCTGCGTGCGCAATGCGCCGTAAGCGACGGTATGAAATTTTGATTTTTCGTAATCCACGATCCCCCATCCAACGATGGCAAGACCCGGGTCAATTCCAAGTATCCGCATATATCCCATCCGTTCCTATAACATTCCATCCTATATTATATCACCTTTCCCCTTGAAAGTCAAATCATTCTTCTCTTTTTTTCGAAAAAAACGTGTAAAAAAAGCATTTTTAGTTTACAGTCAGACTTTTTTATGTTATAATATAGATACTTATTGCGACAACGCCGCTTGAATTGCAAAAAGAAAGGTGAAAACACCCATGCCATCCATCATAAAGCTTCAACCAAACGACCGAATCAAGCTGAAGAAAAAGCACCCCTGCGGCGGAGACGTTTTTCGGGTTGTCCGCGTGGGATCTGAGGTTCGTATCATCTGCGAATTGTGTAGCAGAGACATGACGATCGAACGCATTAAACTGGAGAAAGCGATCAAACAGATGCTCCCTCCCGCCACTCCGAACTGAAAGGATTTTTTTAGATGTCAAATTCCAATTCGAATTTCAACCGCCTTCAGGTGGAAAACCAGGAAATCGAGCTTTCACGATTTTCCCCACTTGAAAAGAAGGGATTTTGGGGAGAGTACGGCTATCTCGCGCTTTGCGCGCTGATTCCTGCATTGCTCTGCTATCTGATGTATCTGATGCGCGGGATCCATCCCTTTGGGGACGGAAGCGTTCTTGTTCTCGACCTCAACGGACAGTATGTATGGTTTTTTGAGGCACTTCGCAACTTTGCAAAGGGAGATGCTAGCCTGCTCTACTCCTTTGCTCGCGCGATGGGTGGAGAATTTATGGGCATGTATGCCTACTATCTCTCCAGTCCCCTCTCCTTTATCGTCTGTCTTTTTCCTGCCAACAGAATGCTTGAGGGGCTGCTGGTTCTCTTTCTGATCAAAACGGCACTCTGCGGATTGACCTTTGGCTATTATATGCACAAAACATCTTCCAACCGCCGTCCGTATGCGATCGTCATTTTCTCAGTCTGCTATGCACTTTGCAGCTATGGAATCGTTCAACAGCATAACACCATGTGGATCGACGCCATGATGTGGCTTCCTCTCATTACCCTTGGAATTGAGGAATTGATCAAGCAAGGAAAATTCAAGCTCTACACCATTTTGCTTGCCATCACGCTTTTCAGCAATTTCTATATCGGGTACATGGTCTGTATCTATTGCTTTTTCTACTTTTTTCTCTATTACATCGGTCACAGCAAGGATCAAGAGAACAATCCGCTTGGTGAAGGACTTCACTTTGTCAAATCGCTCCTTCGCATGGCATTCTACTCCCTCCTTGCAGTGGGGATCGCCGCAATCATTCTCCTTTGTGCATATTACTCCCTGAATTTTGGAAAGAGTACCTTCTCGGATCCGAGCTGGAGCTGGAAATTCAAACTCAATGTGTTTGATCTTCTATATAAATTCCTGCCGGGCTCCTTTGACACCGTCCGTCCCGAGGGGCACCCCTTCATATATTGCGGTGTGCTGACGCTGCTTTTGCTCCCGGCTTACTTCTTTTCCAAAAAATTCTCGGTCCGTCAAAAGATTTGCTCCGGAATCTTCATCGCGATCTTCCTTGCAAGCTTCTCGCTTTCGGTGCTTGACCTTCTTTGGCACGGATTTCAGGAACCCAACTGGCTCAATTACCGCTATAGCTTCATGCTGTGCTTCTATCTTTGCGTTCTCGCCTGCCGCGCGTTGCTTGCGTTTGAATCCTATCGCTTGCGCGTTGTTGTGGGAACGGGCATAGCGCTTGCTCTTCTCTGTCTAAATTTGCAGCAATACACCGACGGCGAATTTGTCAAGCCTGACAAGCTGACCTGCATCTGGTTCTCGATCATTGCAATTTTGTTATATCTCTGCATTCTTGGGTTGATGCAAACATTCAAGAAAGAAAAAGTGGTTTGTATTCTCTTAACCGTCGTGGTTTGTGCAGAGCTATTCGTGAACGGATTTTGCAATATGAACTCGCTTGACGAAGACGTAATTTATACCAAATACAGCACCTACAACGACTATCTTGCCGACGTGCGCCCCATTGTTGACTTGGTTCAGGAGGGCGACGATTCCTTCTACCGCATGGAAAAGACCATGTTCCGAAAGATCAATGACAACATGGCTCTGAAGATGCGAGGCCTCTCGGGCTCCACCTCCACGCTTAACCAGGAAACCGTGATGTTTTTGAACAAATTGGGCTATGCCTCCGAATCACACTGGTCAAAATATCTCGGCGGTACACCTGTGAGTGACTCCCTCCTGGGAATCAAATATGTGATTGCCGACCAATCCTTCAATGAGCTTGAGCAATACTACGATCTGTACGCCTCCACCGATCAATATCAGGCATACCTCAATCCGTACGCGCTCTCTATCGCCTACGGAGTAAGCAACGATCTGCTTGACTTCAATCTCGGATATCTCCCACAGAAGGAGAATCCGTCGGACAATCCCTCTGAAAAAACAGAACCCAATGCAGACGAGATCGGTGATACCATCTCCAAAGGAAAGGCATGGATCAACCAACTGCTTGGCATTGATGAGACCGTTAGACGTGCTGACTATGCGGACGATTATTACTCCCCCTTCGAACGTCTGAACGCCATCATTACCGCAATGCTGGGAGAAACGGAAACCGTGCAGGTCTTCGTACCCGTTCCTGACGTAACAGTCAAGACAACCGAACTGAATGATCCGTATTTCGCCGAGGGACATATCTGTTATACCTTTGAGGAAGGTGACGAAACCAAACGCTACCTCACCTATTCCTTCAATATGCCGGCCGATGCAGAGCTGTATTATTACATGCCTACCAACTACCCCCGAGAGCTCTCTCTGATGCTCTATAACACCCGTGCGCACGAGGGCAAAAATTACGGAAGATTTGGCGGGCACGAAACCTTCCGAATCGTCTCGCTCGGTTTGCAGGAGGAAGGTGTAAGGCTTTCTCTCCGTGCAACCACCAAAGGAAACGGGCTCTATTATTTCCAGGATCAGCCTTGCCTGTATTACATTGACCGGGCGGTATTTGAAGATGTAATGGATCGTTTGTCCGACGATCAGCTGATCGTAACCGACTACACCGAGGATTCCATCCGCGGAACCTTCACCGCATCCCGCGACAAGGAGCTGGTCATGACTACCCTCGCCTACGATCAAGGTTGGCGCATTACAGTAGACGGCAAAAAAGTCGAACCGATCAAGGCGCTTGGATCTGTGATCGCATTCTACGTTGAAGGAGAACCCGGTGAAACCCATGACATCAGGCTTGTATACAGGCCAAACGTTCTTATTGTGGGCGGCATCATCTCCGGAGTTTCCCTTATCACGTATCTTGCATTGGTCATTTTGGAACCTGTGATGAAGGATAAGACCTTCCTGCGATCGGTTGTTTCCGTTCCGGAGGGACATAAAAAACAGAAAAAAACTCTTCGAAGAAAGAAGGCATAATCTCCTATGTTTTACTATATCAGCGGAAAACTGATGCACCTTGAGTCCAATCTTGCAGTACTTGACGTTGGCGGTGTTGGCTACAAGCTGACCATCAGCGGAACGACCTACGACTCGATGCCGCCGCGATCCTACGACAACCCTCCCATGGTCAAGCTCTTTACCCATCTTGCCGTTCGTGAGGATGATATTGAATTATTTGGTTTTTCAACGCAAGCCGAGCTTTCCTCCTTTAAGATGCTAATCTCGGTTTCGGGAATTGGCCCCAAAGCAGCAATCTCTATCCTGTCTCTGCTCACCCCTGAAAAGTTTGCGCTTGCCGTTTGCACCGATGACCGCAAGACCATTGCAAAAGCAAACGGAATCGGCCCCAAAACAGCTGCACGCGTGATTCTGGAGCTCAAGGACAAGATGATGAAGGAAACCGGCGGTTCTTTGCCCACGATGGATGATTCCGCCTCATCGGTTTCCGCACCAAAGGGACGCGGAAAGCTCAGCGAAGCCGTCGATGCCCTGGTCGTTTTGGGATATTCCCGCGCCGAGGCAATGAACGTGCTCAAGGATGTGGATACCGCATCCCTTGAGCTGGAGGAAATCATCCGCGTATCCCTGAAAAAGCTGATGAAATTCTGATAGAAATAATAGAAAGGAGCGTTTGATGCCCCATGGATAGCAACGAATTTGATTTTGAAAACCGAATCCTGAATACCTCCTACACGGCGGAGGATGCCGACAGCGAGGTCACGCTTCGCCCCAAACGCCTGGAGGATTACATCGGCCAGGAAAAGGTCAAGGATATTCTGAAGGTATATATAGACGCAGCCAAGGGCAGAAACGATCCTTTGGATCACGTTCTGCTTTACGGCCCTCCCGGTCTTGGAAAGACCACTCTTTCAAATATTATTGCCAATGAAATGGGGGTCAACATCCGCATCACCTCCGGTCCCGCCATTGAAAAGCAAGGGGATCTTGCCGCAATTCTGACCAATCTCAACGAGGGAGACGTGCTCTTTATTGACGAGATCCACCGTCTTTCCCGCTCGGTGGAGGAGATCCTCTACCCTGCAATGGAGGATTACGCACTGGATATCATCATTGGAAAAGGCCCCTCCGCACGCAGTATTCGCATCGATCTGCCCAAGTTTACCTTGATCGGTGCCACCACGCGTGCAGGGCAAATGACCACACCCTTGCGCGATCGCTTTGGCGTGCTCATGAAGTTGGAGCTTTACACATCCGAAGAGCTCGCGGAAATCGTGCGCCGTAGCGCGGGGATTCTTGGCATGGAGATTTCGGATGACGGCGCGATGGAGATTGCAAGCCGTTCCCGCGGAACGCCCCGTATTGCCAACCGTCTGCTCAAGCGTGTGCGCGATTTCGCGCAGGTTATGGGAGACGGGAAGATCGACTCCGACATTGCAAACTTTGCCCTGACCAAGCTGGAGATCGATCAATTAGGACTTGACAACACCGACCGTCGGATGCTGGAGACCATCATTAAATTCTACGACGGAGGCCCCGTCGGTCTTGAAACACTTGCCGCAACCGTTGGCGAGGAAGCCATCACGCTGGAGGACGTTTACGAGCCATATCTGATGCAGATCGGCTATCTCAGCCGCACCCCAAGGGGCCGTTGCGTTACGCGGCTTGCTTACGAGCATTTGGGAATTCCCTTCCATGCAGCAAAGCCTACCCCCGCTGAACAGATTAAAATGTTTGGTGAAGAATAAAGAAAAAATGCAGAAACAAAATTTTGTTTCTGCATTTTTCTATTGACAACCTCAATTTTTTGTGCTAAAATACCATAGGTTATATAACACTTGATATATTATGGAGGTTGAATATGCCGCCCAAGGTTAAAATCACAAAAGAAGAAATCATACGGTGCGCGTTGGACTTAGTGCGAAAAAACGGAGTCGGCACGATCAATGCAAGAACGATCGCCGCGGAGTTGAATTGCTCCACGCAACCCATCTTCTCCAACTTTTCAACGATGGAGGAATTGCAGAAGGCGGTCATTTTGGCTGCTTACGACCACTATCTCGGCTTTATCAAAAGCGAGGTGGAAAGCGGAAAATATCCGCGATATAAGTCCTTTGGTATGGCGTACGTGCGCTTTGCGAGAGACGAAAAGGAGCTGTTCAAGCTTTTGTTTATGCGCGACAGACGAGGAGAGGATCTCTCCCCTCCTTCGGATTTTGAAGAATCGATCCAAATTATTATGCAGACAAACGGCGTCACAAGAGACACCGCAACGCTCATGCATCTGGAAACATGGACCTGTGTTCACGGCATCGGAACCATGCTTGCCACGTCCTTTTTGCCCCTTGATTGGGATTTGATCAGCAATATGCTGACCGATATCTACCAAGGAATCCGCACAAGGCATCTATCTCAGGAGGAAAACACATGAACGCAATCGAAATCAAATCTCTCTCAAAGCAATACAAGGACATCCTTGCGGTGGATCATTTATCCTTGTCGATCAAGGAGGGCGAGCTGTTCTCCCTTCTCGGCGTGAACGGCGCCGGCAAGACCACAACCATCAAGATGCTTTCCTGTCTGACTGCACCTACAAGCGGCGATGCCCTTCTGCTCGGGAAAAGCATCTGCAGAGATACAAACGAGGTCAAGTCTCTCATTGCAGTCTCTCCGCAGGAGACCGCAGTAGCACCGGGGCTTTCGGTGCGTGAAAATCTCGAGCTGATGTGCGGTCTCCATGGCTTTACAAAGGAAAAGCGCATGACAAAAATCGAGGAGCTTACGGCTCTGTTCGGGTTGGAGAGCGTGCTTGACAGAAAGGCAGGAAAGCTGTCGGGCGGCTGGCAACGCAGGCTCAGCATCGCCATGGCACTGATCAGCGAGCCGAAAATCCTCTTTCTTGACGAGCCGACGCTTGGCCTTGACGTCATTGCGCGGAGCGATCTTTGGGATCTGATTCGCGCCCTCAAGGGTAGGGTCACGATTGTTTTAACGACGCATTACATGGAGGAAGCCGAGGCACTTTCTGACAGAATCGCCATCATGAAGGACGGAAAGCTTCTCATCTCCGACACTGCAGAACAGATCAAAAAACTGACAGATACAGACAACTTTGAACAGGCGTTCATCCGTATTGTAAAGGGGGGAGCACAATGAAAATGCTTGCGTTTGCAAATCGAAATACCAAGGAGATCATCCGTGACCCCTTAACGGTCTGCTTTGGACTTGGATTTCCTCTCGTTCTGATTTTTCTGTTGAGCGCCATTCAGGCAAACGTGCCTGTATCCCTCTTTGAAATCGCGCATCTCGCCCCCGGCGTTGCGGTGTTTGGACTCTCCTTTATGACGCTCTTTTCCGCAACGCTGATCGCCAAGGACAGAGGCTCCTCTCTGCTTCAAAGGCTCTACACAACGCCGCTGCACCCGATCGATTTCATTCTCGGCTACACCCTGCCGATCGTTCCCTTCGCAGTAGCGCAAAGCACCATCTGCTATCTCGTTGCGATCCTTCTCGGCCTTGACATTACGATCAATATCCTGCTCGCCATTCTTTTTATCGTTCCGATCTCAGTTCTGTTCATCGCACTTGGATTACTCTTCGGAAGTATTTTGAACGATAAACAGGTTGGAGGAATTTGCGGTGCGCTGTTAACCAATCTCTCGGCATGGTTGTCGGGAACGTGGTTTGACCTGGAGCTGGTGGGCGGCGCGTTCAAAAAGATCGCCTATGCCCTCCCCTTTGTGCACGCAGTAGAGCTGGAGCGTGCGGTTCTCTCAGGGAATTTTGGAGAGATACTCCCTCATCTGTTCTGGGTACTGGGATATGCTGCAGTCTCCCTTACAGTTGCGGTGCTTTTGTTCCTCAGACAAATGAAAAAACAATAATTCAAGTTAAAAAAATTCCTCCATGGAACGAATCGCTGCGATTTCGTTCCATGGAGGAATTTCAATTTAAAGCACCTTGCTCAGGAATTCTTTGGTTCTGGGATTCTTGGGATTTCCGAAAATCTCCTCGGGAGTTCCTTCTTCTGTGATCCGTCCATCATCCATGAACAGAATACGATCCGCAACCTCCTTGGCAAAGCCCATTTCGTGTGTTACGATCACCATCGTCATTCCCTCATCTGCAAGCTGACGGATCAGATCCAATACCTCGCCAACCATTTCCGGATCCAGCGCGGACGTAGGCTCGTCAAAGAGCATCACTCGTGGATTCATAGCCAATGCGCGAACAATGGCAATTCTCTGCTTTTGACCACCGGACAGCTTGGAAGGATATTCATCCTTTTTGTCAGCCAAGCCAATGCGCGTCAAAAGTTCCATTGCCGTCTTCTCCGCTTCCTCCTGCGTCTTCAGCTTCAACTGAACAGGTGCAAGCGTCATATTCTGCAAAACGGTCATATTGTGGAAGAGATTGAAATGTTGGAACACCATTCCCATTTTTTGACGAGCAAGATTGAGATCCTCGCGGCATCCTGTCTCAAACAACTGAATTGCCTTTTGATAATTCCTGCCCTCGTGTTTTTTGAGCAGTTTTCCCTCTGTGATCGCAGTCAGTGCATCATCCTTCCCCGAGGCGACAATGCGCTTGAAGGTGTTCGATTCTGCCAACAAATCAGGATGCAAATACGGATCGGTGTCCGTCAGCATACGATCCTCCAGCCAAACCTCTCCCCCCGTTGGGATTTCCAGCAAATTCATACACCGAAGCAACGTGCTTTTTCCGCTTCCGGAAGGGCCGATGATGACAACCTTTTCACCTTTTTTGATCTGGCAGGAAACGTCCTTGAGAACGTGGAGCGATCCAAATTTCTTGTTTATATTCTTAACGCTTATCACTTGCTCTCAACCTCTTTTCAATCTTTTTGATACCAAACGTCAACGCGTACACAATCGCAAGATAGAACAATGCCACCACAGTCATGGGGACAACATAGCTTGCCATATTGTTTCCGCCACCAATTACCTTTGCCGCCATGGTCAGATCAAACATTCCGATCATACTGACAATAGAGGTTTCCTTGATCAACGCAATCAACTCGTTTCCGATGGCAGGAATGACGTTTTTGATGGCCTGCGGGATCACAATCTTCATCATGGTGATGCGGCCGTTGAGCCCCAAAGCGCGTCCCGCCTCGGTCTGTCCAATATCAACGGACAAAATACCTGCTCGAATATTCTCCGCAACATAAGCACCCGAATTGATACCAAAAGCAATAATTGCAGTAACTACAAGCGGGAAATTCCGAATCGCAAAAATCACATATGCCATAATAAACAACTGCAACGCCATGGGAGTACCGCGAATGATCGTGACATAGATCTTGCAGATCAGCTTTGGCAGCTTCATGAATTTGCTATCCTTGGCAATGCCAACAATAGCCACCAAGGTTCCCAAAAGCAACCCAAAGAGAGCCGCAAACACGGAGATCGTCAAGGTCATCTTGAAGCCGTTCCAAATATTGATCATATATTTGGGATTACCGAAAAGCTCCAGTATTTTTTGAAAGAATTCCATAGTTTTTTATCCTCAGATATTCCTTTGAATAGATGTTATTAAATCAACTTAATATCCCTCAACACAACGAAAAAGAACGATGTAGCAAAGCAAATGTCAATCGCACAAACACTCTGCCAACATTGTTCTTTTTCGTATCATGTATCGCTATATGAAATCAGGACTCAAAGCCCATGTGCTTCATAACCATCTTCTCGATCTCGGTCAGGCCATCGGCATCCTCAACCAAAAGCTCTGCCAAAACATCATTGATCGCCTTGAGAAGCTCCTCGTTACCCTTGGTTACGCAGATCGCGTACTGCTCCTCTACGGGAGCATCCTCTGCATCGGTCTCACCTGCATAGTACAGAGGAACACACTTCAGAGAGCTGTTCTTAGAAGTAATGAACTGAGCAGGAAGCTCGTCGATGATTACTACATCTACAAGATTGCCGATACCGTCTGCAGCCAGCTGCGCGTTATCGAATGCCTTGTGCTCAGAATTCTTGCCATAGAGAACGCCGTTGTAGCCGTAGTCCTCGTCAGCCTCGGTTGCATTGATCTCGCCGTCAGTGTAAATCCAACCGGTGGTATCCAACTGAGTACCGATCTTCTTGCCGGCCAGAGCGTCCCAAACAACGTATTCTACGCCGCCAACGGTCTTGGTTGCAATCGTAGCATCATTTGCCTTGAAAATAACGTACTGAACAGAGGTGTAATAAGGAGTGGAGAAATCCACCTTCTCTTTTCTTTCGTCGGTAACGGTGATTCCGGCAGCACCTGCATCGCAGACCTTGCCATCCTTCACGTTATCAATGATAGCGGAAAACTCGGTGTTGACAAACTTCACATCTTTGCCCAGTTTCTTTCCAACCAAATCCATGATCTCAACGTCGACGCCGACGATATCCTCGCCGTCATAGTACTCGAAAGGAGCGAAGAACGCGTTGGTGTGGACAATAATTTCCTTGTTCTCTTTTCCGTTCTTATTGCAGGATGCAAAGCAGAGAACACAGGTTGCCATCATGATGATAGCCAGCGCAAGGGATACAATTTTTTTCATTTTTTCATGCCTCCAAAAAATATGTAATGTATAATAAACCTATTATAGCGTATAATTATGTAAAAGTCAAGATGTTTTAATCAAAAAACAAATAAACTTATAAAACCATGATGGGAATCTGAACCCACGCGTGCGCGCCCATTCTGCAAAATTTTGTGCTTCTGTCAAGGCGCACGCATTGGCGCAATTTCAAAGCAACGCGTTGAAATTCGCGGGGTTCGATTCGCCCAACGAATGAACTCCACCAATAAGAATGACCACGAATGCGTTGCACCCGTGGTCATTCTTATTGGCAAGTGTAACCGAAATAGATATGGTAACAGATGATGGGAATCTGAACCCAAATTTGCGCCCCTCCTGCTATTTTCTTTCTGCTGTCTTGGCGCAAATTCTTGGCGCAATTTCAAAGCAACGCTTTGAAATTCGCGGGGCTCAATTCCGTCAGCAGATCCGACAATAACAAAGGGTACGCCATGCGGCGTACCCTTTGTTATTGGTGGAGATGATGGGAATCGAACCCATGTCCGAAAACCCCTTGACAAAACTTTCTTCGTGGACAGTCTGTTATTTAAAATTCCCGATTGGAGGCGTGAACAGACACACTCCGCCGCTCGGTAGCCCTTTTCTGCTTGATCGGTTCAAGAGCGAAACACCGATGCAAGTTCACTGCTCAGATGACGTTCAGTCCGCAGTCGCAGTCCTCTGCGGAGGAACGGGTGACCCGCAGGTCACGGCACTGCCAAGTTTTACGCCGAAGCGCAAAACTTAGGCAGCCATAGCAACGTAATTGTTGTCGTTTATTTTTTAAGTTTAGGCAGTTTTCGAGATTACCCGGCTCGCCACGCTTATCTTGCCTCAGAATCCCCGTCGAAACCATTGCACCCCCATTCGGGGCGGAATCTCTCGGAATCCGTCGCATGGCAATCCGCGCGTCTCCTCGCGCAGATTTGCTTTTCTATTATATCCGATTTTCTCTTCTTTGTCAAGAAAAAACAACCGCAAATATATGGAAATTTCGACCGTCCCTTATTCCTCGTAACGGCTGTCCTTCATATGCCGATCCATGGTTCGGTTTGCCGCTCTCTCTGCATCGGCATCTCGCTTATCGTACAGCTTTTTACCTCTGCACAGTCCAATCTCCATTTTCACAAAGCTTCCCGAAAAATAGAGGGACAGCGGGATCAGCGTATATCCCTTTTGCTGCACAAGTCCCTGGAGCTTCATGATCTCTCTCTTGTGCATCAAGAGCTTTTTGTCTCTGAGAGGCTCGTGATTGAAGCGGTTTCCC
>JAZQVI010000031.1:0-2991 GCA_045631745.1 Eubacteriales bacterium
GCAGTGTTCAGCTCGCGCTGATGCAAAGCGCAGGTGCCGGAAATTCTTCTGGGAAGAATCTTGCCGCGCTCGCTGATGAACTTCTTCAGCTTTGCGCTGTCCTTGTAGTCGATGAAATCAACCTTGTCCTCACAGAAAATGCAAACCTTTCTTCTTCTGCGATTGTTCATGGGGCGAGCCGCACGTACAACCGGAGTAGCTTCTGTTCTATCCATTTTATGAAATCCTCCTATTCAAAATTCTTTGCCGCTTCGATCAGAAGGGCAGGTCTTCGTCGGTCTTCAGCTCCTCAAACTTCGGCGCAGCGGTCGGAGCGGAAGCGTAAGACGGGGTTGCGTAGGCATCGGTGGAATACTGTCCGCCGGAAACGCCGCCCTCGCTCTTGCTGTCAACGAACATAGCCTCGTCGGCAACAATCTCGGTGGTGTAGCGCTTTTGTCCCTGCTGATCCTGCCAGGTTCTGGTTTGAATAGAACCGGTGATGCAGATTGCGGAACCCTTGCGGAAGTAACGGGAAATAAACTCTGCGGTCTGTCTCCATGCAACGATGGAAATGAAGTCCGCCTGCTGGGGAGCGGCAGCTCCGTCTGCAGTCTTGGACTGATAACGGCGGTTGACTGCCAGCGTGAAGGAAACCACGGCGATTCCGCCGGAGGTCTGCTTGAGCTCGGGGTCAGCAGTCAGTCGTCCGCAAAGAATAACCTTGTTGAGATTCAGACTTGACATCCTAAATGCCTCCTTTCAGATTTTGACCCGACACAAATTACTCTGCATCGGTTGCAGTCTCTTCAACTGCGGGAGCAGCTTCAGCAGCGGAAGCCTTTGCAGCCTTCTCAGCAGCCTTGACAGCAGCATCGTACTCGAGACGGATGTTCATCGAACGAATCACAGACTCGTCAATGTTCATCAGACGCTCAAGCTCTGCAGGGAATGCACCGTCGCACTTGTAGGTAGCAACCGTGTAGTAACCCTCCATCATATCCTGGATCGGATATGCCATGCGGCGCTTGCCCCAGTCATCAATCTGAACAACCTCTGCGTTCGCAGCGATCAGACTCGTGAACTTTGCCACCGTTGCCTGTGCAGCTTCTTCGCCATTTGCCAGGCTTACGATGAACATGGTTTCATAAGAATTGCATTTGTTCTCCATAATTTTTACACCTCCCTAT
This sequence comes from Eubacteriales bacterium, assembly GCA_045631745.1. GTDB lineage: Bacteria > Bacillota > Clostridia > Oscillospirales > CAG-272 > UMGS1865. Next base: position 1,170 of record JAZQVI010000031.1, read on the forward strand.
GGACTTTCGACTGCGCTGTTCTTTTTTGCGCAGCAGAGAGACGGGTCATTTTGCCCGTATCAATTCAGAATTATACCATATTCCGTCTCCCGTGTCAAGGGTTTTTTTGCTTTTTTTTAAATTTATCTTGCATCTTTTTTCCGTGTCTGCTATAATAATGTGGAAGAAACGGGAAGGGGGATTGACGAATGGGCTTGCGGCGGGTTGCTTTGCTGGTGTTTTGCGCGCTTTTTCTTCTCTGCTGCGGCTGCTCCGAATCAAAGGATCCTCCCATTCTCGAGATGATCTGCCTGGACGTGGGGCAGGGGAGCGCGACCCTTTTGCGGACGGCGGAGGGGGATGTTCTCATCGACGCGGGGGGAGATGGCAGCCAGGAAGAGCTTTGCCGAAAGCTCGAGGCATTTGGCGTGGAGCGGCTTGCCCTCCTCATTCTCACCCACCCCGACGAAGACCACATCGGTGGCGCGGACGGCGTCCTGGAGCAGTTTGAGCCCGACGTTGTTTGGACGAACGGTGCCGTGGCGGAGACCGAGTGCTTTGAGATGCTCGAGCGAACGGTCAGGGCAAAAGAGATCCCCGTTAGGACCGTGCGCGCGGGAGATGGGATCACGCTTGGATCGATACACCTGTCGGTGTTGTCCCCGTTTGCCCAGCTTTCGTGGGATGAAAACGAGGAGAGCTTGGTTCTGCTTTTGCGGTGCGGCTCCTTTGGCGCGCTTCTCATGGGAGACGTCGGGATGAAGCGGGAGCGTGCGATCCTGGAGATGTACGGCGGAGCGCACCTGGATGTGGATGTGCTATGTGCGGCACATCACGGCTCCAACACCTCGAGCGACACCTCCTTTTTGGATGCGGCGGCGCCTCAATACGTGGTAATCAGCTGCGGAGCGGGCAATCCCGATGGGCATCCGGACGGCAGAGCGTTGGCGCGTCTGCAAGGCACGGGAGCAGAGATCTGTCGGACAGACCTGGAGGGAGACATCTCCTTCTCGGTGTTCGAAAACACATATACGTATTCCAAAAAATGACGAATGGAGAACTAAGATGAACGTTTTGATTACGGGCGGAAGCCGTGGAATTGGGGCAGCGTGTGTGCAAAAATTTGCGGCACGCGGTGACCGTGTGGCGTTTTTCTATCACACGGCAAGCGCAGAGACGGTGGAAAAATTGGAGCGCGAGACGGGGGCAGTCGGCATTCGCGCAGACGTGGGCGACGCGGAGGCAGTTCGAGCGGCTGTGAGGGCGGTGTCCGACCGGTTTGGCGGACGGATCGACGTATTGGTCAACAACGCGGGAATCGCCCAGATCAAGCTCTTTACCGATCTGACCGATGAAGACTGGCGGCGCATGATTGCCACCAATCTGGACGGCGCGTTTTACGTATCCCGCGAGGTGTCCCGCCTGATGATCCGCGCACAATACGGCAGGATCGTCAACGTGGGGTCGATGTGGGGCAAGTGCGGCGCGTCCTGCGAGGTGCATTATTCGGCAGCCAAGGCGGGGTTGCGCGGCATGACCCTGGCGCTGGCAAAGGAACTGGGCCCCTCGGGTATCACGGTGAACTGTGTCGAGCCGGGGGTCATTGAGACCGACATGAATGCCACCCTCGACGATGAGACCAGGCGCGCGCTCTGCGATGAGACACCTCTTTGCCGCCTCGGAAACCCCGAGGAGGTGGCGGATGCGATCCTCTTCCTCGCGTCCGACAAGGCGTCCTTTATCACGGGGCAGACCCTCGGCGTGGACGGCGGATTTGCGATCTGAACTGTAAAATATCTGATATAGGAACAAAAGCGCGCCCCCGAGCCATAAGACGGTCGTA
>JAZQVI010000032.1:0-2722 GCA_045631745.1 Eubacteriales bacterium
CCGGGGGGGGAGAGTCTCCCCGCCCCCTCAGCCTTTCTTTGTTTGTGGTTGCAATTTTATCTGCCACTACAAACGAACAAAGCTCTATGTCACAGGTCGGCAAAATTAAACCTCGGCAGAGGTAAAACATTTGTTTTCGCCTCCTTTCCCCTCCACCTTTACTTTCCCTTACATTTATGATATAATAAGCTTATCAGAAACTCCAAGTTGAATTTAGGAGATAGAAAATGAACAACAAGAAAAAAGCAACGAAGAAACAAGCTCTGACCACGGCATTGGTCATGCTCCTCTGCGCGGGGTGTGTAATCCTTATGACAAGATACATCAATCTGCACGTGAGCCGTGAGGCGCTCCCCGACAACGTGCTTCTCTTTTTGGCGGTTTATTGTGCCGCCGTATTCGGCGCGATGTACCTCCAATTGATCATCCACGAAGGGGGACACCTGATCTTCGGACTGCTGTCGGGCTACCGCTTCACCTCCTTCCGCATCGGATCTTTTATGTGGATAAAGGACAACGGCAAGATCAAATGCAGAAGACTTACCATCGCAGGCACTGCCGGTCAATGCCTGATGAGCCCTCCCGATATGAAGGATGGGAAAATCCCCTTCGTGCTTTACAATCTCGGCGGCTCCCTTCTCAATGCAATCACGGGTATCATCTTCATCGGACTGTCAATCGCTACGAGAAGCATCTCCGTTCTTGCCCTTCTGATGCCCCTGCTTGCCGCCTTCGGGTTCATCCTGGCATTTACCAACGGAATCCCCATGCGAACGGGCACGGTGGACAACGACGGCTGCAACGCCATTTCCGTCTCTCGCAGTAGTGCGGCAATGCGCTCGTTTTGGCTGCAGCTGAAGATCAACGAGCAGATGGCACTCGGGGTCAGACTTCGGGATATGCCAAGCGACTGGTTCACCATCCCCTCTGATGAAGAAATGAAAAACAGTCTGACCGCCGTAATGGGGGTGTTCGCCTGCAATCGTTTGATGGACGAGGGAAAATTGGATGAGGCAGACGCACTGATGGCGCATCTGCTCAAGATCGAGAACGGCATGATGGGACTTTACCGAAGCCTGCTGGTTTGCGACCGTATGTACATAGAGCTGACCTCCGCCAATCGCCCGGAGGTACTTTCCGAAATGCTCAGCAAACAACAAAAGCAGTTTATGAAGCAGATGAAAAGCTTTCCTTCCGTGCTTCGCACCGAGTATACCTACGCGCTCCTTGGCGAAAAGGACGGAGAAAAGGCTGAGGGGATCAAGGCGCAGTTTGAAAAGCTGATGAAATCCTATCCCTATCAGAACGACGCGCAAGCCGAGCGCAAGCTGATGGAACGGGCAGAAAAATTGAACTCCATTGATTAAATTGCGCGATCACATGCGCAGGGGGTGAGACAAATCCATTTGTCTCACCCCCATTCTTTTTTATTATTACCCCATGAGCGCCATTGTGTTTTCGTCGGAATATTCGATCTCCTCCGAGATCATGCTCGCAATTCCTGCAAGCTCCCCAAGCGTTTTCGCCCCCACCTCACAAATCATAGATGCAAACAAACGCTCGCAAAAGAGGCAAAACGCCAGCCGCGCGCCAAAATCCTCCGCATCGACCGCCTCGGTACAATGTCGATAGATGAAATATGCCAAAAATCTTTCCAAAACCTCGTCACACCCATCGGGACGTCGCGCAGACGAATACTGCATAAGCATTTTCCTGTGGTCGGGATCGAGATATTCCAGCGAATCCAGGATTTCCAGCCAATCGCCGTCCTCCCCCGCGTCAATCGCGTAAGCGCGATAAAGATCCTCCAACCTGTCGGCATAATCACGCGTCGTGTCCTGCAAAATGGCATAGATCTCGCCGCGCGCCTCCCGTCCGTCAAATGCAATGCCGTCAGGCTGAGCATCCACCTCTCCCACCTGCTCCATTTTGGCATAATCGGGAGACGAAAGGATCAGCCTTGCCGCCTCAGGACAGGACATTCCCACTCCCACCTCGGCAACGCTTGTGAAGTTATAAAATCGAGGATGCTCGCGACAAATATCGCAGAGAAATTCCTCTCCCACGTTCAGAATGATCCTGCAAAGTCCGCGCTCGTCAAGATGAGGGCATCGCTCCCCCGCACCAAGCCTGAAGTGTGGCGTTTCCTCCATCGAAATGCTCTCTCGGATGGCATCTCCGTACCCACCGCAAAGACGTTGATATCTCTCAAGCGTAGCGCTGTCAACGTCGATCTCCCAGCCAACACAGCAGCTGTGCTCGCATCGATCGGCAATACATCTGAATCGTTTGTAGTACCCCGGGGCATATCGCTTCATGGTCTCCCCCTTGTTTACTTTTGAATTGTTGATTTTATTATAGCAGAAATTTGGAGGAATTTCAAGTAAAAAATCGGGGAAAGATTCCGGCCCCAACTTCGAAAGCCGATGGCTTGCTCGTAATGGGCGCGCGTTGCGCGCACACGACTTTCTCGTGTCTCCTGCCCCTGCCAAACAGAAAAGCCGCCCGCTTGGCTCACCTCGGGCAGAGGATTCTGAACCTAAATTTGCCCTTCGGGCAAATTGCGAGTTTGCTTCGCAAACGTCGCCACGGGCGCGCGTTGCGCGCACGCGACTTTGTCGTGTCTCCTGCCCCTGCCAAACAGAAATGCGCCCGCTTGGCGCACCTTCGAGCAGGAGGATTCTGAACCCAAATTTGCCCGTTGGGCAAATTACGAGTTTGC
>JAZQVI010000033.1:0-7719 GCA_045631745.1 Eubacteriales bacterium
AGACTTCCAAAAACTTTCCGACGAAAAGGAATAGCAATCCTATTGGAGGGTGTGCGAACAAAGCATACCCTCCTTTGTTTGTGCGTGGGAAATGATAAATTTACTCGTAGGGGCGTTCATCGAACGCCCGGTTTATTGGGATCAAATTTTCTTGTAGGGGCGTTCAATGAACGCCCCTACAAGGAATTTTATTCTTTTTGTAACAGAACCGAAATTTCCCCAAACCCTTGATTGGTCTCGTAGGGAAGGGGTCTCCCCTCCCGAAAAAAGATCAAATCCCGCACACGGGAGGCGAAACGCCTCCCCTACAAGGGAATTCGTACGTTCTGTGACAGTACCGCAAATACCGTCAAATCCGTAAGGCGCGCCCCACAAAAGCCTCCTATAAATAAAAAAGAACTTGCCAAAGCACCCGTTCCATGACGGAATGGGAGCTTTGGCAAGTTTCTTGAGAGAGGGAGGGTTTGGGAGGGGGAGGACTTCTTTTTCGAAAGAAGTCCTCCCCCTCCCGAGGTCTTCCCTACCCACCATTCAAAACACTTTCAATCAGGGTGTCTCCCCGATAGACGAGCTTGAGGGAGAAGAAGGGCGCGTTTTGCTCGAGCAAATCAAGGAAAATGCGATCCCCCTCCCACATAGGAAGGGCGGCGAACTCGCGCTTGGAGATCCAGGCAAGCTCCCCCTCGTCGCAAACCTTTTCCTCACCCGTCCAGCCATCGGCGGTGAACAGGTGCATATATTCGCAGGGGTAGACATCCGAAACAAAGGTCACGATACCGCGGTAGCGGTAGGAGGTGAGGGTCAGACCCGTCTCCTCCAGAACCTCGCGGCGCACACAGTCCTCGGGGCTCTCGCCCTCCTCAAATTTTCCACCCACGCCAATCCATTTGTCACGGTTTTCGTCGTTCTCCTTCTTGGTGCGGTGGAGCAGAAGATAGCGATCCCCTGCCTCCAAATAGCAGAGCGTTGTCATTTTAGCCATCGCACTTCTCCTTTGTTACATAGAAATTCAGATCCCACGCGGGAACGCCGCCAAATCGACGAAGATAAAAGCCCTGATAAAACGGAAATTCCCGACGAATGCGCAGAGGGATCTCGTAAAGATCCTGTGAGCGGTGGTAGAGAGAAATCATGAGCGTGGGGGCAAAGCGTCCGATCGTCTCGCGCGAGCCGGTCAGCGCCTCCCCTTCGGAGCCCTCCACATCGTATTTGATGTAATCCACCGCCTCCCCCGACAAAACGGCGTCAAGAGGAAGGGCGGGCAGCTCCACCGTCTTCATAGGGCGCCCCTCCAAAACGGCAGAGCGATTCTGCCCCGCCGAGGCGTTTCGGTTGCCGCTGGCATCAAAGATCAGCGTCTCCTCGCGGCTCCAAGCCGCCGCGCGGACGGGGATCACCTTCGTTAGATCCTCCCCTACCGCATATTCCGAAAGCTTTCGAAAATTACGAGCGTCGGGTTCCATGGCGTAAATTTTATGCGGACGCGCACCATAAGACAAAAGCTCGCGCACGGTGTCGCCGTTGTACGCGCCGAGGTCCGCCGTTGCTCCAAGCGTTTCGGGGCGCACGATCATTTTCATCACCTGGTCAAGATCACTCCGTGCCGCAAGAAGGGGGCGGATGTTGCCCGAGAGCTTGTATTCGATCACAAGGTCAAAGATACGCCTGGATTCCTCGTCCGAGAGTAGCTCGCGCGCCGCCTCCAGCTCGCTCCGGTGGGCTTCCAAAAAAGCACCGTCAAAAAGGGTATCCCCAAAAACAGGAACGTCGGGGGCGAGCAGTTCCGCCTCCGCGTCAATCCGCTCGATGTTCTCCAGCACCTCGGGACGGGAGGTTGCAAAGGAAAGTAGCACCGTGAGATTTTCGACTCCGTACGCGGCTTTTACTTCGCTCCAGGACAGCACGCGCTCGCCGTGAAAGATCTGTCCGCGCACGAATCCGTCACTGGCAAACACCGCCTGCACCGAGATTCCCTTCTTCGCGCATACCTCTATGATTTTGTCGGCACCGTTGCCCATACCGTAGAGCACTACGGTACGTCCCGCCCCGGAAAGATACTCCCATATCTCGCGGATCTCCTTGCCCTGCCACATCATATGCTTCACCTCGCAAAATTCCCAAAAGCCGTTGACAAACCGCCGTTTTTGGGATATACTGTACTTGTTAGCCGATACACTCGGCGGAAAGGAAGTCTCTATACAATGGATTGTATTTTTTGCAAAATCATCGCCGGGGAGATCCCCTCTTCCCGTGTTTACGAGGACGAATGGGTCTACGCCTTCCGCGACATTCAGCCTCTCGCACCCGTTCACGTTCTGATCGTGCCCAAGGTGCACGTCTGCTGCGCCGACAAGATCGATGGATCGAACAGCCATCTGGTTGCCAAGATCTTTGAAGCGATTCCGAAGATCGCAGCATCCGAGGGGCTGACCAACGGCTACCGCATCATCAACAACTGCGGCGAGGACGGCTGCCAGAGTGTAAAGCACCTGCATTTCCATCTGCTGGGTGGCAAGAAGCTTCCCGACTCCCTCGTTTGACTCCCATAAAAGGAAGATCCGCCACGGTCTTCCTTTTTTCTTTTTTCCTCATTAGTTTACCACAAAAGGCAGACGATGTAAAGCATCTCGGCATTTTTTCTTGTTTTTTTCCTTTTCTTGACGGCAATCGACCCCTCTCGCGAACCTCTCCCCTCCCCTCGGCATATCCTTTGAGTAGACCGTCCCGTCGGGAAAAACTTCCTTTGGAGAAAACTTGTGTCTCGTGTTTAAGAGGTGGGCGGTGACGGGAACAATAGAACTGCAAACCCGAAACCAAAAGAAAGGAAACGACGCATATGAATCCAATCGTCCGACGGGGAGATATTTATTACGCCGATCTGAGTCCCGTGGTAGGCTCTGAGCAGGGGGGACTCCGCCCCGTTCTCATTATTCAAAACGACATTGGAAACAAATACAGCCCCACCGTGATTGCCGCTGCCATTACTTCCCGCATGAGCAAGACACACCTTCCCACGCACATCGACGTTTACGCCGAAAAGGTTGGACTTCAGAAGGATTCGGTGATTCTCTTGGAGCAGATCCGCACCATTGACAAGCGCCGTCTCAAAGAAAAGATGGGGCACCTCGACACGGTGATGATGGATCGCGTCAATACCGCTATTGCCATTAGCTTCGGACTGGGCGACGCCGTCCAGGATGCTGCCGCTCGCGCCGAAATGCAGGAAAATCACCTCCGCTTCACCGCCTCGCTCGGAGATCCCGACCGACAAAGCTTTTCGTGAGGGGGGAAGACCTTGGGAGAGGGGGAAGACCCCGGGAGGGGGAGGACTTCTTTCGGTAAAGAAGTCCTCCCCCTCCCAAACCCTCCCTCTCTCAAGAAACTTTCCAAAGCTCCCATTCCGTCTTGGAACGGGGGCTTTGGCAAATTCTTTTTTTATGGGATGGTTTTTGTGGTGTAAAAAATTTGCCACATCCCTCGATGATGTTATTCCATCATAAACTTACATCGTGAGAATCCAGGGTCTCGGCGGCCCCTGGATTCTTTCGGGAGTGCCTTCCCGTCTATCCATTGAACTTCCCATGCAGGCGATGTTTGAATTGAAGTAAGAACCGTGGCACACTTTCCGCGCACAAAATAATAGAGGGCGCACGATGTTCGCACGTCCTCGATTTGATTTGCCTATTCTTTTTCGTCGGAAAGTTTTGGGGGTTCATAGGGGACTTTTACGAAAAGTCCCCTATGCAGGTGCGGACAGCGTCCGCGACCTTATCTTACTCCTTCCCCTCAACAAAGGTTTTGCGATAGCAGTCGATTGCATCTTCGATGATTTCAACTGCCTTGGCAGGGCCAAAGAGACTTTGAACAGCGGTCTGCTTGTTTTCGAGCTGCTTGTAGACCGAGAAGAAGTGAACAATTTCATCAAAAATGTGGGGGGGCAGCGAGTCGATGGACTCAATTCCGAGGTAGGTGGGGTCAGAGAAGGGCACGGCGATGATCTTATCATCCATCTTTCCGCCATCCAGCATACGCATCACCCCGATGGGGTAGACACGGATAAGGGTGAGGGGATAGATGGGCTCGGAGCACAGCACCAAAACGTCCAACGGGTCTCCGTCATCGGCATAGGTGCGGGGAATGAAGCCGTAGTTTGCGGGATAGTGTGTAGAGGTATAGAGAATACGGTCGAGCTGCAAAATACCCGTGTGCTTATCCAGCTCGTACTTGCACTTGCTTCCCTTCGGAATCTCGATCACGGCAGTGAAATCCTTGGACTGAATACGACTCTCCTCGATATCGTGCCAGATGTTCATTCCAATATGTCCTCTTTCAAATTGGTTAGCCATTTCGTCAAGTCCTCCTATATGCGTATTCATATTTCATTTTTTATTCTTTTTCAAAGGGAGAGTTCCCTCTCCATCCGCGCGATCAGATGGGCGATCGCGTCCTGCTCGTTTGTCACGTCAAGCACAAGATCTGCCGCCGCCTTTGCCACAGGCGTCGCATTTGCGACTGCCACGCCAAGACGCGCCGCTCGGATCATGCTCACGTCGTTTTGATTGTCCCCCACCGCAACGGTCATGTCGGGCGAGATGTTCAGCATCTCTGCAAGTCGCAACAGAAGTGCGCCCTTGCTCGCACCATGGGGCAGAACCTCGTAATACTGCTCCGCCGATTGCACGAAGGAAAACGCAGATGCCAAGGGGTGGGAGGAGATCGCCTCCGCCAGCTCTCCAATGCGATCTGCCTCGGTCATGAGCAGTACCTTGGCGATGCCCATGTCCTTGACCGCGTCAAAGGTCGCATCGGCAAAGCATAGTCCCTCCAGCTCCATGTGCTCGTTGACAATGTGATTGCGGCAAAGCACCCACGCGTTGTCAAAGCCGCAAAGCTCAATCCCCACCTCGGGAAAGCGCGCATGAACGAAGTCGATCAGTGCCTCCACCTTCGGGTCAAGCTCTGCACGCCACACGTATTGATCGGTGTTTGCATCGTAGATACCGCCGCCGTTGAGACAGCCAAAGGGGATGCGGGGGATCATCTGATCCAGAATCACCTTCGCACCGAAGGGCGTGCGCCCCGTGACGTAGGTGAAGAGCCCCCCTTCCCTTTCAAAGACTTCAATGGCACGTCGGTTGCCCTCGCTGATGCGGCGGCGACCGTCAAGCAGAGTAGAGTCGAGATCGGTTGCGAGTAATATTCCATCAAATTTTCCCATTTACAGATCACGCTCCGTGGTTTCTTGGTTTAAACTCTGAACATCATGTCCCCGTAGGTCGGTACCGGCCAGTGACGGGAGGAGGTCAGGGTCTCCATGGTATCAATCGCCTCACGCAGTTCCTCCATCACAGGCAGCACGCGGTCACAGTAGCAACGCGCACGCGCCTTGACGTCGGTCATTGCCGCCGCCTCGGTCTCGATTGCCTTCAGCTCCTTCATCTTTGCATAAGCGCGGTCGTTCCATTCGGACAGAGTAACGAGAAGCTCCTCCTCCACCGCGCAGGAGATGTTCTTGCAGACGGTGCGCTTCTTTGCCGCCGCGTCTGCGATCTCTGCCATGAAGTTCTCCACGGCAGGAATGTAATCACGCGATGCCATCACGATCATGGTCAACGCCTCGATGTTGATGATCTTGGAATAGTTCTCAAAGAGGATCTCCTCTCTGGAACGCATCTCGGTCTCGTTCATCACCCCGAAGGAGGAGAACAGATCGATGTTCTTTTGCGCCATGAACGCCTCGTAGGCATCAACCGAGGTGCGAAGGTTGCAAAGGCCTCTTGCCGCAGCTTCCTTCTCCCACTCCTCCGAATAGCCGTTTCCGTCAAAGAGGATGCGCCGATGCGCCTTGAGGGTATCCTTGATCACGCGGGCGATCGCCTCCTCGCGGTTGTCCGACGCCTCGATGATGTCAGCAAACTGACGGAAGGACTCCGCCACAGCGGTGTTGAGGACGGTGTTGGGGAATGCGATATTCTGCGACGATCCAGGCATACGAAGCTCGAACTTGTTACCCGTGAATGCGATGGGAGAGGTGCGGTTGCGGTCGGTGGTATCCTTGCGGAAGACGGGGATGGTGGGAATTCCCAAATCCATCATCGCCTTTTTTCTGCCCTTGTATGCAGTTCCGCCCACGATCGAATCCACGATCGTATCCAGCTCCTCACCGATGAAGACCGAAACGATAGCGGGAGGTGCCTCGTTCGCACCCAATCTGTGATCGTTGCCCGCGTGCGCGACCGATACGCGCAAAAGCTCCTGGTAATCGTCCACTGCCTTGATAACAGCCGCCAGGATCAAAAGGAACTGCGCATTCTCGGCAGGTGTCTTTCCGGGGTCAAGCAAATTCTTTCCGTTTGCGGTCAGGGACCAGTTGTTGTGCTTGCCCGAGCCGTTCACACCGGCATAGGGTTTCTCGTGGAGCAGGCATACGAGATCATGCTTCTCTGCGATCTTCTTCATGTACTCCATGGTGAGAAGATTCTGATCCACCGCGATGTTTGCGTTTGCATAGATGGGCGCCAGCTCGTGCTGAGCGGGTGCCGCCTCGTTGTGCTTGGTCTTGGAGTTGACCCCCATGCGCCAAAGCTCATGGTCAAGGTCGGACATAAACGCCGCGATGCGCGTCTTGAGAGGGCCAAAGTAGTGATCCTCCAGCTCCTGTCCCTTGGGCGCGGGCGCGCCGAAGAGGGTGCGTCCTGCATAGACAAGATCCTTTCGGCGATCGTACATCGCGCGGTCGATGATAAAATATTCCTGTTCCGCACCCACGTTCACGTCAACGTGCGTGGTCTGTGTATCTCCGAAGATGCGAAGGATACGCACCGCCTGGGTGCTGACCGCATCCATGGAGCGAAGCAGAGGCGTCTTTGCGTCCAGCGCCTCCCCCGTGTAGGAGCAGAAGGCGGTGGGGATGTAAAGGGTGCCGTCCTTGACGAAGGCGTAGGAAGCGGGGTCCCACGCGGTATATCCTCTTGCCTCAAAGGTGGCACGAAGACCGCCCGAGGGGAAGGAGGAGGCGTCTGACTCTCCGCGAATGAGCTCCTTGCCCGAAAACTCCATGACCACCTTGCAGGGCCCAACCGGAGAAATAAAGGCATCGTGCTTTTCTGCGGTCACTCCGGTCAGGGGCTGGAACCAGTGGGTGTAATGGGTCGCGCCCTTCTCCACCGCCCAATCCTTCATGGCGTTTGCCACCACGTCTGCAATGGTGGGGTCGATCTGCTTTCCCACGCCAATGGTCTTGGTCAGAGACTTATAGACCTCCTTGGGCAAGCGCTCGCGCATGACGTCATCATTGAACACCATGCAGCCAAACATTTCCGGAATACTTCTTGTCATAATTTACGTCCTTCTCTTTGCAAATAGAATGTATATAATCTTATACTTTATTCATTATAATTCAAAAGTAAAGATTTGTCAATGCGCCTGTGAAAAAAACAGCAATGTACATGAAAAAATTCAAAAAATGCTTGCAATCGGGGTAAAAGTGTGCTATAATACAATGGTTCGGCAAGCCGAACAAAATTGAATATGCACCATTAGCCCAGATGGATAGAGCACAAGCCTCCGACGCTTGGTGTCGACGGTTCGAGTCCGCCATGGTGCGCCAAAAAAGAAGGCATCCCCTCTCCTCTGCATTCTTAGCGGAGAAAACACGAACATCACCAAGGATTTTTCTTTGGTGGTGTTTTTCTGTTGGCAACGGTTTTACGAAAGGCT
>JAZQVI010000034.1:0-10442 GCA_045631745.1 Eubacteriales bacterium
CTCGCAAAATCAAGGTGTATCCCGATACTCTCGATAATATAACATTGATTATCGAAGAAACCGCAATGTCGGTTGTAAATGTAATTGAAACCGATAACGCATACATTATTGTAAGCAGAAAACAATAAAACAAATTCCAATTTGTCGAGCAAAAAAACAGCCGAAAGGAGAACGGTAATGAAAGACGAATGTTTGATTTGCGGCGCGCCGCTGAAATATTTAGAAAATGACGAGCTGATGGAATGCGCCATCTGCCATAAAAAAGAAAACAGTAAAACTGCTTGCGAGAACGGTCATTACGTATGCAACGAGTGCCACACGCAGGGAATTGACAGCATTGTCGGTGTATGCCTTGCGGAAAGCTCGAAGAATCCAATCGTGATCGTTCAGAAGCTGATGGCTCTGCCGATCTGCCATATGCACGGCCCCGAGCATCACGTGATGGTCGGCTCGGCGCTTCTCACCGCATACAAGAATGCAGGCGGTGATATTGACCTTGTAAAAGCACTCTCCGAGATGCAAGCACGTGGAAGAAAAGTTCCCGGCGGTGCTTGCGGATTTTGGGGAGCTTGCGGTGCAGGCGTGAGTGCCGGAATGTTCGTGTCCATTGTGACAGGCTCGACACCTCTCGCAAACGAAGCGTGGGGATTGTCAAATAAGATGACATCTTCAGCACTTGGTGCAATCGGTGAGGTTGGTGGTCCTCGTTGCTGTAAGCGCGATTCCTACATATCCATCATCAAAGCCGTAGAGTTTGCAAAGGAACACCTTGGCGTTGAAATGGAACTTGGTGACATCAAGTGTGTCCATTCAAAGCAAAATAATCAGTGTATCGGAAAAAGATGTCCCTTCCACGCATAACAAACAAATTCCAATTTGTCAAATTATTAACCCCCAAGGGCTACCATGTGGTAGCCCTTTTCCTTTTCCCCTTTAGTCCGTCAACGCATCGTATATCGCCGCACTGGTCTGCACCTTGCTGTGACTGTCAAGGTGGCTATAAATGTTTCCGGTCGTGCCGATGTCCGAGTGGCCGAGCCACATCTGAATATCCTTCATCTGCTTGCCAAGCGCAAGCATTGTTGACGCGCAGGAGTGGCGCAGATCGTGGAATCTTACACCAATCAAAGGAAGCCTTGAGGAGGTGGTGACAGTTGTTGACGAAACCACCGTTAACAGAGCAATCAAAATCGGTGCTTGCAATATTTATCACGGATGTGTTCACAATATGGTGCACGAAAAGAGCGAGGATATTTTGAGAGGATTATATAAATCTGCCTCTTTCGTTGTGCAGGCTATCGCTTTTAAGCAAACAGGTAAATATATAAAATATCAATGTGAATTGCGAGATGTTGTTTAACCGATGAAAGGGTTATCGTTGACACCTTCTTGAACATAAAAAATGGCGGAACGGTAGATTTCAATTCGATGTCCGAAATTTTGTTTTCTTGGGCGAAGAAATGGATTTCTGAAGTGCGTTAATCAAATTCCAATTTATTGAGATGCAGAAAATAAAATGTGGAGCCTTTTGTTCGTTTTCACCTCCGTTTGACAACTTTTATCCGCTTTAACGCCCCAAAAAGCACACATTTGTCTGCCAAGACAATGTGTCCTTTTTGGGGCGAAGGCCGTCTATTCAGCGGAATAAATCAACATTCATAACTGTTATGAGGAAAAATTGTTTCGCAATTTCAAAAAAAAGGATTGCGAAAAAATAAAAAGTGTTGTATAATAAAGATGTATTTTTCAAAACGGAAGTCATGACCGAAATGAGGGGTGATCGCATTGTATCGTGCATATCAATCTGCCGCTGAAAATCTTTTGGAGTTTATTGAAAAGAGCCCGACCGCATTTCATGCGGTGGAGCAAATTTCTGCGCGCCTGGAGGACTTGGGGTATATCCGCCTGGATGAATCCGCGCCTTGGAATTTGCTCGCAGGGAAGAACTATTATGTGACGAGAAACCAGTCGTCAATCATTGCGTTCCGTATGCCCGCAAAGGCACCGCGACAGGCGTTGATCGCCGCCAGTCACACCGATTCGCCTATGTTCAAGCTCAAGCATGAGAGCCTTTCTCCTGCTTTTGGCAAGTACGTGAGATTGAACACCGAGGCTTACGGCTCGACCATCCTCTCCTCATGGATGGATCGTCCTCTCTCCCTGGCAGGCCGTGTGATTCTCAATCAAGACGGTTGTTATGTCTCTAAGACCGTGAATTTGGATCGCGATCTTCTGATGATCCCCAATGTCGCCATTCACATGAATCGCAACGTCAATTCGGGATACGCATGGAATATGGCAACCGATATGCTTCCGCTCTATTCGATGGCGGAGGGAAGTCCCGCCATCAAGGCTTTGCTCGCAGAAAAGCTGAATTGCCGCGAGGAGGACATCGTCGGAGAGGAGCTGTTTGTCTATAACCGCATGGCAGGGGGCATTTGGGGAGCGGAAAATGCGTTCTTCTCCGCGCCTCGGATTGATAACCTCATGTGCGCCTACGGAACGCTTTGCGGCTTCTGTGAGGCAGAGGCAAGTGAGGATTCCTTGCAGATCTATTTTGCCGCTGATAATGAGGAAACGGGAAGCGCCACCAAGCAGGGGGCGGGATCTGTCTTTTTGCAGGATGTGATCGACCGCATCTGTGAGCGTGTTGGCGTTGATCGCAGATGCCTGTTAGCATCTTCCTTTATGGTGTCGGCTGACAACGCGCACGCGCGGCACCCCAATCATCCTGAGCTTTGCGATGCGCAGAACGTGCCTCATATGAACGGCGGTGTGGTTGTTAAATTTAATGCCTCCCAAAAATACGCCACCGAGGGTATCTCAGCGATGATCTTTGAGAAGATCTGCGAGGCGGCGGATGTGCCCGTACAGTGGTATTCCAATCGAAGCGATATGCCGGGCGGCTCGACGCTCGGAAGCATTTCCAACACGCGCGTTCCTCTTTGTACCGTGGATATCGGCATGGCGCAGCTCGCCATGCATTCCGCCTACGAAACGGCTGGCGTTGCAGATATTGAATATCTGATCCGCGCCATGAGAAAACTGTATGAGACCAAGATCATATTTGAGCGCGACGGCGTCTTTCAGATGTCCTTCGTGACAGATAAGGAGAATTGATAAGATGTACCGTCAAGGATTCGACAATGACTTGTATATAGAGACACAATCGGCGCATATCCGCGACCGAATTGCACAGTTTGGCGGCAAGCTTTACCTGGAGTTTGGCGGAAAGCTGTTTGACGATTATCACGCGGCAAGAGTTCTGCCGGGATTTGCGCCCGACAGTAAGATCAAGATGCTGATCCAGCTCAAAGAGCAGGCGGAGATCGTCATCGTCATCAATGCAAACGATATTGAAAAGAATAAGGTGCGGGGGGATCTTGGAATTACGTACGATCTTGACGTATTACGTATGATCGACGCTTTCCGCAGCTTTGGGCTCTTGGTTGGAAGCGTGGTTCTCACACGCTGGCAGGAGCAGCCCGCAGCGGCAAAGTTCCGTCAGCGTCTGGAGGCGCTTGGCGTTAAGGTTTATCAGCACTATTCCATTGAGGGCTATCCCTCCGACATCGCGCGCATCGTCAGTGATGAGGGCTACGGGAGAAACGATTATATCGAGACCAGTCGTTCGCTCGTGGTTATGACCGCACCCGGTCCCGGCAGTGGAAAAATGGCGGTTTGTCTGAGCCAGATCTATCACGATCAGAAGCGCGGTGTTCACGCAGGATATGCGAAGTTTGAGACCTTCCCGGTGTGGAATCTTTCACTGACGCACCCTGTTAACCTTGCGTACGAGGCGGCAACGGTTGACCTCAACGATATGAATATGATCGACCCCTTCCACCTGGAGGCGTACGGTAAGACTGCAGTCAACTATAACAGAGATGTAGAGATCTTCCCGGTGCTTAACGCGATGTTCCGAAAGATCAATGGTGAATCTCCGTATTCTTCGCCTACCGATATGGGAGTGAACATGGCGGGGAACTGCATCATTGATGACAAAGCGGTCCGCGCTGAGGCAAATATGGAGATCATTCGACGCTACTATCAGGCGGTGTGCGACCACCGCAAGCAGGGTGAGGTTGGAGAATTCCACGATGTAGAAAAGCTCAAGCTGATCATGCAGAAGGCGGGAATCGATCTTTCCTACAGAGCGGTCACGACCGCCGCGAATAAAAAGGCTGCTGACACGGGCAAGCCTGCGGTTGCGATCGAGCTGCCGGACGGTACGATCGTGACGGGAAGAACATCCAGATTGCTCGGTGCGGTTTCGGCAGCAATGCTGAACGCGCTGAAGGTTATGGCAGGGATCGATGACAGCATCAACTTGATCTCCCCCGAAATCCTGGAGCCCATCACCAATCTCAAGGTCAAGCTCCTGGGCAGCAACAACCCGAGATTGCACTTGGGAGAACTTCTCATCGCGCTTTCGATCTGTGCAGTGACCGATCCGATTGCTGCAAAGGCGCAGGCAGAGCTCGGAAGGCTTCGTTGTTGCGAGATGCACTCCTCGGTCATTCTTTCCGAAACCGATGTTCACACGGTCAAAAAGCTGGGCATTCGCCTGACCTGCGAGCCTGTGTACGAAACCAAGAGACTTTATCACGGTTGATTTTAACAAGTTCGTGAAGGTGAGGTGATACCTTGGGAACTCTGTTTGATTACGTATCGTGGAGAGGAGATCTGTCCTTTGAGCAGGCTCCCTTCAACGAGGTTGACGGCTTGATCTTTGCGCTTTTGTCATACGTGGATTATAAAGATATCGTTCCGGAATGGCATTTTTCGGAGCCGATCTCCCTTCAAGCAGCCGGAACGAGTTTTTTTATGAGAAATCCCGATCCGCGAAAAACCTCTATTGGGCTGATTATTCCAAAGGATATTCTTCGGCTGCTCAAGGCTGTCAAGGAAACCAAGCGTTTCCGCCGCGTCGGGATGTTGGCGTACACCAATCGGATCGATTTGGAGGAGCAGACGCAGTTCTCGGCGGTGACCTTTCTGCTTGGAAATGGGGAGAGTGTTGTGGCCTTTCGAGGAACTGACGATACCATTGTAGGCTGGAAAGAGGACTTCAACATGAGCTTCATGGATGTGGTCCCGGCACAGAAACACGCGGTAGAGTACCTCAGCACTGCGGCGCAACACCTTAAGGGAAAGCTTTATATCGCCGGGCATAGCAAGGGCGGAAATTTAGCCGTTTATTCTGCAGTAAACGTCAATTCGGAAATCAAAAAGCGGATTCTTGGCGTGTGGAATTTTGACGGTCCCGGATTCCGTGACCGTATTCTGAATGATCCAAGCTATCTGAGCATTAAGCCGCAGATCAAAACCCTTCTTCCGCAATCCTCGCTCGTCGGAATGCTTCTGGAGCACGAGGAGGATTACATGGTTGTCAAAAGCCGTCAGAAGGGATTTCTGCAGCATAACGGTCTGAACTGGGATGTGATGGGAAGCGGCTTTGTTCGTGTCAAAAGTATTTCGGCTGAGAGCAGACGCAACGATAAAACACTGAAAAAATGGATCGAGGGGATGACACTTGAGCAGAGAGAACAACTTTGCGAAGCGCTCTATCGCATTCTTTCGTCCGATAACGCGCTGACACTTACCGATCTTGTATCTGTCAAGAACCGATGGCTACTCCGAGGCTTGCAGCTTGACGCCGATGTGCATCAGGTGCTCCGACAAACCCTGAAAAGTCTCGTCAAAGTAAATTTGAACTACAAATCCGAAGAATAAAGAAACGGTCATTCTCGCTTTTGCGGGAATGACCGTTTCTTTATTGGTTGTTATGCACTCTTTGCAACAAAAGTGTTGTTTTTAATCAGATACTCTGCGGCAAGCGCGCGGAGAAGTCTTGCGCGGAATTCAAGCTTTCCTTCGCCTTCAATGTTCTCGTTCGCCTGAGCCTCGGTAAACCCATAAAGCTCCATATATGCCTCCAGAACCTCTTGGGTCAATTCCTCCGAGGGGGTGAGCCCAAAGAACGCGGCAATCTGTGCGCCTTGAAAATAGTGGCGGGCAGTATTTTTGCTGAATTCCAACAGCGTTTCTTCGGTGTATCCGTAGTAAGCCAGCGCCTCGCTGTAGTTGTTGTCAAAATATTTGAACGCGGTTTCATGGATGGTATCCGTATAGTGCTGATGGAAGAAGTTGTAGGCATCTGCCGGGAGGGATGCGTCCTTCAGGGCAGGAATCAGATCCCAGATCTTTTCATTCAACTGTTCCTTGTAGATAACGTCGATCCATGCTTCAAGGGACTCCTGCTTTTGTTCAACCGCGACTTCATCGGTCAGAACGGTGTCTCCGTAGATATAATTCAGCTTCATGGTGAAGACGGCTTCCTTGCCCGCAAGATCGGTGCTTTGGTAGTTTTCGGGGAAGGTCACGGTCACGTCAAAGGTCTGTCCTACCTCTTTTCCAATGACGCCGATGCAGAATCCGTCGATCATACCCGTGCCGTCCTTGACACAGATGATCTGATTCTCAGCCGTTCCGCCTTCGAATGCCACACCATTAAGTTTTCCTTCATAATTGATGTTAACGAAATCACCTTCTGCGGCAACACCGTTTTCCAGCTTGGGAAGGCTATTGAATTTTGTTTTGTCAGAGGATAAAATATAAAGCCAGTATTCGAGTGTGAGCTGTTCAAGAATACTTTCCCTTGTGATGTCAGATTCAATCGTTAGTCCTGTGTAATTCCCGCTTGGCAGGGGAGTGGTTTGCACAAGCGTCTCGAAATTGGGGAAGGTATAGGTCGGGTGCGCGGTGGGAAGATCGTTTATCGGAAGGAATTCCAAGGTTTGGAAGGATTCAATCATGCTCATTCCGTTCTTGTCCACCGAGCAGGTAAAGGTGATTTCCGTTTCGGAGGTAGGGAACTTCAGTGTCAGCGTGATGCCATCATAGGTGTAAGTTCCTGTTTGGCAAATGTCATATTCATAATATCCGGGCGTTATCTCATAGAGCGTGACGGTATTGTCTCCAAAAAACTCAAATACCGCGGCAGAGCTCTCGCTATACCATTTTCCGATGAGATCCTCTACATTAGAGGGGGTAGCATTTAAAAGATTTTTATTGTCATTTTCGGTGGGGATTTTTTTGTCATCGCTAAGCTTTTTGCATCCGGACAACAAGCACGCGACGACAAGGATCAGGGCAATCAGGGATCGTTTCAGCATTGTGTATTTCCTTTCTGAATAACAGATTGCTACTATTATAATATATTTGCTGTTTGTTTTCAATACTTTTCTATGAATGTTAACAATTTTGCGAAGGATGTCGGATCGAGGTGTCAAAAAAATGCGGGTGGCATAAAATGATAGCGAGGAGATTTCTCTTCAGACCATCTGAGAAGGAGATTAGGAATTATGGCGGATAACAAGTTTTCGTGTTTTCCACACCCTTCGGGAGACACCGTTTCTGTCGAAACCAATCGCATCCTTGATTCCTGTCGGGATCGGGATTGCTATGAAAATGTGCGTGTCTATCTTTCCCGTTACGGAAATGAGATCCTGGAGCGGACGGGAAGCATTCGCGCCAAGAGCGCAAAGCTGATGTGGAGTAACATCGGTCTCGATCCTATTCAGTTTAACCGCGGATTTTATGCGGTAACCATTCGTTTCTATATCAAGGTTACCTTCGAGGCGTGCATTTCCTGCGGACGTTCCCAGGAGCTGGAAGGAATCGCGGTTCTTGAGAAGCGCGTGATCCTTTACGGTGGGGAATGTCATGTGAATGTGTACCGGTCCTCTGAGGAAAACGGTTTCTGTTCATGTCCCGAGCCTTGCTATGGCGCGCAGAACACCCCGACTGCCGTAGTTGAGGTTGTTGAGCCTGTGCTTTTGGGAAGCAAGATCGTGGAAAAGGCGAGCGAATGTAACTGCTGCTGTTGCTGCTGTGAGCATGACATTCCCGATAGTATGATGAACCGCTTTGATGCGCCGCCTTGCTTTGACGATCATGAAGTACAGCGCTTTTTGACGGTGTCTCTTGGAATTTTCTCGGTTGTTCGAATTGTTCGTCCCACCCAGCTTTTGATTCATGCAACCGAGTATGCAATTCCCGAAAAGGAATGTATTACGGTGGAGGAAGATGATCCCTGCCGTGTTTTCAGAACGATGCCTTTCCCGAGTGGAGAATTTTCATGCTCTCCCGATCGCTGTCATACAGAACGATTCGACCGTCCTGAACGTCAAGGAAACTGCGGTTGCTGAATTTCAACCCATAGAAGGTATCGAACAGAAAAGGCGAAAGCGCTTTCCCACGGAATTCGCTTTCGCCGTTTTTTATGCGATTGTTTCTTCTTCGCTCTCGATCAGATCCTTGCGGTAAACAAACTCACAGTCTCCACTTTTGCGAATGCACGCAGGGGTGATAATCACCTTTGCAACGTCGCGGCGGGAGGGAATTTCATACATGAGCTTTGTCATTGCATTCTCAAGGATCGCACGCAGACCACGCGCACCGGTGTGTCGATCCAATGCAAGCTCTGCAACCGCTTCAAGCGCTTCCTGGCTGAATTCCAGTTCCACATCATCCATGGAGAACAGCTTTTGATATTGCTTGATGAGAGAATTGCGGGGCTCGGTCAGAATGCGAACAAGGGAATTGCGATCCAGGTCCTCCAGAGAGACGATCACGGGGATTCGTCCGACCAGCTCGGGGATCAGACCAAACTTTACAATGTCATGCGGAATAACGTCCTTGAAAAGGCCGCTTTCTCGGCGTTGGTTCTTGGTCAAAATTTCACCGCTAAAGCCGATCGTCTGATTGCCCTTGCGCTTCTCAATCACACCCTCCAGTCCTTCAAACGCGCCGCCGCAGATAAAGAGGATGTTTTGTGTGTTGATGTGAATGAATTCCTGATTGGGATGCTTTCTGCCTCCTTGGGGAGGCACGTTTGCAACGGTTCCTTCAAGGATCTTCAGAAGTGCCTGCTGAACGCCTTCGCCCGAAACATCTCGCGTGATGGAGCGGTTCTCGCTCTTGCGCGCGATCTTATCAATTTCGTCGATATAGATGATCCCGCGCTCTGCCAGCTCTACGTCATAATCTGCCGCCTGGATCAGACGGAGGAGAATATTCTCGACGTCCTCTCCGACGTATCCCGCCTCGGTCAGCGTGGTTGCATCTGCGATCGCAAAGGGAACCTTCATGGTTTTTGCAAGTGTCTGTGCAAGATAGGTTTTTCCGACGCCCGTAGGGCCGAGGAGGAGGACGTTGCTCTTTTGCAGCTCAACGGTATCCTCCGGTTCGTTAACCTCTTCAACCGGTGCTTTTTTCTTTTTGCCCTTTGCTTTTTTGGTATTGTCCTTGGAAAGGATTCTCTTGTAGTGATTGTAAACCGCTACAGACAGCGCGATCTTTGCCTCGTCCTGCCCGATTACAAATCGGTCAAGCGATTCCTTGATCTGAATAGGGCGGGGAAGCTCCTCCATGGAAAGCTTTTCGAAGTGTTGTTCTTCGATTGCATCCTGGATCAGATCGTTGCAATCCTCGATGCAGACGTCGCAAATGAATGCCGCTCCGGTCGGCGCGGGAATGAGAAACTGTACAGCCTTTTCGCTTCTGCCGCAGAAGGAGCAGTAGTGAATGCTCTTATTTGGTGTGTTTGCCATGTTTCAGCATGACTCCTTTCCCGTGCAATTAGGGTCTTTTTGCAATGATCTTGTCGATCAATCCGTATTCCAGTGCCTGCTGGGCAGTCATGTAGTTGTCGCGGTCTGTGTCGCGCTCAATGATCTCAAGAGGCTTTCCGGTGTTCTCGGAAAGGATCTCATTGAGGGTGCGCTTGACGCGAAGGATCTGCTCTGCCTGGATCTGAATGTCGGTCGCCTGACCGCGCGCACCGCCCAAGGGCTGGTGAATCATGATCTCACTGTGGGGAAGAGCAAATCTTTTACCCTTAGTTCCGGAGGAAAGCAGGAACGCGCCCATGCTTGCCGCCATGCCAATGCAGATGGTGGAAACGTCGCACTTGATAAACTGCATCGTATCGTAAATTGCCATGCCTGCGGTCACAGAGCCACCGGGAGAGTTGATATAGAAGGAGATTTCCTTCTCTGCATCCTGCGCCTCCAGGAAGAGCATCTGCGCGACCACAAGGGAAGCGGTAGTATCGTTGACTTCATCAGAGAGAAAAACGATGCGGTCATTGAGCAGACGAGAGAAGATATCATAGGAGCGCTCGCCTCTGCCGGTTTGCTCAACCACCATTGGGACCAGCGCGTCGCGGGATAGGTTTCTCGGATCAAACATACATTTTTACCTCGTTTCATATAGAATTTTGAACCGGAAATTGCATAGGCGACTTCCGGTTCAATCAGCGTTCAGATTATTTCGTGACTGCCTTTTCCTTCACGAGATCCATTGCCTTCTTGACCTTAATGTCTTCTGCAACAGAATCTACGGGAATCGCGTTGCGAACATCCTCAACCTTCATC
>JAZQVI010000035.1:0-6586 GCA_045631745.1 Eubacteriales bacterium
CCTTTTTGGAGAATTCCTTTTGATCCCTTTTTTTGGGATTGATATTCCCAAACAAAAGCTGAGCCGATAAGCAAAAGAGCAGCCGGCGCCCCACTGAGGCGCCGGCTGCTCTTTCCCTCAAGGATTTATCTGACCAATTCAGTTCCAAAGAGCTTGATACGGTCGTTTTTTTCATGTGTGTTCCATGAAATTCTATTGACAAACCTTACATTTAATGATACAATAAAGGATATTACACGATTCGACTTGAAAGGCGGATACCCCCAATGCCCATTACCGATTTACTGCGAAAGAACGCCAAAGAATTCCCCTGCGATGTTGCGCTGGTGGAGATCACCCCCACGACCTCCGACAAAGGCGGAAAATCCTGGCGTGAATTTGCCCTCACTCACCCCACAGGCGTCAGCGGAAGACGCGAGATGACCTGGAAGGAGTTTGACGATAAATCCAATCGCTTTGCAAACCTTTTGCTCTCCAGAGGCATTCAAAAAGGAACGAAGGTCGCGATCCTTTTGATGAACTGTTTGGAATGGCTTCCCATTTATTTTGGAATTCTCAAGGCAGGCGCCATCGCAGTTCCTCTTAACTATCGCTATGCTGCGGACGAGATCAGCTACTGTCTCAAAAAGGCAGATGCAGAACACCTGGTATTCGGTCCCGAATTCATTGGACGTGTTGAGCTCTCAATGGAGACGACTCCCGATCTGGGTATGCGGATCTATGTGGGAAACGATTGTCCCTACTTTGCAGAGAGCTACGACGCTCTCACAGCAGCCCAACCCTCTGCCGACCCCTTTGTCACACTCACAGAGAACGATCACGCCGCAATCTATTTTTCCAGCGGAACGACCGGTTTCCCAAAAGCGATCCTCCACGATCACCGCAGCCTTTCACACGCGGCAGCCGTTGAGCAGAATCACCACGGGCAAACCAAGGATGATGTATTCCTGTGTATTCCGCCCCTTTATCACACCGGTGCTAAAATGCACTGGTTCGGAAGCCTCGTTGTAGGCTCCCGAGCGGTTTTGCTCAAGGGTACAACGCCCGAGCTGATTGTACAAACCGCCTCGCAGGAGGCCTGCTCCATCGTTTGGCTCCTGGTGCCGTGGGCGCAGGATATTCTCGACAGCATTGACCGCGGAGAGATCAATCTTAAGGACTACGACCTCTCTCGGTGGCGTCTCATGCACATCGGTGCACAGCCAGTTCCACCCAGCCTCATCAGACGCTGGAAGACAGTCTTCCCAAGTCACAAATACGATACCAACTACGGTCTGAGCGAATCCATCGGCCCAGGCTGTGTCCATCTCGGTGTAGAGAACATTCACAAGGTCGGCGCCATCGGAAAAGCGGGCTACGGCTGGGAGGTCCGCATCGTGGATGACAAAAAGCAGACCGTCCCGAGAGGCGAGATCGGTGAGCTTGCAGTCAAAGGCCCCGGTGTCATGAAGTGTTATTACAAGGATCAGAAATCCACCGACGAGGTTCTTGCCGACGGCTGGCTCTTTACGGGAGACATGGCGCAGGAGGACTCGGACGGATTTATTTGGCTGGTTGACCGCAAGAAGGACGTTATCATCACGGGCGGAGAAAACCTCTACCCCGTTCAAATTGAGAACCACATCCGCAAGCATCCAAAGGTCAAGGATGCCGCAGTCATCGGTCTGCCCGACAGTCGACTGGGCGAGATCGCGGCGGCGATTGTTGAGATCAAGGAGGGCGAGTCTATGACGGCCGAGGAGTTCGACGCATTCTGCATGGAGCTTCCTCGCTATAAGCGCCCCCGCCGCGTATTTTTCGATCTGATCCCTCGCAACCCCACGGGAAAGATTGAAAAGCCCGCCCTGCGTCAGCGTTACGGTGCGGCAAATCTCATTTCAGACGAGAACGAAATCAAGCAATAAAAAATCGAAGATTTTTAAAGGAAATACATCCATGAAAAAGTTGTTACTTGGAAATGCCGCAGTTGCCCGCGGCGCATACGAAGCAGGTGTGAGCGTGGTTTCCTCCTATCCCGGAACCCCCAGCACCGAGATTACCGAAAACATCGTACAGTACGAAAATATTTTTGTAGAATGGGCCCCCAATGAAAAGGTTGCCGCAGAGGTTGCCATCGGGGCGTCTGTTGGCGGTGCTCGCGCCATGTCCTGCATGAAGCACGTAGGACTCAACGTCATGGCTGACCCGGTATTTACCGTCAGCTACATCGGCGCAAACGGCGGATTGGTCTTCTGCGTTGCAGATGACCCCGGAATGCACTCCTCCCAGAATGAGCAGGATTCCCGCCACTATGCCGAGGCGGCAAAGATCGTCATGCTTGAGCCCTCGGATTCTGCAGAATGTAAGGAATTCACCAAGGCTGCATTTGCCTTGAGTGAGGAGTACGACACGCCTGTGTTTGTTCGTCTTTCCACCCGCGTCTCCCACTCTCAGAGCTTGGTGGAGCTTTGCGACAGAGAAGACGTCGCACTCAAGCCTTATGAGAAGAACATTCGCAAGAACGTCATGATGCCTGCAAACGCAAAGGGCAGACACGTGGTTGTAGAGGAACGCATTGAAAAGCTGCGTGCTTTGGCGGAGAACTGCTCCTTCAACCGCGTAGAGAACAATGGCGCAAAGATCGGCGTAATCACCTCGGGCGTTGCATATCAGTACGCAAAGGAAGCGCTCGGAAACCGCGCAAATTACCTCAAGCTCGGTATGGTTTATCCCCTGCCGGAGAAGCTGATCCTGGACTTTGCCAAGGGTCTTGACGAGCTTTGGTGCATTGAGGAGCTGGATCCCATTTTTGAACAGCACATTCGCGCTTTGGGTGTTAAGGTCAAGGGCAAGGAGTATTTCTCTCTGCTCGGCGAATATTCGCAAAACATGATCCGCTCTGCGGTCCTCGGCGAGAAGACCGAGGCACAAACCTCCTCCATCGAAAACATTCCCGCGCGTCCTCCTGTCATGTGTGCAGGATGCCCTCACAGAGGAACCTTCTACGTGCTCAAGAAGCTCGGCGTGACTGTCTCGGGCGACATCGGCTGCTACACCCTTGGTGCGGCGGCTCCCCTTGCAAGCGTGGATACCACCATCTGCATGGGCGCATCGGTCAGCGCAGCTCACGGAATGAGCAAGGCGAGAGGCGAGGAATTTAATAAGAAGCTGGTCTCTGTGATCGGCGACTCCACCTTTATGCACTCGGGCATCACCGGACTGATTGATATCGTTTATAACAAAGGCAACAACACCGTTCTGATCCTGGACAACTCCATCACGGGTATGACGGGACATCAGGATAATCCCACAACGGGTAAGACCATTCGCGGCGAGGAAACGCGTGCGGTAGACCTGCTCAAGCTCTGTCACGCCATCGGCATTGACCGCGTGCGTGTGGAGGATCCCTTCGACGTCAAGGGACTGGAGGCAGCTCTGAAGGAGGAACTGGCCTGCAACGAGCCCTCGGTCATCATCGTTCAACGCCCCTGCGCCCTGCTCAAGACCGTAAAATATTCGGGTGTTTGCCGCGTAGATGCAGACACCTGCAAGAGCTGCAAGCTTTGCATGAAGCTTGGATGCCCCGCCATCAGCTTTAAGGGCGGCAAGGCTGTAATCGACTCCGTTCAGTGTAACGGTTGCGGACTTTGCACGGCAGTTTGCCCCTTCGGCGCAATCAAAAAGGAGGAAAGATAATGTCCAGCAAGAATATTATGATCGTCGGTGTCGGCGGCCAGGGAACCCTTCTTGCCAGCCGCATTCTCGGAACACTTCTGACCGAAAAGGGTTATGACGTCAAGCTTTCCGAGGTACACGGCATGAGCCAGCGCGGCGGAAGCGTTGTAACCTACGTAAAATACGGACAGGAGATCTTCTCCCCCATCATCGACCAAGGGGAGGCAGATATTATTTTGGCATTTGAGCGCCTTGAGGCGCTTCGCGCACTTCCCTACCTCAAAAAAGGCGGCCGCATCATCGTAAACGACCGCTCCATTGATCCTATGCCCGTCATCACCGGCGCGGCAGAATATCCGGAGGGAATTATTGAGGAGCTGCAGAAATTTGCAGACGTCATCAGCCTCGATGCCCTCTCGATTGCGGAAGCATGCGGCAGCGCAAAGGCGGTCAACGTCGTTCTGATCGGCGTGCTGGCAGGCTCTACCGACATCCCCCGCGACGCATGGATCGATGCACTGAAGGCAACTGTTCCTCCCAAATTCCTGGAAATCAATCTCAAGGCGTTTGACGCAGGATACGATATATCGAAAAAACAATAATGCTCGAATCGAGGAACAAAATCATGGCAATGTGGAACGAAAGAGAGGAAACCCTCTCAAGAGAAGCGCTGCGGGCACTCCAAGGTGAACGCCTTGCATGGCAGGTCAAGCGTACTTACGAAAGAGTGGAATGTTTCCGCCTGCGTATGGATGAGCTGGGACTGAAGCCTGAGGACATCAAGAGCGTTGACGATCTGTCGAAACTCCCCTTCTCCTACAAAAAGGACCTCCGTGATTACTACCCCTACGGACTTTTTGCAGAGCCCCTCAAAAATATTAAAAGAATCCACGCATCCAGCGGAACAACCGGCAAGAGGATCGTGGTGGGATATACGCAAAACGACCTGGATATGTGGGCGGATTGCTTTGCAAGAATGCTGACTGCAATCGGTGCGACCGATGAGGACATCGTTCAGGTATCCTACGGCTACGGTCTGTTCACGGGAGGTCTTGGCGCACATGACGGCGCTGGTCGCATCGGCGCAACCATCATCCCCATGTCTTCCGGAAACACCCCTTTGCAGATCCAGAACATGATCGACTTTGGCGCAACCATTCTCTGTTGTACCCCCTCCTATGCCCTGTACATCGGTGAGGAGATCGAGCGCGCAGGACTGAAGGATCAGCTCAAGCTCAAGGCAGGTATCTTCGGAGCTGAGCCCTGGAGTGAGAGTATGCGCCGTGAGATTGAGGAAAAGCTTGGAATTAAGGCGTACGATATTTACGGTCTGTCCGAGATTCTCGGCCCCGGTGTTGGCTGCGAATGCCCTGAGCAGAGCGGCATGCACATCTGGGAGGATCACTTCATTCCCGAGATCATTGACCCCGACACCTGCGAGGTGCTCCCCGCAGGAGAAACGGGAGAATTGGTGCTCACCACCATCACCAAGGAGGGGTTCCCCGCCATCCGCTACCGCACCAGAGACATTTGCCGCCTGGAATATGCGCCTTGTAAGTGTGGAAGAACACACGTGAGAATGATGAAGCCAAACGGCAGAAGCGATGATATGCTCATCATTCGTGGCGTCAACGTATTCCCCTCACAGATTGAAGAGGTGCTTCTCTCGATCGGCGGTGGCGAGATCACCCCCAATTACTTCATCACCATTGACCGTGTTGACAACAATGACACCTTTGATCTTGATGTGGAAATGAGCGACGCATTCTTTGCCGATGACGTGAAGTCTATCGCTAACGTAGAGCGTCAGATCGCCGAAAAGCTCCGCTCCGCGCTTGGACTCGGCGTCAAGGTTCACCTGGTGAACCCCAAGTCCATCGCCAGAAGCGAAGGCAAAGCAAAGCGTGTCAACGACAAGAGAAAACTCTAAGGAGGAGACTTCACCATGATCGTAAAGCAGGTTTGTGCATTTATCGAAAACAAGACGGGCAGACTCTCCGAGCTTGCAGACATCCTTGCCACCAACGGCATTGATATCAGCGCGCTCTCCTTGGCAGACTCCACCGACTACGGTATTCTCCGTATGCTGGTGAGCGATCCCGAAAAGGCGGTTGACGTTATGCGCTCCGCCGGTGTGGTCGCAAAGATCACAGAGGCATTGGCTGTTGCCATCGGGGACGTCCCCGGCGGATTTGCAAAGGTCGTCAATCTTCTCTCCGAGAAGAACCTCGAGGTGAAATATATGTACGCCTCGGTGGGACACATTCACGGAAAGGCTCTGATGATTTTGGGAATTGACAACGCGACGGAAGCCGAGCAGATTATTGCAGAGACGGAAGCAGGCAAGATCGATCCCGCAGAAATCTACAGAATCTAAATACAGAGAGGGCGTCAAGCACCAATCGGTGCTTGACGCCCTCTCTGTTTTATACAGGCTTTTCGAGCAGGTACGAGGTAACAGGTTTTCCTGTAAAAATCTCATCTGCATTCTGAACCAGATCCCTGCAGGTCAGCTTTTTCGTGCGACGGTTTTTGGGGTCCCCAATACCGCACTCGTACATCCATACGCCATCGTAGCCCACCTCTTTAAGGGTGTTGTAGAGCAAATGCCAGTCCACAAGCCCCTCTCCGGGGAACCAATGCTTCTCATCAATGTAGTCATAATCGGACACGTGCAGCGTCACGATCTTGTCCCCCACCGCATGGATAAAATCTACAAACGGTTCCTGCAAAAGATGGTTGGTATCAAAGCACACGCGCAGATCGGGGTGTGCCGAGAGCAGCTCCAGCATCTCCCCCGAATTCTTTCCAAGGCAGGTGCGAGGAAGATTCTCTACGCACATCACAGCTCCCTTGGTCTTTGCAAATTCAGCAAGCATATACAGAGACTTTTTGGAACGCTCCATATGTCCCGGGCGATCCTCATCCGAGA
>JAZQVI010000036.1:0-42720 GCA_045631745.1 Eubacteriales bacterium
TGGCAAATTCTGCGAATTTGCGAAGGTTCGAACGTGCAGGCAAACGAAAACCAGGTTGGGTGATGCGTTGCATCACCCGCTTTGTCATCAAGGATTCTGAACCTAAAAATGCGCCTTTCCATAAAATTTTGAAGTGTGGAGTTGGCGCATTTTCTTGGCAAATTCTTCGAATTTGCAAAGGTTCGAACGTGCAGGCAAACGAAAACCAGGTCGGGTGATGCGTTGCATCACCCGACCTGGTTTTGGTGGACCATCAAGGATTCGAACCTTGGACCGACCGGTTATGAGCCGGGAGCTCTGACCAACTGAGCTAATGGTCCGTGTTATGTGTTTTTTGCTGAACAAAGTATATTATACTTGATTTTTTCGAAAATGTCAAGGGGAGATATGAAATTCTTTGTCACAAACAAAAAATGATCTACCAACATCCTTCCCTTGTTTTTGACACGGTGTCTGTGGTAGGATATAGGCGTCGGCAGACCTATGCCGAACGGAAAAGAAAGGAGATTTGATGATGAAACCGATCAAACTGATTCTGACCTTACTTGCCTGCATCCTGCTTTTTGGCGGGTGCAACACTTCCGCCGGAGAAGGGAAGACGGAGGGGGGAGAAAAGCAAGAATCCCCCGAAAATCTGCAAGCCTATCGCGAGTTGATCCTCCAGCTCCAGCAGGAGCTCGAAGCGCTTCGCACCGAGCAGGCAGAGCAAGTGGCCGAGTATGAGAAAAAAATTGACGCATTGGAGGCGTTGCTTGCCTCCGTCTCTACCTCTCAAACTCCCGGGGAGGACGATTCAGAGGATCCCTCTGTTCCAACGACCCCGGATTACACCTATACCATCCGCGACGGATCTGCTGTCATTACCTCTTATCTCGGCTCCCAAAAGACAGTTCAGATCCCCGAGCGCATAGACGGCTATCCCGTTGTGGCGATCGGGGAGGGGGCGTTCCGCAATTCCAAGGTCGAGGAGGTGCGCCTGCCCGAGGGAGTGACAACGATCGATTGGTTTGCCTTCTACGGTAGCTACAAATTGCAATCTGTGACCCTCCCGACGTCGGTAAACGCAATCGAATATGGGGCGTTTGAGCTTTGTTCCTCTGCGCTCAAATTTATCTGTCCCAAAAATTCCTACGCTGCAAAGTATGCTTCAAGCTATGGAATTTCTGTAATCGAAGCTTAAATACAGAGACCGCCTCTCCCACATGGGGAGAGGCGGGCATCTTTATGGATTATGCCTGTGCATATTCTTCCTTGATCTTTGCTGCAAGGTTTGCGGGAACGGTGTCATAGCCGGTTACCGTAAACGCAAAGGATCCTCTGCCCTGCGTCATAGCGCGGAGAACCGTGGGGTAATCCATCAGCTCTGCCTTGGGAGCGACCGCCTGAACAACGGTGTAGCCCTTGCGCGCTGCAGGCTCCATGCCCATCACGCTTCCGCGTCTCTTGTTGAGGTCGCCCATGACGTCACCCACCAGAGATTCCGGAACGGTGATGTTGAGATCTCCCACAGGCTCCAGGATCACGGGAGCCGCCATCTCGAGGCACTTTTTGTATGCCAGGGAAGCAGCGGTCTTAAAGGAAAGCTCGTCGGAGTCAACTGCATGATAGGATCCGTCATACAGATCTGCCGCGAGGCATACCATGGGGAATCCTGCCGCGCCCTTTGCCATTGCATCCTGCAGTCCCTTTTCAACTGCGGGGTAGAAGTTCTTCGGAACAGTTCCGCCAACAACCGATACGTTGAAGGACAGTCCCTCTCCCTCACCCGGAGCAAAGCGAATCTTAACGTGTCCAAACTGACCCGATCCGCCGTTCTGCTTCTTGTGCTTGCCCTCTACATCAACCGACTTTGTGATCTTTTCACGGTAAGCAATCTTGGGAACTTCAAAGCGAACGTTCAGACCGAAGCGAGCCTTGAGCTTTGCGGAGAGCACTGCCAGGTGCATCTCGCCAAGTCCGTAGATCAGAAGCTGCTTGGTCTCGGCATCGTTCTCAAAGCGAAGGGTGTAATCCTCCTCCACCATTTTGGAGATGCTCTGAGAGATCTTGCCCTCATCTCCCTTGGAGACGGGAATCATCACCTTGACCATGTAGGGCGTGGGGAAGGTAGTCGGCGCGTATGCCAGATCCTTGTTCCAGGTCAGGGTGTCATTGGTGTTGGTGTTGTTCAGCTTTGCAACCATACCAATGTCACCGCAAGCCAATTCCTCAACCTCAACCTGCTTTTTGCCCTTGATGGTGTAAATATGTGCAAACTTTTCTGCATCGCCGGTGGTCTGATTCTTCATCGTCAGGTCGCGCTTGAGTGTACCGCCCATGACCTTGAAGAAGGACATCTTTCCAACAAAGGGGTCTGCGACCGTCTTGAAGACGAATACCGAAGGCTCGCCCTCGGGGGAAATCTCGATCTCGCCGCCGTCTGTCAGCTGTTCAACCTTCTTTGCGGTGTGACGGGGGAAGGACTCGGTAATCTTATCCAGCATCGTCCAAACACCCCAAAGCTTGGTAGCCGCGCCGCAGAATACGGGAACGATGTCACCGTGAATGATACCCTCATGGACTGCCGTAATGGCTTCCATATAGGAGATCTCCTCTCCCTCGAAGTATTTCATCATCAGATTTTCGTCGGTGCTTGCAACTGCTTCCATGAGCATATCGCGGAATTTCTCAACCGCTTCCTTGGATTCCTCGGGAATCAGCTCGATGCTATGACGTCCGTTTTCATCAAATACGTGCGCGCTCTGATCGATCAGGTCGATCGCACCTACAACCTCGCCGTTCTTGACCATCGGGATGGTCAGAGGGCAGACGTTTTTACCAAAGGTATCGTGCAACGAGTCCAGCACTCTTGCAAAACGTGCCTCGTTGTCGTCAAATTTATTGATGAAGAAAGCACGGGGAAGACCGGCATCGGTTGCATAATCCCAAGCCATCTCGGTTCCTACCTCAATGCCTGCTTTTCCGTCAACCACGATGATTGCGCTATCCGCAACACGCAGTGCCTGCAGAACCTCACCGTTAAAGTCGAGATAGCCGGGGGTGTCGATCACATTGATCTTGATATCCTTCCACATCATAGGCGCGATCGCGGCGGAAATCGAAAACTTTCTGGAGATCTCCTCGGGATCGTAGTCGCAAACGGTGTTTCCAGCCGTTACGTTGCCGAGTCTGTCGGTCTCGCCCGTAATATAAAGCATTGCCTCTGCCAGCGAGGTCTTTCCGCTCCCGCCGTGTCCAAGCAATGCTACGTTTCTGATATTCTTCGTCTCAATCTTAGCCATTTTTAGTAACCCATTGATGTACCTTTCTTGTATATTGGTGGAAAAATGCACAAACAAACGAGCATTTTTGCCTTGTTTTTGGTCATTTTATCCCTTTCCATTATTATAACACACAGGTTTTTGTTTTTCAAGAGAGTTTTTTAACTTTTTACATGACAAAACGTAGAATTCACCCACCGGTTTTTGGTTATTATCACGAACGAATTGGATGAATCGGATAGGTCTGACAAGAAAAAACGACATCCTGATTTGCAAAAAACTGTTGAAAAAAAGAAAAAAACTATTGACAAGGAGGGAAAGATGTGATAGAATAAGTTATTCAAATGAATAGGAAAGACTTTGACGAAGAGGACGCGAGAGTTTGACGGCAGAGAGATGGCGGACGGTGCAAGCCATTGGAGGACTTTTGATGTTTGTAGCTTCCGAGTCGGGAGGAAGAAAATCGCGTGTGCGGTGAATAGAACCTCCCCGTGATTGCTGCGTGAAGGCATAGGGATTGATGGATTCCAAGAGTGGCGACAAGGGTCGCAATTTGAGTGGTACCGCGGGTGATAACGCACTCGTCTCAAAGGCATTTTACTTTGAGACGGGTGCTTTTTTCGTCTCAGGAGAGGAGTTTTTTCAGACATGAACAAGAAGATCAGCGGATTGAACTATAAGATCCGGGAAATGGCAAGCCGAATCCGAGAGCTGCGTGAGATCGAGGGACTCTCGGCGGAGGAGATGGCAAAGCGCGTGGAGGTGAGCATTGAGGAATATATGCAGTGCGAGGCCGGTGCACAGGACCTGAACTTTGCCTTCATTTACCGTTGCGCCATGGCGCTCAGCGTCAATGTGACCGATATCATCGAGGGATACAGCCCCAAGCTCAAGTCCTATACCGTGACCAGAAGCGGAGCGGGACAGCAGATCGGAAACGCGCACGGCATGACCTAGTACAATCTTGCATACGCATTCCAAAACCGTATCGCTGAGCCTCTTTACGTCAGAAGTGTGTATGACGAGAGCGCGCAGATGCGCGACCTCGAGCTTACCACGCATAAGGGACAGGAGTTTGACCTGGTCGTGGAAGGAAACCTGATGGTTCAGGTGGGCGAGCACCGCGAGATCCTCGGCCCCGGAGATTCCATTTATTACGACAGTTCCGCGCCGCATGGTATGATCGCAGTCAATGGACAGGATTGTGTGTTCTATGCGATCGTTCTGAACACGGCGGGAGAGCCCATCCCCGAGCTTCACGGCGGAGCGATGGTGCTGGAAAAGAAGCCCGTTGCCAAGGATACGCAGGACCGTATTTACCGCCGATACATTGACACCGAGGAGAATGAGTTCGGAACTCCTACTTCCATTAAATTTAAGAATACCGAGAACTTCAACTTCGGATTTGATCTGGTGGACGCCCTGGCGGACAGAGAGCCCGAAAAGCTTGCGATGTTACATATTTCCCGCGACAAGACCGAGCGGAGAATTACCTTCAAGGACGTCAAGCGCGAATCCGCGCGTTGCGCCAACTACTTTAAGTCGCTCGGAATCAAGAAGGGCGACCGCGTGATGCTGGTGCTCAAGCGTCACTATCAGTTCTGGTTTGCCATGATCGGTCTGAACAAGCTGGGCGCGATTGCGATCCCCGCAACGGCGCAGCTTCAGGAGCACGATTTCACCTACCGCTTCCAGTCGGCAGGCGTTTGTGCAGTTATTTGTACGGCAGACGGAGACACGGCGCATCAGATTGATCTGGCGGCAGAGAAGTGCCCCGATCTGAAGCATAAGATGATCGTCAACGGCACTCGCGAGGGTTGGAGAAACTTTGACGACGAGGCGTCTCTTTATAGCACCCATTATAAGCGCGGTGCGGATGCACCCGGCGGCGACGATACCATGCTGATGTATTTTACATCCGGAACCTCGGGCTATCCCAAGATCGCTGTTCACAACTATAAATATCCCCTGGGACATTTCCATACCGCAAAGTATTGGCATAACGTAGATCCCAACGGCCTGCACTTCACCATCTCGGATACGGGATGGGCAAAAGCAATGTGGGGCAAGCTCTACGGTCAGTGGCTGTGTGAGGCGGCAACCTTCGTTTACGACTTTGACCGCTTCGATGCTGCGGATATTCTTCCCATGTTTGCGAAGTATGGTATCACCACCTTCTGCGCACCTCCTACGATGCTTCGTATGATGGTCAAGCAGGATATTTCCAAGTATGATTTCTCATCTGTTAAGCATATGACTACAGCGGGCGAGGCACTCAACCCTGAGGTCTACCGCCAGTTTGAGAAGGCAACGGGACTTCAGATCATCGAGGGCTTCGGTCAGACCGAGAGCACCATGATTATCGGAAACATGGTCGGTGCCTCTCATAAGATCGGCTCGATGGGTAAGCCTGCTCCGATCTATGACGTGCAGCTGGTTGATCCCGACGGCAATCCCGTTCCCGACGGTGAGGTCGGTGAGATCGTTATCAATGTCAAGGACGGCGCGCCCTGCGGACTGTTTACCGAGTACTACAATGCGCCCGAAAAGACCGCCGAGGTTTGGCACGACGGCTTCTATCACACCTGCGATACTGCTTGGCGTGACGAGGACGGCTTCTTCTGGTACGTTGGCCGCGTGGACGACGTTATCAAGTCCTCGGGATACCGCATTGGTCCGTTTGAGATTGAGAGCGTGATCATGGAGCTTCCTTACGTTGTGGAGTGTGGCGTTTCCGCAGTTCCGGATGAGGTTCGCGGTCAGATCGTCAAGGCGAGCATCGTGCTCACCAAGGGAACTGAGCCGACAGAGGAGCTCAAGAAGGAGATCCAGACCTACGTCAAGGATCACACAGCACCCTATAAGTATCCCCGTGTAGTTGTCTTCCGCGATGAGCTTCCCAAGACCACCAGCGGCAAGATCCAAAGAAATAAGCTTTAATGAAACCTATCAAGGAGTGATATAGATATGAAGTACGATATTTCGATTACGAGAACGACTACCCCCAAGGCAAAGCCCACCGATGAGAGCAAGCTTGGATTTGGTAAGATTTTTACCGATCATATGTTCCTGATGAACTACTCTACCGAGAAGGGCTGGCATGATCCTCGCGTGGTACCCTATGGCCCCATCGCGCTCGATCCCTCCGCTATGGTGTTCCACTATGCGCAGGAGCTTTTTGAGGGTATGAAGGCTTATAGACGCCCCGACGGAGAGGTACAGCTGTTCAGACCCGAGAAAAATATTGAGAGAATGAACAACACTTGCCGCCGTCTGTGCGTGCCGGAAATTGATCCCGAGCTTGCATTGCAGGCGATCTCTGCAGTTGTCGAGGCAGACAAGGACTGGATCCCCCAGGCAGAGGGAACCTCGCTCTACATTCGTCCTTTCATTATTGCAACCGACGAGTTCCTGGGCGTACATCCCTCCAAGACCTATATTTTCTCGGTGATTCTGTCCCCCGTAGGCTCCTACTACGCGGCAGGTATCAACCCTGTCAAGATCATGGTTGAGCGTGAATACGTT
Organism: Eubacteriales bacterium; assembly: GCA_045631745.1. Lineage (GTDB taxonomy): Bacteria > Bacillota > Clostridia > Oscillospirales > CAG-272 > UMGS1865. The sequence goes on from JAZQVI010000036.1 coordinate 6,786, forward strand.
CGCTGTGTCAAGGGCGGCACGGGTGAAGCAAAGGCGGGTGGTAACTACGCAGCTTCTCTCATCGGTCAGCAGAAGGCAGAGGATATGGGATATGCACAGGTTCTGTGGCTGGACGGTGTTGAGAGAAAGTACATCGACGAGGTTGGCGCGATGAACGTCTTCTTCGTCATTGACGGAACGGTTGTGACTCCCTCGCTGGCAGATGGAAACATCCTTCCCGGCGTGACCAGAAGATCCTGCGTGGAGATTCTGAAGAAGTGGGGAATTCCCGTGGAGGAGCGCAAGCTCTCGATTGACGAGGTTCTCGAGGCTCATGCAAACGGAAAGCTGGACGAGGCGTTTGGAACGGGTACGGCAGCCGTGATCTCTCCCATTGGTGAGCTTTTCGATAATGGCAAGACCTATCTTGTGAACGAGGGCAAGATCGGCGCGATCGCGCAGAGACTGTACGACAACCTCTACGGTATTCAGACCGGTAAGGTTGAGGACTATATGGGCTGGACGCTGCCCCTTGGATTCAAGGCATGAAAAAAAGAGTTACCCTGTTCTGCGGCCACTACGGAAGCGGAAAGACCAATGTCGCTCTCAATTACGCTCTGCACAGGAAGCAAGAGGGTGGGGAGGTGACGGTTGCGGATCTTGACATCGTCAATCCGTATTTCCGTACCAAGGATAGCCGACAGGAGCTGGAGGAGGCGGGCATCCGACTCATCTGCTCGGAGTACGCTAACACCAACGTGGATATTCCCGCGTTGCCCTCCGATCTTTATTCCATCACGGACGATAAGAGCCGCCGCGTAGTGATTGACGTGGGAGGAGACGACCGCGGCGCGTTGGCGTTGGGAAGAATCGCGCCTGCGATCCTTGAGGAGGATTCCTACGAGATGCTGTTGGTGATCAATCGCTATCGCCCCCTCACCCCCGACGCGCCTTCTACGCTTGAAGTGATGCGTGAGATTGAGCTGGCGGGCGGTATCCGCTTCACGGGGCTTGTAAACAACTCAAACCTCGGAGAGGCAACCGACGAGGAAACGGTGCTTTCTTCGCTGGCATATGCCCGGGAGGTTTCAAGTCTTACGGGGCTTCCCGTGGTAATGACGACGGTCAAGCAGTCGCTCTATTCTGCGTTGGAGGGGAAGGTCGAAAATTTGTTCCCCCTGGCGCTGCAGAAGAAAATTTTATAATTCCAAAAAGGAGTTTGATTATGGCAAAGTTAACCTTCAAGACCGACATCTGCAAGGGATGCGGTTTGTGTGTGGATGCCTGCCCGAAGCACCTGCTCAGGCTCGCAACCGATAAAATCAACAAGAAAGGACACCATCCCGTAGAGATGACCGACGAGAGCGCGTGCATCGCGTGTGCATTTTGCGCTACGATGTGCCCCGATTGCATCATTACGGTAGAAAAGTGAGGAAAAACAATGTCTGAAAAGGTTTTGATGAAAGGAAACGAGGCAATCGCTGAGGCTGCCATTGTCGCAGGTTGCCGTCATTACTTTGGATATCCGATTACTCCCCAGACCGAGATCGCAGCCTATATGGCAAAGCGTATGCCCAAGATCGGGGGAACCTTCCTGCAGGCGGAGAGTGAAATTGCCGCCATCAACATGGTGTACGGAGTTGCATCTACGGGCTACCGCGTGATGACCTCCTCCTCCAGCCCCGGAATCGCGCTCAAGAGTGAGGGACTTTCTTACCTCGCAGGCGCAGATCTTCCCGCGCTGGTGGTGAATGTTCAGAGAGGCGGCCCCGGACTTGGTGGTATTCAGCCCAGCCAGTCCGACTACTTCCAGGCGACTCGTGCCGGCGGTCACGGAGACTTCCGCATGATCGTTTTGGCGCCTTCCTCCGTTCAGGAGATGGCTGAGTTTACCGTAAAGGGATTCGAGCTCGCCGACAAGTACCGCATGACTGCCATGATCCTGGCGGACGGTACGATGGGTCAGATGATGGAGCCTGTGAGCCTTGATTTTGACGTGGCTCCCATGCCCGAGAAGCCCTGGGCAACCACGGGAACCAAGATGGCGAGACCCCACAATATCGTCAACTCGCTCTTCCTCTCTCCCGACCAGCTGGAGCGCACCAACTTTGAGCGCTACGAGCGTTACGCGCTGATTGAAGAGACCGAGGCGATGTACGAGGAGTATCTCATGGAGGATGCAGAGATCTGCATCGCTGCCTTCGGAATCGCAGCACGTGTTGCAAAGAATGCGATCAACGAGGCGAGAGCGCAGGGAATCAAGGTTGGTATGATCCGTCCCAAGACCCTGTGGCCCTTCCCGAAGGCACCCTTCCGCGCGGCGGCTGATCGCGTGAAGTCGATGATCTCGGTTGAGCTTTCCATGGGTCAGATGATCGAGGACGTTCGTCTGGCAACCGAGTGCCGCGTGCCTGTTACCCTCTGCAATCGCGTTGGCGGTATGATCCCCTCGCCCGAGCAGATTTTGGCGGCAATTCAGGACGCTGCAAGCAAAGGAGGAAACTGAGCATGAAAGTATTTGATAAACCCCATGCGCTGACCGACGCACCCTTCCATTATTGCCCCGGCTGTACCCACGGTATCGTTCACCGTTTGGTTGCCGAGGTCATTGATGAGCTTGGTATTGAGGGCAGAACCATCGGTATTGCTCCCGTTGGATGCTCGGTTATGGCTTACGATTATTTTAACTGCGATATGATCGAGGCGGCACACGGCCGTGCGCCTGCTGTTGCAACCGGTGTCAAGCGCGCAAATCCCGAGGAGCACGTGGTATTTACCTACCAGGGTGACGGAGACCTTGCGTCCATCGGTATGGCAGAGACCGTTCATGCGGCTGCTCGTAACGAGAACATCACCGTGATCTTCATCAACAACGCGATCTACGGTATGACCGGCGGTCAGATGGCGCCCACGTCCCTCCCCGGACAGGTCACCCAGACCTCTCCCTACGGCAGAGACGTCAATCATTGCGGTTACCCCGTTAAGGTTTGCGAGATGCTCTCCGAGCTGGAGGGCCCCGAGTACCTTGAGCGCGTGACCGTAAACAACGTCAAGAACATCAAGAATGCCAAGAAGGCAATCAAAAAGGCGTTCCAGAATCAGCTGGACGGCAAGGGATTTTCTCTGATCGAGGTGCTTTCCACTTGTCCTACCAACTGGGGTATGACGCCTCAGAATGCGCTGAAGTGGATCGACGAAAAGATGATCCCGTATTACCCTCTGGGCGTATACAAGGATAGAAGCAAAGACGCGGAGGTGGCACAATGAGTACCGTACAGTTTTTGTTTTCGGGATTTGGCGGACAGGGAATCCTGTTCGCAGGTAAGTTCGTTGCATACAAGGGACTGATCGAGGATAAGCAGGTGAGCTGGTTGCCCTCCTACGGCCCCGAGATGCGCGGCGGAACGGCAAGCTGCAGCGTGATCGTTGGAGACGAGCCGGTTGGTTCTCCCATCGTTACCGCTCCCGACGTGCTGGTGGCAATGAATCTCCCCTCGCTCGATAAATACGAGGCGTCTGTCGCCCCCGGCGGAATCATTTTCATGGATTCCACTCTCATTGAGAGAAAGGTAAATCGCACCGACGTGACGGTTTACGAAATTCCTGCAACTAAGCTTGCAAGCGACAACGGAATCCCTACGCTTGCGAACATGATCATCGTTGGAAAAATCCTCAAGGTTCTGAACCAGTTCAATAAGGACGATGTGGATGCGGCTTTGAAAAAGGTCATTTCCGCAAAGCACGCCAACATGATGGAGGCAAACTATAAGGCAATGCAGATCGGTGCAGATTACTGATCTGAAAGCTCCATACATCAATCAAGAAGCCCTTCGGGAAGATCGAATTGGATCTTTTCGAAGGGCTTTTTTTATTTTGTTTCTCTTTCGCGTGCCACCAGATCGGCAAAAACGGCAGAGATGCAGGAGATCGTGAGGGAAGCGAGGATGTATTCGGCGCAATCCATAAAGGTGTGTGATGCGCCAACCGGGTCGATGGGATAATCACGAAGGAGGATCAAAAGGATTGCCAACGCCCAGAGCATGATTAAAGGGAGCTGCCATTGCAGAATGCGAATGGCGATCTTTTTGGGAGTTGGAATTCTGAAAAATACAAATTTTTTAATGTAAACGCCTCCTTTTTCGCATATTTTTTCAAAATTGGGCATAGGAATAAAAATAGATGTTGATAGGGTCGGCTACCTGTTTTGCTATGCTCTGTTTCTATTTTACATCAGTTTTTGATGAATGTAAAGTGAATATCTTTTCCAATGACGAATTTTGTCGAAGAAAAATCATAGCATTTCTGTATAAATAAAACAAAAAAGATAAATAAAGGAATAAAATTGCAGACAGACTGATGAAACAACTCTGAAAAGCGGGAATTTTCTGTGGAAAATGTAGAAAATCCCTCAAATCCGTACAAAATTCGCGCATTTGCGTGGGTGTATAATAGAACCAACCCAAAAACGAAAGGAGCAGAAAGAATGAAGAAACAAGTGAACTGTGATGCTTGCAGATTAACGCTGGAGGAGGAGACCGTCTCCTTTGGAGGCTTACTTTTGAATTATCAGCTATTGGTTTGCAACGGGAGGGGAGCGCGCTTCCGTGTACGTGTTGCCTCAGGGGAGGAACAGATGGAGGCGGAGCTTGGAAATCAGGTCACGCCTGCGCTCAAGCTCTATCATGCCATTGTACGTGGCAGAGTGACCCCATGCGGACTTCCCGATGTCATGGCAGACCGTACATAACCGAGGCAAAAGGGGCAATTTTGCGGAAATCTCTTTACAACGCGCTCTTTTTATGGTATACTGTAAAAAGAATTTTATGCGAAAACGAAGGAGAACAACATGAAGTGTCCTGTTTGCGGCTTACCCGAGAGCAAGGTGATTGATTCCCGTCCCGTGTCGGACGGCTACAGCATTCGCCGACGGAGAGAATGCCTTGCCTGCCAAAAGCGCTTTACGACCTTTGAGACCATTGAGAATACGCAGATTCTGGTGGTCAAGAAGAACGGTGGGAAGGAGCTTTTCGATAAGCAAAAGCTGCTCACGGGAGTCCTCAAGGCAACCGAAAAACGCCCTGTGGATGCGGTTGCGCTGGTGAATGAAATCGAGTCGGAGCTGCAAAACACCTTGCGCCAGGAGGTCACCTCCATTGAGCTTGGCGAGATTGTCATGGCAAAGCTTAAGGAGCGCGACGAGGTGGCGTACGTTCGGTTTGCGTCGGTATACCGCGAGTTCAAGGATATTGATACCTTCCTTGATGAGCTCAACGGACTGAAGAACCGTTTGGAGAAATCCTCTTCCAAGAAGTCATCAAAAGTGTAAACTGAAAGAATTCCGCAGGCGGGCAGGGAAAAGTTCGCTTGCGGAATTTTTATGCAAAATTTTCATATTTTCTTGCAGAAAACCTTGTGTATCCATATCATAATTGCTTAAAAAGCCTTGACTTTTCAAGATGCGAGAAGTATAATATATGTATATTTTTAACGGAGGGCCCGTATATGAACGAGAAAATGAGACAGCTTGGAGCCAAGAGATCGGTAATCCGAGAGTTGTTTGAATACGGAAATAAGCGAAAGGCAGAGATCGGTGCGGAAAACGTCTTTGATTTCAGTTTGGGGAATCCCAGTGTTCCCGCACCTCGCGCGGTAGGTGCAGAGCTGACGCGTCTTTTGAACGAGATACCCGCTGTTCAGCTACACGGATATACCTCGGCGCAGGGGGATGCAGGCGTGCGCCGCGCGATTGCCGATTATCTCAATCGCACGTATGACGCAGGCGCAGACGCGAATCTGCTTTATCTGACGGTTGGCGCAGCTGCATCTCTGACCGTTTCTTTGACGGCGCTTCTTAACGAGGGAGACGAGGTCATTCTTCTCGCGCCCTTCTTTCCGGAATATCGTGTCTTTGTAGAGCGTACGGGGGCGAAGGTAGTGTCTGTCCTTTCGGATATGGAGACGCTGCAGCCTGATTTTGATGCACTTGAGAAGGCGTTTACGCCCCGCACGCGTGCGGTGCTGGTCAATTCTCCGAACAATCCCACGGGAGCGGTGCTGACCGAGGAGAGCGTTTGTCGCTTGACCGAGATGATGCGTGGAATGGAGAAAAAGTTTGGCGAGCCGATTTTTCTCATTTCGGACGAGCCCTATCGTGAATTGGTGTACGGCGATATCAAGGTTCCGTATCTGACTAATTACTATGACAATACCTTGGTGTGTTATTCCTTTAGTAAGTCTTTGTCCCTGCCGGGAGAGAGAATCGGATACATTCTCGTGTCCTCCAAGATTCGGAATGCGGGTGCGATCTACGAGGCGGTTTGCGGAGCTGGTCGTGCGCTTGGATTTGTCTGTGCGCCCGCGCTCTTCCAAAAGCTGATCCCCGCTTGCCTTGGCATGACGTCGGATCTGACTGTTTACGAAACTAACCGCCAACTGCTTCTTGATGCGCTGACCGAGTACGGCTTCAGCGTGGTTCCCCCCGACGGCGCGTTCTATCTGTTTGTCCGCTCTCCCGAGGCGGATGCCAACGCCTTTGCCGAGCGCGCAAAGGGAATGGAGCTGCTTTTGGTGCCGAGTGACGATTTCGGCTGCGGCGGATTTGTGCGGATTTCCTACTGCGTTTCCACCGAGCAGATCAAGAGATCCTTGCCTGCCTTCCGTCGGTTGGCAGAGTCCTACGGATTGACAAAATAACGGATAAGCGAGAGAAGCAAATGGATTTGTTGGAACAGGCAAGACAGATCATCAACGAAACAGATGATGAAATGAGACGCCTTTTTGTCCGCCGCATGGAGGCTGTGCGCCTGGTGGCGGAATATAAGAAGCAGCACGGACTTCCGATTCTCGATCAGGCGCGTGAGGATGCGATCGCAAGACGCAATTCCGAGCACGTAGAGGATCCCGAGCTTCGGGAGTACTATATCAACTTCATTCGTGGGAACATGGAGCTTTCCCGCGCATACCAGTCCAGACTTCTGGAGGGAATGCGGGCAGCGTATTGCGGAACCGAGGGGGCGTTTGCACATATTGCAACGGGAAAACTGTTTCCCACGGCTCAGCGGATCGCCTACGGAAATTTTGAGGACGCCTACCACGCCGTTGAGCGTGGAGAGTGCGATGTTGCCGTTCTTCCTGTCGAGAACAGCTATCAGGGAGAGGGCGGACAGGTGACCGATCTGATGTTCTCGGGAAGTCTGTACGTCAACAAGATGCTGGATCTGGCGGTTTCTCACGATCTGCTGGTGAAGCCCGGAGTCGCGATTGACGAGATCAAAACGGTCATCAGCCATCCCCAGGCACTCGGACAGTGCGCCGATCGCATCAAGGGGGCAGGCTGGCAGACCCAGGAGTATCCCAACACGGCGTTGGCTGCAAAATACGTTGCATCCTGTGAGGATCGCACGGTTGCGGCAATCGCCAGCGAGGAGGCGGCTGAGGTGTTCGGACTTGAGGTGCTGGAGAGAAATCTCAACGCCAGCCGAAGCAATACCACGAGATTTGCTGTTTTCTCAAGAGCCGAGAACGGTCGGTCGGTTGGAAATATGGGATCGCGTTTCATTCTCACCTTTACCGTTCGCAACGAGGCGGGTGCACTCGCTCGTGCGGTTGATGTGGTCGGACGTTACGGCTTTAACATGCACGCTCTGCGAAGCAGACCGATGAAGGATCTGCTTTGGCAGTACTATTTTTACATTGAGGCAGAGGGAGACGTTCACACCAGAGAGGGCGAGGATATGATGAGAGCGCTTTCGGTGTTTTGCGATCGTTTGAAGCTGGTCGGAAGCTATACGATTTCCTGATGGAGCATTTTATGATTTTACACATAGATCTCGGAGATCGCGGATATGATATTCGCGTAGAGCGCGGGGGTCTTGACCGCGCAGGAAAGTGGTTGAATTTAAACAGACGGGTGCTTATCGTTACCGACGACGGTGTACCACGGGAATATGCCGCACGGATTGCGGCACAATGCAAGGATCCTCTGACTGTGGTGCTTCCACAGGGAGAGGGAAGCAAGAGTCTTGCATCGCTTGAGCTGCTTTGTGATAAAATGCTGAAGGCAGGTTTTACCCGATCTGATTGTGTGATCGCGGTGGGCGGCGGTGTGATGGGAGATTTGGCTGGCTTTGCGGCATCCTGTTACATGAGAGGAATTGATTTTTATAATGTTCCCACTACGCTCCTTTCCCAGGTGGATTCCTCCATCGGAGGAAAGGTTGCGGTGAATCTTTCGGGTGTGAAGAACTGTGTCGGCGCGTTTTATCAGCCCAAGGCGGTTCTCATTGATCCCGATACCCTGGGGACACTCCCTGCCCGTCAGATTGCGAGCGGTATGGCGGAGGCGCTTAAAATGGCGCTGACTTCGGATGCCGAGCTGTTTTCGATTTTTGAGCGCGGCGAGGCGTACGATAGAATTGAGGAGGTCATTGTGTCTTCTCTCAAGATCAAAAAGAAGGTTGTAGAGCAGGACGAGCGCGAGGGCGGACTTCGCATGATTCTGAATTTCGGACACACGCTGGGACACGGCGTGGAGTCTGCGCAGGCGCTTCACGGACTCTATCACGGGGAATGTGTTGCGCTGGGAATGATCCCGATGTGCTCGGATGCGGTAAGAGCGCGGTTGCTTCCGATACTTGAGAGACTCGGACTTCCCGTGTCGCTTCCCACCGATCCCGAGACCGTGCTTGGATTTATCTCGCACGACAAGAAGTGTCAGGGCAGTCGGATCTCGGTGATCTACGTTCCCGAGGTTGGGGAGTTTTCGATTCAGACAGTCGATGTGACCGACTTTTGCGATCGTGTGCGACCGCTTCTTGCATCTATGATTTGATAGCAATCTTTTTCGACGAGACTTGTTCGAAAGGAGAAGAATATGAAAAATACGTTTGGACAGAGCGTGACGGTCACGTTGTTTGGAGAAAGCCATGGTGCCGAGATTGGTGCGGTTGTGGACGGACTTGCACCTGGCATTTCGGTTGATGAGGCATTTATCCGTCACCAGCTTTCCTTGCGCCGTCCCGCCAAGGATGGACTTTCCACCTCCCGTTCGGAGGCAGATCCCTTCCGCATCGTGAGCGGTGTGTTTGAGGGGAAGACAACGGGAACCCCCATCTGTATCTTGATTCCGAACGGAGATACGCGCAGCAAGGATTACACGCCTGCCATTCCCCGTCCGGGACATGCCGATTATGCGGCAGAATGTAAATATCACGGATTCCAGGATTATCGCGGGGGCGGTCATTTTTCAGGAAGAATTACGGCGGCGCTTGTCGCCGCAGGTGCGATCGTCATCTCGGCGCTCCGAGAGAAAGGAATCCTGATCGGTACGCACATCGCGTCGCTTGCAGGAGAGAAGGATCGCGCATTTGATGATTTGGATGTTGATCTGTTGGCGCTCGGGAATATGGTATTTCCCGTGTTGGATGCGTCTGCAGGAGAAAAAATGAAGCAAAAGATCCGCGATGCTGCGGCAGACTGCGATAGTGTTGGCGGAATTTTGGAGACGGTTGTGAAGGGGATTCCCGCAGGGGTGGGAGAGCCTTGGTTTGATACCGTTGAAGGGGTGCTCGCGCACGCGCTGTTTAGTGTTCCAGCCATCAAGGGTGTTGAGTTCGGCGCGGGATTTGCATTTGCAGATCTGCGCGGAAGTGAGGCAAACGACCCTATTTGTATCCAGGACGGAAGCGTTACCATGCTGACCAATCAGAACGGCGGTATCAATGGCGGTATTACAAACGGAATGCCCCTTGTCTTCCGATGTGCGGTCAAGCCCACGCCATCTATTGCAAAGGAGCAGGAGAGTGTGGATTTGGAACGTATGGAAAACGTGAAGTTGTCCGTTCATGGCAGACATGACCCGGCAATCATTCACCGCGCGCGCGTGGTGGTGGATAGCGTGACGGCATTTGCGGTGTGCGATCTTTTGGCACAACGCTTTGGAACAGATTTTTTAAGAGAGAAATAAGACCCATGGCAAAATTGGAGTGATCATCATGCAGTACGGATGTATTGGAGAGGTTTTAGGGCATAGCTTTTCGGCGGAGATTCATCCGCTGTTGTCGAGTGCGGCTTATGAGCTATGCGAGGTTGCAAGAGAGGACCTGGAGCGCTTTATGGAGCAGCGAGACTTCCTTGGAATTAACGTCACCATTCCGTACAAGCAGGCGGTCATTCCTTTTTTGTTTTCGATCGATGACAGGGCTAAGGAAATCGGTGCGGTCAATACCGTTGTGAATCGCGGCGGAAAGCTTTACGGCTACAACACCGACTTCTATGGCCTCTGCGCGCTCCTTTCGCATCTTGGCGCGGATCTGTCGGGCAAGAAGACGGTGATCCTCGGAACAGGGGGAACATCCTTGACTGCGATGGCAGTGGCAAAAAGCCTTGGTGCCGGGGAGATTCTTCGCGTGAGCCGATCTGCCAAGGATGGCTGTGTCACCTATGAAGAATTGCATGAAAGACATTCGGATGCACAAATCCTCATTGATACCACCCCGAGCGGGATGTATCCGCACGCGGATGAATGTATGGTGGATCTGTCGGCGTTTGACCGACTGGAATGTGTGGCAGACGCGGTGTATAACCCTCTGCGGACCGAGCTGATCCTGCGCGCAAGAGCGCGTGGCATTGCCGCCGAGGGTGGACTTTATATGCTGGTGGCGCAGGCAGTGAGGGCTTCTGAGATCTTCCATGATTGCACCTATCCCGAGGGGACGGTGGATCGTATTTGGAAGCAGCTGATGCGCCAAAAGGAAAACATTGTTCTGATCGGGATGCCCGGAAGCGGCAAAACGACAGTCGGTGGGATTTTGGCAAGAGAATTGAATCGGGAATTCTGTGATACCGATGAGGAGATTTTCCGTCGGTTTGGACAGACCCCTGCCGATCTTATTTCGTCGCGCGGTGAGGCGGCTTTCCGAGAGCTGGAGAGCGACGTGATCCGTGACTGCGTGGCAGGAAAATGGGGCGCCGTGATCGCAACGGGCGGCGGCGCAATTTTGAAGCGAGAAAACGAGCGGATGCTCAGACGAAACGGCAGGATCTATCTGCTTGACCGACCGCTTGAAAAATTGATCCCCACTGACGACCGCCCTCTGTCCTGTGATCAAGCGACCTTGCAGCGGAGATATGAAGAGCGCTATGCGCGTTATCACGAGGCGGCGGATGCAGCGATCACCGATCCTTCGGATGCGGAGTCGGCTGCAAATTGTATCAGAGAGGAGTTTGAGGCATGAAGATCTATGTTTTAAATGGACCAAATTTGAATATGCTCGGTGTGCGCGAGCCCGACCAATACGGCAGTGACAACTATCAAACTCTTATTGATCGGATTGAGACGCATTGTGCGGAAAGAAACGTGGAAGTGATCTGCCGCCAGTCCAATCACGAGGGCGATCTTGTCGATTGGATTCAGGAGGCGTATTTCGAGGGGGCTGACGGAATCGTTATCAATCCCGGCGCCTATACCCATACCAGTATCGCGATCCTGGACGCTGTCAAGGCTGTCCGAATCCCTACGGTAGAGGTGCATATCTCGAAGGTAGAGAAACGAGAAGATTTTCGGCAGGTCAGTTATATCCGTTCTGCCTGTGTCAAGACCATCACAGGACATGGACTTGCGGGATACACCGAGGCGATTGACTATTTGGCAGAAAACCAAGCGGGGGCAAGGACATGAACGTCAGAATCACCCCCGGCAAGGCCAAAGGAACGGTCGCGGTCCCTCCCTCCAAGAGCATGGCGCACAGACTGCTGATCTGCGCGGGACTAAGTGAGGGGAAGAGCGTGATTCGCGGTATCTCCGATTGCGAGGACGTGCAGGCAACGCTGGATTGCTTGCGAGCGCTTGGTGCAAAATGTGAGCAAACAGACGACACGGTGACGGTCTGGGGTGTGGATCCCCGATGTGCAACGGTTAAGGAATCGCTCAGGTGCAGAGAGAGCGGCAGTACGCTGCGCTTTCTGATCCCCATTCTGCTTCTGACCAAGGAGACGGCCGTCTTTGAGGGGTATGGCAGGTTGATGGAGCGCCCCATGTCTGTGTATGAGGATATTTGCAGGGAGCGTGGACTTACGTTCTTCCGCGAGACCGGCAGACTGAAGGTCGGCGGTGGACTTCCTTGTGGCGTATATACGCTTCCGGGAAACGTGAGCAGCCAGTTTGTGAGCGGATTGCTGTTTTCGCTACCGATGGCAGAGGGGGAGAGTGTGATCGAATTGATCCCGCCCGTGGAGAGCCGTTCCTATATCAATATGACGCTTGATGCCATGCGCCGATTCGGTGTTTTGGCAGAGTGGGAGGGCGATTGCCGTTTGCGCATCGCAGGAAATCAGAAATATACGCCCCAAGACGAAACGGTTGAAGGCGATTACTCCAACGCAGCGTTTTTGGATGCCCTGAATTTTATTGGCGGCGAGGTTGCGCTGACAGGACTTCGAGAGGATAGCTTGCAGGGAGACCGTTGCTACCGAGCGGCGATGGATGCACTTTGTCGGGGAGAGGGAACGACGGTGTCTCTTGGCGATTGCCCCGACCTCGGACCGATTTTGTTTTCGGTTGCCGCGGCAATGCACGGCGGCGTTTTCACCGAAACCGCGCGATTGCGAATTAAGGAAAGCGACCGTGTGGAATGTATGCGACTGGAGCTTGAAAAGCTTGGTGTGAGAATGGAAGTCGAGGAGGATCGCGTGAGAATCCTCAAAGGAGAACTAATCCCCCCGCGTGCGTGCTTGTACGGACACAATGATCACCGCATCGTGATGTCCTTGGTTGTTCTGCTTACCTTGACCGGTGGCGAGATCAGTGGCGCAGAGGCAGTTCGGAAGAGCTATCCCGCTTTCTTCTCGGATCTTGAAAGGATCGGAATTGAAATTGAAGAAATTCCTTCATTTATATAAATAGAACCCAATGGATTGGAAGTGAGACCCCAAAATGAGATTAACGAAGGACACAAATATCCTGATCGTGGGACTTGGTGTGATCGGCGGAGGATACGCCGAGGCGCTGAGCGCGAAGGGATATCGCGTGACGTGTATCACCAAGGAGCAAAAGGACATTGAGTATGCACTTGGACGGGGAATGATTGCAGAAGGTTGGACAGAGCCGACGGAGGATCGTGTGGGACGTGCTGACCTTGTGGTGCTGGCGCTGTATCCTACGGTTATGCTGGATTGGTTGGAGCGATATCAAGGATGTTTCAAACCGGGAACGCTGATCACAGACGTAACGGGTGTCAAGGGAGATATCGTAGATCGGGTGCAGGGAATGCTCCGAGAGGATGTAGAGTTTATCGCGGCGCACCCCATGGCAGGACGTGAGCGGAGCGGCGTAGAGTTCAGTGACGCCAAGGTGTTCCAAGGCGCAAACTATATTGTGACCCCCACCGAGCGCAATACGACCGAGGCGATCGAGGCTTGCCGAATGTTGGGCGAGGAGCTTGGGTTTGCACGTATTACCGAGCTTACCCCTAAAAAGCACGATGAGATGATCGCATTTCTCTCACAGCTCACCCACTGTATCGCGGTGGTTCTGATGAACTGTAACACTACCCCGAATATGGAAGCCTATACGGGAGACTCCTTTCGAGATCTGACTCGAATCGCCAAGATCAACGACGAGATGTGGTCGGAGTTGTTTCTGTGGAACCGTGAGGAGCTGCTTCGTCAGATGGATTCCTTCTCGCAGACCTTTGCAGAGCTTCGCCGTTTCCTGGATGAGGGGGATCGGGAGGGAATGCGCGAGATGATGCGGTATTCCACCTTCCGCCGAGGATTGTTTGACAAACCCAAAAATGAAACGAAATAAGGCAACCAAGAAAAGAGGATCACGATTATGGATATGGATATGAAATTTTTCAGGAAGCTCCCGATTCCGCAGGAAATCAAAAAGGAATTTCCGATGTCGGAGGAGCTGATGGCGAGAAGAGACGCCTGCGTTGCAGAGCTGAAGGATATTTTTGAAGGAAAGAACGATAAATTTATCTTGGTGATCGGACCTTGCTCGGCTGACCACGAGGAAAGCGTGATGGAGTACATTCATCGCCTGCGCCTTGTACAGGAGAAGGTTGCTGATAAGATTCTGATTGTCCCGAGAATCTATACCAACAAGCCCAGAACGACCGGGGACGGATATAAGGGAATGCTTCACCAGCCCGACCCCACTATGCCGCCCGATCTGCTCAAGGGATTGATCTCCATTCGTAAGCTGCACATTCGTGCGCTTGAGGAGACCGGCTTTGGCTGTGCCGATGAGATGCTCTATCCTGAAAACGCCCGTTATCTTTCGGATGTTTTGGCATACGTTGCCATTGGCGCGCGCTCGGTCGAGAATCAGCAGCATCGACTGGTGGCAAGCGGCCTGGGAATTCCCGTGGGAATGAAGAACCCCACCTCGGGAGATATTTCGGTTATGATGAATTCCATCACGGCAGCTCAGCACTCCCACACCTTCCTTTTCCGCGGTTGGGAAGCGCAAAGCGCGGGCAACCCCTACGCGCACGCCATCCTTCGCGGCTATGTCAACCAGCACGGACAGTCCATGCCCAACTATCATTATGAGGATCTGATCCGACTGCATGAGACCTATGCAAAATCCGGACTTGCAAATTCTGCGGTGATTGTGGATACCAACCATGCAAATTCGGGCAAGCAATATCTGGAGCAAGTTCGTATTGCCAAGGAGATTCTGCATAGCTGCCGTCATTCCGAGGACGTCAAAAGAATGGTCAAGGGTCTGATGGTCGAGAGCTATCTCTACGACGGCGCTCAGAAGATCGGCTCGGCCGATATCCCCGGAAAGTCCATCACCGACCCCTGCCTCGGCTGGGAAAAGACCGAGCGTCTGATCCTCGATTTGGCAGATGTGCTCTGATAAAATCCACCTTTTTACAGGTATGGAATCCTTTCGGTTGCTTTTTGTGAAATTTGTGGAAAATCAAAAAAATAAACAATATCTTGTATTTTTCTATTGACAAACACACAATATATGGTATAATAGAGGTGTTCCCCTAAAAACAGGGGGACACCTTTTACTGCGCCAATCTATCATATATTTGTTTAGAATAGAGACCTGCAAGAAGTGGGAATTTTGAAGGAGGATTTTATGAAGGTCATCAAGAGAAACGGTTCCGAAGTTGTTTTTGACATTACCAAGATCATAAAGGCGATTACCCAGGCAAACGGTGCGGTTGAAGAGGCGGCGCGCATGACGCCCATGCAGATCAAGCGCATTGCCGAGGCGGTTGAACTCAACTGTATTCGTATGAACAGAGCTCCCGGCGTGGAGGAGATTCAGGATTTGGTAGAGAGCCAGATCATGGCGCACGGCGCATATGAAGTGGCAAAGAAATATATCACTTATCGCTACACCCGTAACCTGGTTCGTCGCTCCAACACCACCGACGAGAGAATTTTGAGCTTGATCGAGTGCTGCAACGAGGAAGCGAAGCAGGAAAACGCCAACAAGAATCCCACCGTTAACAGCGTGCAGAGAGACTATATGGCAGGTGAGGTCAGCCGAGACCTGACCGAGCGACTGCTCCTGCCCGAGGATATTGTGCAGGCACACAAGGAGGGAATCATTCACTTCCACGATGCCGACTACTACGCACAGCATATGCACAACTGCGACCTGGTCAACCTCGAGGATATGCTCCAGAACGGAACGGTTATTTCGGGTACCATGATTGAGCGTCCGCACAGCTTTTCCACCGCTTGCAACATTGCGACGCAGATCATCGCGCAGGTTGCAAGTAACCAGTACGGCGGACAGAGTATTTCTCTGACCCACCTTGCCCCCTTTGTACAGGTGAGCCGTGAGAAAATTATTAAGAGCACCAAAGAGGAGCTGGCATCTGCCGGTGTTGAGATCGACGAGGAAAGCTTCCACAAGATCGTGGAAAAGAGACTTCGCGAGGAGATCAGCCGCGGTGTGCAGACCATTCAGTATCAGGTTGTAACCCTTCTGACCACCAACGGACAGGCTCCCTTCGTGACGGTATTCATGTACCTGGGCGAGGCAAAGAACGAGCAGGAGAAGAAGGACCTGGCGATCATTATTGAGGAGACGCTTCTTCAGCGCTACAAGGGCGTGAAGAACGAGGATGGCGTTTACGTCACTCCCGCATTCCCCAAGCTGATCTACGTTCTTGAGGAGCAAAACATTCACGAGGATTCTCCCTACTACTATCTGACCAAGCTTTCTGCGAAATGTACCGCGCGCCGCATGGTGCCCGACTACATTTCCGAGAAGAAGATGCTGGAGCTGAAGAAGGACGTCAACGGTGATGGACATTGCTACACCTGCATGGGTTGCCGCAGCTTCTTGACTCCTTATGTGGACGAGAACGGCAAACCGAAGTACTATGGACGTTTCAACCAGGGCGTTGTCACCATCAACCTGGTGGATGTTGCACTTTCCTCTGCCGGAAACATCGATAAATTCTGGAAGATCTTCGACGAGAGACTTGACCTTTGCTATCGCGCACTGCTTTGCCGTCACGAAAGACTCAAGGGAACACTTTCTGACGCGGCTCCCATTCTGTGGCAGTACGGCGCATTGGCAAGACTGGAGAAGGGAGAGCCCATTGACAAGCTGCTCTTTGGCGGATACTCCACCATCTCTCTCGGATATGCGGGACTGTATGAGTGTGTGAAGTTCATGACGGGCAAGAGCCACACCGATCCTGCCGCGACCCCCTTTGCGCTTGAGGTGATGCAGCATATGAACGATGCCTGCAAGACTTGGAAGGCAAAGCATCACATCGACTTCAGCCTTTACGGAACGCCCCTGGAATCCACCACCTACAAGTTTGCAAAGTGTCTGCAGAAGAGATTTGGCGTGGTTGAGGGGATCACTGATAAGGGATATATCACCAACAGCTATCACATTCACGTGACCGAGGAGATCGATGCCTTCTCCAAGCTCGCCTTCGAGGCGCAGTTCCAGGCACTCTCTCCCGGAGGTGCGATCAGCTACGTCGAGGTTCCCGATATGCAGAACAATCTCGAGGCAGTTCTCCAGCTCATGAAGTTCATCTATGACAACATCATGTACGCCGAGCTGAACACCAAGTCTGACTATTGCCAGGTTTGCGGTTGGGACGGCGAGATTGCTATTGAGGAAGAGGATGGCAAGCTGGTTTGGAGATGTCCTAAGTGCGGCAACACCGACCAGACTAAGATGAACGTTGCAAGAAGAACCTGCGGCTATATCGGAACGCAGTACTGGAATCAGGGAAGAACGCAGGAGATCAAGGAGCGCGTGCTCCATCTGTAAGAGATGAATTACTGTAATATTAAGTATTATGATATTGCAAACGGCGAAGGGGTTCGCACCACGCTGTTTGTATCGGGTTGCACCAATCATTGCGAGGAGTGCTTCCAGCCCGAGACGTGGAGCTTTGACTATGGCGAACCCTTCACCCGTGAGGTTGAGGATGCAATTTTAGATTCACTTGCGCCAACCTATGTCAACGGTCTGACCCTTTTGGGCGGAGAGCCGTTTGAACCCTCCAATCAAAGAGCGCTGATCCCGTTTTTGAAACGGGTGAGGGAAGCGTACCCAAATAAGAATATTTGGTGCTTTACCGGCTTTACCTTGGACGGAGAGCTTTGGCGGGACGGCTCGCATCCCCGATGCGAGGTCACGGACGAGATGCTCTCGCTGATCGACGTGCTGGTAGACGGCCGCTTCGTGCGCGCCCTCAAGGATATTTCTCTGAAATTCCGAGGCTCCTCCAATCAGCGGATCATTGACGTGAAGAAAACCCTCGAGAAGGGTGAGATCGTGCTTTACGATCTCTGATCAATCCAAAATAAATGCCGCGCGACCTCCATGCCAACGGCGTGAGAGCCGCGCGGTTTTTTTATTGAAAAGAGGAAAAATGGTAATTGATTTTCATACGCACGCCTTTCCCGACGCGATCGCCCCGCGTGCGATTGCATCTCTTGTGGAGGGGTCAAAGGGAATATATCCTCCTTGCAGTGATGGCACAGTCAAGGGATTGACAGAGAATATGGATCGGTTTGGCGTAGATCTTTCGGTGGTTCAGCCTGTGATCACAAAGCCGAGCCAGTTGGAAAGCCTCAACCGCTGGGCGTGGGATCTGCAAAATGATCGCTTGATCGCTTTTGGAGGATTTCATCCGCATACCGATGATTACAAAAGGGATCTCGATTTTCTTTGCGAGATGGGATTTCGCGGAATCAAGCTCCATCCCGAGTATCAGAATTTTACAGTGAATGATCCGGAGATGTTGAAGATTTACGATTATGCTTTGTCGCGGGGGTTGATCCTGATGTTCCATGCGGGATTTGATCCGGCCTTTCCGCCCCCCTTCCACAGTACGCCCAAAATGTTTGCCGAAATTTCAAAAAAATTGCGTGGCGGCGTGATTGTTGCGGCGCACATGGGTGGCGCGCAACAGCTGGACGAGGTGGAGCGCGACCTTTGCGGTTCTGACGTCTATCTGGATACCTCGATGGGATTCGAGCATTACACAAAGGAGCAATTTTTGCGAATTGTGCGCGCACACGGAGCGGACAAGATTTTGTTTGGATCGGATGCACCGTGGAGCCGAGCAGGGGAAGAAATTTCTGCGATCCGGTCGCTGGACCTCTCGGATTCGGAAAAAGAACTGATCCTGCATGGAAATGCACAGAGGATTCTGAAGCTATAAAAAGGAAGTGCCCCCGAAGACCTTGGTCTTCGGGGGCACTTTTTGGCGTTCAATGGTTTGAAAAATATAGATATGCCTGTCGATGCAAAGATCCCCCGCAGACAAAAGCCTTTTGCCTGTGGGGGATGTTGTCGTAATTAAAGTGTTTTTAATTACAGACTGTCGATCAACGCGCAGATACGGTTGACTTCTGCAGTAGGATCACGCCACCAGTCCATGCTCCAGATGCGCTTGATGCGCCATCCGCGGGATTCCAGATACTTCTGGCGGTGGTAGTCACGCTCACGGGCGGAGCGGGAGATGGCGTAGAGCTTGCCGTCACATTCAATTCCGAGAATGTATTTTCCGTTGCGCTTGACAGCAATATCAATGCGGTAGCCGCCGATACCCACCTGGGTATCAATCTCATAGCCCTTCTCACGGAGAGCGTCGGCAACCTTCTGTGCAAAGTCGGTCTCCACAGCCGCAGGAACGATTCCAAAGGTCTCGCCGAAGGAGCGGAGAATGCGCTCTGCATCTTCCTTGTCGTTGTTGCTGACTGCAAAGGCGTATTCGAGATACTTCTTCAGGATCACAGGACCCTCGTTCTTTGCGTCGTCCAGAGAAAGCTCGGCGGGGCGGAAGGAGGTGACGATGTGGATCTTCTTCTTCGCACGGCTGATCGCAACGTTGAGGCGGTTCTCTCCGCCCTTCTGGTTGAGCCAACCGAAGTTGTGCATAAGTCTGCCGCTGGTGTTTTTGGCGTATCCGATGGAGAACATGATGACGTCACGCTCATCTCCCTGTACGCTTTCAATGTTCTTGATAAACAGACCCGTATCCTCGCCGTTGTCCTTGCGCGCCATTTCGGCACGGATCTGCGAGCCAAAGGCAGGATCACGCAGAGATTCCTCGTCGATCACGTCGTAGATCATATCGCGCTGGGAAGCGTTGAAGGAAATGACACCGATGGTCTCGTTGTTTTTTCTGGTCTTGAAGAACTCCTTGATCAATTCGACCACCTTCTCTGCCTCCACGCGATTGGTACGGTTGTTCCATACCGCGCCGCTTACCAGATGAACCTCAATGGGAGGCTTCTCAGGGGTGTCGGTGTTGGGGGCGACGAAAAGTCTGCCCTTGTAAAAGGCGTAGTTGGAGAAGTCGATCAGCTCTTCATACTTGGAGCGGTAGTGCGTGTTAAGCAGGATATCGGGGTAGCGGAATCGAGCCAGGTCGAGAAGACTTTCCTCCTCGAGCGCCGCCGAGATTTCTGCATCCTCATCCAAAAGATCGTCGCTGATCTCAATTCTTCCTTCGCCAAGGCTGGCAGGGCGGAGCTGCTTGTGGTCGCCCGCGATCACAACCTTTTTGGCACGAATGATGGAAGGAATACTCTTTTCAATATAGAGCTGGGACGCCTCGTCAAAGATCAACAGATCAAACAGCCCATTCTGCTGGGGTAGTACCTCAGATACCGCGTCGGGGGTCATGAGCCAAATCTTGATGCCCTTAAAGAGCTCAAAATCAAACTTGCGCACGAACTTGGAAACGCTCGCGCGGCGGCGGCTCTCGATGGCGCGGCTGATCTCGCCCTTGCGCTTGGAAGCAGAGATATACTTGACCTGATCTGCCAGTACACCTGCCAGACGCTGACGGGTGATGGACTGCTTTTCATTGATAGCGCGTTCGATCGCGTTGATGATGCGTTCAAAGGAAGCCACCTGCGGAAGCAGTGTGCGGTTTTCCATCTCAAAGCTCTGAATGTGCTCAAAGAGCAGGGTGTTATAGAGCTCGTCGTTCCACTCAATGACCGTTCCGCTGCAGATCTTGTGGATCTTGCGGAGCACCGAAAGATAGGTGTTCTCATTGGCGCTCAGTGCAGTGACCATGGGTTTGACGTTGGCATATCCTGCGGTGTAGTCCTTCAGACTCTGCTTGACCGCCTCGGGCTGCTCCATCATCAGACGTACGACATAGCTGCCGGCACGCGGGAAGTATTCCTTTGTGCTCTGCTGGATGTCGCGGATCAGGCGGCGACGGCTGCCCCCACGCTTGAGGAAGGGGAGGGTGCGCCATTCGTCGATTTTGAGGATCAGTTCGTCAATGGTGTCAGAGAGCAGGATCAGATCGTAATTGGAGAGATCGTCCCGCATCTTGAGGAACCAAGGATAACGCTCGATGGTAAGCTGGTAGAGATCCAGCGCATCGGTGAGCTGGCTGTTGGCAAAGGTCTTGTGAATGGAGGAGATCTCGTCATATTTCAGATCGAGAATCTGCGGAACCATCTTGATTAGACTGCGAATGGTTTTGTAGGTTTTGATCTGCTCGTGATGATCGAGATTGATGCGGCGGCTTTCCATATAGAGGCGGTAGGGTGCCACGCCAAAAGAATTGGGGGTGAAGAGCTTGTCCGCAATGTTTTCCAGGATCGCAACATTCAGATCGATCTCCTCAGAGATCGCGGTGAGATCGGGAGCCGTGAGGGGGGCGTTGCTGTCGGTGCTGAAGAGCAGACGCTCGAGCTGCCCGTAGAAAAGATTCTTATTGGAAGCGTCGTCCAGCATCATCGCGTAGCGCGACAGATTTCCAAGACGCGAATAAACCACGTCAAGTGCCGTCTTCTTCTCGGAAACCATGAGAACCGTCTTGCCCTGATCGGCAAACTGTGTGATGAGGCTGGTGATGGTCTGGGATTTACCGGTGCCGGGAGGGCCCTCTACCACCAGCTCGTCCTGCGTTTCCATGGTGTGCAGAACGGCCTCCTGGGAATTGTTCAGAGCGTTGATATAGGTCAGAGAGCTTTCCCGAATAGAGATGGGCTTGTCGGGCTGATTAAGCTCGCCCTCACCCGAGTTTTCGGAATAGAAATCGGTCTCGCCGTAGTCCGACACAAGGTCGGTGACGAGCTTGTTGACCAGTCCCTTTTCCAGGATCTGATCAAAGTCTCTCTGAATGGAGTTGGAATATGCGGGGAATTTTCCGATGACCACGTTCTGCACCATCTTGAGGGTGCCGCGCGTGTACTTGGGGAAGGATTCTCCCACGTATTCGGTGAATTTTCTCAAGGAGTCTGCGCCCGTGGGGTCAATGCGAATGTCATTGTCCGCATAGAAATCGATGATCTGTTGCAGGAAGGTATCAGGGGAGACCTCATCCATCGTGCAATCGGGCAGGGGTGTTGTGATGGAGTTGAACTTGTCATGCGCGAGGATTAAGGTGCTATTGAGCACGATGTCACGCGTAGGATCGACCGCAACGGTAATTCCGCCGGTCGTACGCTCCATGATTACCGGGAAGAGACAGAGGGGGGCACGAATGCCGAACTCGCCGTTGACCAGCGTTCCTTGCACAAAGGGATACGCGATGTAAAGGTCGTTTTGTCCCTTGTCGCGCAGATCTCTCACCGTTTCGCGCATGAGATTGACCAGGTTGCGGTAGCGGTCTCTTGCGGGATCGGTTTTGGGAAGATCCTGCGAGGAAATATCCGCAACCATTACAGGGGTGCCATTTCCGAAAAGGATCTCCATGGGATCGAAGCGCTCGTTTGCGTCGAACAGATCGACCGCATATTTTGACGAGAGCTTGGGCATGAAGAGCATACGGTTGTTTCGTGTAATATTGATCAGCTTTTTGGAAAGCTCCCGAAGCGTTTCCACTGTGGAATCACTGACGGGGCGCTTGCCGGTGCTGTTGCTCAGTACAGCCAAAAAGGACTGTGCATAGCGTTCTACAAATGCAGGGCCGATGCCCGGAATGCTATAAAAATCCGACGTTTTCTGAGGACGAAGACGGATCATCTCCTCGATGGACTCATCGCTGCAGATGGGAGGCGTCCGTCCGGTTTTCAGTTTTTCCTGCTCCTTCAGGCTCTGGCGGAGTCTGCGGAGCTCATCTCTTAAAACGTAAGGGGCTTTCTGATTCTGTTCCATGAACGTCCTTCTTTCTTTCCTTTTATATTATCTTTAGTATACCATAATTCGGAAATCTCGTCAAGCGGTTTTGCAAACTTCCAAACCGAAACTTTTCGATTTTATTCGCGGTGATTTGAAGGTCTGCCATCGCAATCGGGCAAGAAAGGAGTTGCGCCTTTTTGAGGAGAATGTAATAGAATGAGACTTTTTGAGCGGTCATGATGCGTCGGTTTTCTTTTTGTGGTTTTTTGTTGAAAAAATCAAAAAAATTCTAAAAAAATTTTGCAAAACCTATTGCATATTTCAGGAAAATCCTTTATAATATACTCAAGGTGGTGCAAAGTGGTGCGAAATGGTGCCGAGTGGGGCAAAATCGCAGTTTTTTGAATCACAGAAAATCACGAAGGCAAAGGAGGAAACGCAATGTTTGGCGGAGAGTACAGACACAATTTGGATTCCAAAAACAGAATCTTTATTCCTGCAAAACTGCGCGATGACCTCGGAGGCTGCTTCGTGGTTGCAAAGGATATCAGAACCGAGTGCCTCAAGGTCTTTTCCTTGAGCGGCTGGGAGTCCTATCTTGAGCCGATTCTCAAGCAGAACAGAAGCCTCAAGGAGCGCGTGCTCCGTCACCTGAGCGCTTCGATGGCGCAGGTTTCTCCCGATGCACAGGGACGCATCACCCTACCAAAGGAATTGGTGGAGTATGCAGGGATTGAGAGTGCCGCTGTTGTGGTCGGCTGCTTTGATTACGCAGAAATCTGGGCACAGGAAGCGTACGACCGCATGAAGGCGGATGAGGACGTTTCCGCACTGCTGTCCGAGCTGGAGTCCTTGGGACTGTAAAAACGAGAACGAAGGGAAATGGTAATTATGGAAGAAACAATTCAATTCTCCCATAAGTCCGTACTGCTATGGGAATGTATGGACGGGCTTGCCATTCGACCTGACGGAGTTTATATTGACGGAACCGCCGGCGGGGCAGGGCACAGCTCCTGTATCGCGTCTCACCTGGGTGAGGGCGGCAGACTGATCGCACTTGATCAGGATGAAACGGCTGTGAAGACCGCTACTGAGAGGTTAAGCGTTTTTGGCGATCGGGCAACCGTTGTCAGAAGCAATTTCAGAGAGGTCGGAAGCGTTTGCGAGATGCTTGGGATCAAGCAGATCGACGGAATGCTTTTGGATTTGGGAGTGTCTTCCTATCAGCTGGATACGGCGGAGAGAGGATTTTCCTATCAGGCGGACGCGCCGCTGGACATGAGAATGGATCTGAGAAATCCGCTCAGCGCGTATGAAGTAGTAAATGAATATTCAGAGGAACGTATCAAGCGGATTCTCTTTGAATATGGAGAAGAAAGATTTTCGGGACGAATTGCATCCGCCATCATCAAGGCACGCGGGCAGGCGCCGATCCGAACCACAGGGGAACTGGTTCGTATCGTAAAAGGGGCCATACCCGCCGCTGCCAAGGATGGCGGGCATCACCCTGCAAAGCGCACCTTTCAGGCGCTTCGCATCGAGGTGAACTCCGAATTGGATGTGATCGAGCCTGCCATTCGAGCAGCGGTGAGTATGCTACGCCCGGGGGGCAGAATTGCCATTATCACCTTCCATTCTTTGGAGGGTCGGATCGTTAAGCAGACCTTTGCCGATTTGGCGTCGGGATGCACGTGCCCCAAAAGCTTTCCTGTTTGCGTGTGCGGAAGGAGACCGCAGTTAAAGATTATCACAAAAAAGCCCATTCTGCCGAGTACGGCGGAATTGGAGGAGAATCCGAGATCAAGAAGCGCCAAGCTTCGCGTTGCTGAGCGAGTATAAGGTAACTTTGCGCGCGTAGCGGCGAAAAATCGGGTTTTCTGACGAATTTCATGAGATTACGCCCTCGGGGCTTGCCCCCCAAGCCCCGTTTTATTGATCGATAAGGAGGAGAGCCATGAATCATGCGGACGTCCACGAGACGAGCCTGACAGCTTCTGCAACAGAGGCTTGTGTTTCTGCGCTTTCCCAAAGATTTGCTTCAAGAGGACTGACTAAATCCGTTCTCAAGGAGGCGAATGAACGGATGGAAGCCGAAGAGAAAACAAGGTCGCTGGATCCTTGTGCTTATCGGCTTTCTTTGCTTTCTGAGGCGGCTGTTACCGGAATCTACAAACGCGGAAAGAGTGAAATGGAGACGGCAGACCTCATTCGTTATGCGGACGAGAGCCTTCGCATTCGTCGCAGCGAGATTGCGATTGAGGAGAATGATTCCATCTATGAGCAGGCGTCGGTCAAGCTTGATACACTCCCTGTTGAAACGACCGTCGAGGAAGAAAAGCGCAGATTGGTTTTTGTCGAATGGAAGCAGATGCCTGCCAGAATGATGACAAGCTTTAAGGAAAGATTTCCGCTTTGGTTTAATTTCAAGGCGGCGGATACTTCAAAGGAAAAGAAAAAAGCGCCGATTTCTGCTTTCGCAGCAATTTTGGCGGTCACGGTTTCCTTGGTGATGATCGTTGCGAGCACGCTGATGATCACGCATACCAAAACCAAGATCAGCAAGCTCAATTCCGAGATTTCGACACTTCAATCGGAGATCGGCGACCTGGAATCCAAGCTGGAATCCGGGAACGATATGATGGAGATCCGACGTATTGCCGTGGAGGAATACGGCATGGTGGGAGAGGAGCATCTGAGAACCGAGTATCTTGCCATGGAGTCGAAGGAGGACATCGAGGTTTACGAGCAGAAGCGCGATAAAAGTCTGGGTCTTTCGGCGATTTTGAGCGCAATCGGCTGGAAAAAGTAACCGAGAGGAATAACTTGTTTGACGTAGTCATAAGATAGCAAACGGATAGCCGAGAGATCGTCTTCTCGAAATTTCGGCAAGCGAAAAGGGGTTGGCTTACCAGCCCCCCTTTCCGATATGTATGGCAGAAAAGGGAGAGGGAGATGCGAAAAAACCGTGATATAGAGATGCCAACCGACCGCGAGCCTGTTGACACGGGTGTTGTTGGACGGTCAAAGGCACTATGGGTAATTTTGATTTTAGGCATGAGTGCGCTCCTTCTTCGTGTATTGCTTTTGCAAACGGTCGATTACGATCGCTATCAGAAAAAGGTGATCGAGCAGATGACCACCCAGTCGGAGGTTCGTGCCAACCGCGGAAATATTTACGATGCCAATGGTGTGGCGATTGCGACCAACATTACAACCTACCGCGTGTTTATTTCCCCTTCCTCGATTGCAGAGGAGCAGAGTGAGAAAAATCAGAACGGCGAGGACATTCAGCTTGCAGAGATGATCTCGGAGAAGCTGTCCAAGCTCCTTGGCGTCTCCTACGATTTCGTTCTTGCAGAGACGGGGCGCACGCGTTACCTCGATCGTACCATTAAGAAAAATGTTTCCGAGGCAAAGGCGGACGAGATTCGCACCTTTATTGCAGAATACGGACTTCAGAGAATGATTTATCTGGAGGCAACCGAAACCCGATATTACCCCTACGCCACCCTCGCGTCCCACGTAGTCGGATTTGCGGGAAGTGACGGCAGCGGACTTTACGGTCTGGAGAATGCCTACAACACGCTTCTTGCCGGCACGAACGGCCGTTACATCACGGCAAGAGACGCGCGGGGCAACGAGATGCCCTATGAATACGAGGAATACATCGAGGCAGAAGACGGTTACGATCTTTATACGACGCTTGACGTATACGTGCAGGCGGCTCTTGAGGAGCAGGTTGCGGCGGCCTACGTGGAGTCCGGTGGAAAAAACCGCGCGGCAGGGATTGTGATGGACGTTAACACCGGGGCGATCCTCGGAATGGCAACCTATCCCAATTTCAATCTCAACTCCCCCTGGACGCTGGATATGGATTCGCAAATTCTTTTGGATTCCATGGGATATGATCCCGACAGTGAGGAATATTCCAAGCTCAAGCAGACGCTTCTTTTGAATATGTGGTCGAACAAGACCATCACCGAGTCCTACATTCCCGGTTCCACCTTCAAGGTGATGACTGCCGCGATGGCACTTGAGGAGGACGTGGTGGAGCTGGATACCTGCTTTACCTGTAGTGGCTACAAAAACGTCCTGGGACATAAGATCCATTGTCATAAAACCACAGGACACGGAACCTTGACATTCCCACAGGGAATTCAGCAGTCCTGTAACCCTGTTTTGATGACGGTTGGTCAGGCACTGGGGACTGATAAGTTTTACAATTACCTTACTGCCTTTGGTTACGCTGAAAAAACAGGTGTCGATCTCCCCGGAGAGGGAAGCGGCGTGTTTGCAACCAAGGATGCCTTCACCGAGCTGGATTTGGCGATCTATGCCTTCGGTCAGAACTTTAACGTTACCCTTCTTCAGCAGGTCACCGCTGTATCGGCGGTTGCCAACGGAGGATATCTTGTGACTCCGCATCTGATGTCTCGCGTGGTTGATAAGGACGGAAATCTGATCAAATCCTATGATACCAACGTTCGCCGTCAGGTCGTGAGTTCTGATGTGTGTGCGACTGTTTCGGGGATCCTTGAGGAGGGCGTTTCAGGAAACGGCGGCGCGAAGAACGCCTATGTTTCGGGCTACCGCGTTGCCGCAAAGACGGGAACGTCGGAGAAAAAGGAAAGGGAATGCCCCGTTTGCGATAGCACGGCACTCCCGCAGAACATCAACGGAGAGGTCAGATGCGTTTGTACTGTTTGTCAATACGAGGGCGCACTTGACGAGTTTGAGGTCAGCAAGGATTACGTTTGTTCCACCGTTGCATACGCACCGGCGGACGATCCGCAGTACGCGGTAGTGATCATCGTCGATGAGCCTACCGAGGGCGTTCTCTACGGAAGTGTAGTTGCGGCTCCTTATGTTGCAAACGTGATGGAAACAATTTTGCCCTATCTTGGGGTTGAGGCGGTTTACAGCGAGGCAGAGCTTGAAAAATTTGCAGTGGAAACACCCAACTGCTTCGGTATGACCGGAAATTATGCAAAAAATCTCTATGAAAGCTCGCGATACGGGCTCAAGGTGGAGATCATCGGAGACCCCGCAGACGTTGTTTACAAGCAGTATCCCGAAAAGGGAACGGTAATGGAAAAAGCGTCGGGAACGATCTATCTTTATACAGGAAAACGAAGCTCGGAGATCGTGGTGGAGAACGTAATTGTTCCGAATGTCTTGAACATGAGCGCCGCCGCCGCGAACGGAGTGTTGATAGAAAATGGCTTGAATATCCGAATTGAGGGAACCAAAAACTATATGACGGGAACGAGCGTTCAGGTCGTTTCGCAATCTGTTCCCGCAGGCACGTCGGTGCCTCGAGGAACGGTGATCACGGTCAGGTTTTTGTCACTTGAAGATGAGGATATGGGGGCAGTAAACCCCTTGCCATAGAAAAAGAGTGAAGCCACTCGGACGTAAAAAGAAAGAATATTTTTGCGTTCGGAGGGATTTACCTTGAAATTATCTGATTTGTGCAGACGCGCGGATATTGCTTTTCCAGAGGAAAAGGGAGCGCTTGAGATTGATTTGGTGACGGACGATTCCCGTTTGGCAAAGCCGAACAGTCTTTACGTCTGCATCAAGGGCTTTCACTGTGACGGCCACGATTACGTAGATGATGCGATCCGCAGGGGCGCGATTTGCGTGCTGATGGAGAATGGTCACGAGCGTGAATTGCCGAAAAACGTGTGCGCGCTTGTTTGTGAGAACACACGCCGCGCTTCGGCAGAGCTGTTCAATGACTTTTACGGCGATCCCGTATCCAAGCTGAAGTTCATCGGTGTAACGGGAACGAACGGAAAAACCAGTGTAACGCATATGCTGCGTGCGATTTTGGAAGCGTCGCTTTGCAGGTGCGGATTGATCGGAACGGTGGGGTGCGAATCGGCAGGACGGTTTCTTGAGACACAAAATCGAAACCCGAACGCCAATATGACGACCCCGGACCCATCCGAGCTTTACCGTATGCTGGCCGAGATGGTTCGTGACGGCGTGGAATACGTGCTCATGGAGGTGACCTCTCACGCCCTGGCGTTGGAGAAGCTCTCTCCGATTGACTTTGAGGCGGGGATTTTTACCAATCTTACGCCCGAGCACCTGGATTTTCACAAAAGCATGGAGGCGTATGCCGACACTAAGGCGAAGCTGTTTGAGCGATGTAAGATCAGTGTTCTCAGTGCGGACTCGCTTTATTTATCCGCCATTAAAAAAGGAGTCAAGGGAAGGCTCGTGACCTGCTCGGCGTTCTCTCGGGAGGAAACCTATCGGGCGGAAAAGATTCGCATGAGTGGTCAGCTTGGTGTAGATTATGAACTGGTGTCCGATCGGGCAAGGGTGCAGATCCGTTGTCCCATCCCCGGGCATTTCACTGTGATGAATACCATGCAGGCAGCCGCCTGCGCGTTGGAGCTGGGCTTTGGCGCGGCTGCGGTCAAGGAGGCCTTGGGATCTCTTTTGGGGATTCGCGGGCGCATGGAGCGTGTCAGACTGGGGCACGCGGCGGATTTTACAGTGTTTATTGATTACGCGCACACACCCGACGCGCTCGAAAAGCTTTTGCGAACGGCAAAGGATTTTGGAGGCGAGGGACAGAGAGTTGTCGTTGTGTTCGGCTGCGGCGGAGATCGCGACAAGAGCAAGCGTCCCCTCATGGGTGCGGTTGCAGAGCGATATGCCGACTGTGCGATCGTGACGTCCGATAACAGCAGAAGTGAGGATCCACAGCAGATCATCAAGGAGATCCTTTCAGGGATGAAGGAGCCCCCCATGGTCATCGTTGACCGCGCAGAGGCAATCCGACACGCTGTGCTTCATGCAAGACCGAGAGATGTGATTCTCTTGGCAGGGAAGGGGCACGAGCAGTACGAATTGAGACGGGAGGGGAAGATCCCCTTTTCGGAGAAAGAAATTGTTTTGAAGGCATTTGAGGAAAGAGAGCGTCAAGCGGGCGGAACGAGAGAGACCGATTGCCCGTAAGAGCACACGATTGGAAGGATCGGTTCAGAAATGAAGATCAAGATGAGTTGCGGTGGTATGACTGCGGATATGTTCGCGTCACTCTGCGGCGGCGTTCTCAGAGACGGACGGGGCAGAGAGATGCAGGTTGGAGCGATCTGCACCGATTCCCGCGAGGCAGATGAAAATACCGTGTTCTGCGCTTTGCGCGGAGACCGTGTGGACGGTCACGATTATATAAAGAATGCGCTTGCCGCAGGATGCAGGTGTGTGTTGTGTGAACAGAGCAACCCATTTGTGGAGGAGGCGGGGGCCGCAGCCGTTGTGGTAAAGGACACCGAGCTTGCACTGGCACGCTTTGCAAATGCATACAGACGCTCCATGGGCTTTCGCGCGGTAGGGGTTACGGGCAGTGTGGGAAAAACAACTGCCAAGGATATGATTTATTCGGTGTTGCGTTGCTCGAACAGAGCCTACAAGACCGCAGGAAATCACAACAGCGTGATTGGACTGCCTCTGTCGGTGGCGGAAATTCCGCAGGACACCGAGTGGGCGGTTTTGGAAATGGGCATGAGCGGATTTGGAGAGATTGAACGGCTCTCCATCGCAACAGAGCCCGACGTTGCAGTGATTACGAATATCGGCACGGCGCACATGGAGATGCTTGGATCTCGCGAAAACATCTGCAGAGCCAAGCTGGAGATTCTTTGCGGACTGAAGGAAGGCGGTACGTTGATCCTCAACGGCGATGAGCCGCTTTTAAGAGGGATCGGGGGAAAATGCTACCAAACGGTCTACGTATCCCTGCAGCGAGAGGATTGTGCGTATTTTGCAAAAAATATTCGCGTCGAGGATGGCTACACCCTCTTTGATCTTGTATGGAGCGGGGGCGTGGAAAAGGATCTTCGTGTGAATGTCATGGGACGTCACAATGTTTATGCAGCGGCGTTTGCCTTTGCTGTTGGAATCCTTAGCGGAATGAAGCCACAAGAGATTCGAAAAGGCCTTCTCGCGTTTGCGCCCGAGGGCTTGCGTCAAGCGAGATGTGAATGTCGGGGATGGACATTTTTGGAGGATTGCTACAACGCATCTCCCGAGTCCATGATGGCATCTCTTGAGGTTTTGAGCGAGTTCTGCCGTCAAACGGGCAGAAGGAGTGTTGCGATACTCGGTGATATGCTGGAGCTTGGCGTGCAGAGCGCTACAATGCATCAGCGTGTGGGAGAACGCGCTGCGGTGCTTGGGATTGACGAATTGATTACTCTCGGTGCGCGTGGCAGACAGATCGCCGTGGGCGCGCAGAGAAAGGGGCTTTCCTCGGTTTGCACGTTCGATATGCCAAGCGATGATACGATGGATACCATGGCTTGCACGGTTGCTGCACGACTTAGACCACACGACGTTGTTTTGTTCAAGGCAAGCCGCGGTGTCGGTGAGGAGCGCCTCATTGAGGCTTTGAAAAATTTGAAGGATTAAGGTTCGGACATGGATTGGTTTACAGTTGGATTCTTGGCGATTTCTCTGTCAATTTTTGCTTTGACGGTGGTTGCCGAGCGAATTTTGATCCCCATTTTGCAAACAAAAAAAATGGGACAAAAGATTTTGGATATTGGGCCTCGCTGGCATAAGAGCAAGGAGGGAACCCCCACTATGGGAGGAATTGGATTTATTCTTTCCACCCTTTTGGTGCTGGCTGTGTTCTTCATTGTCAAGGGCGTGCTCGGAACTTCGGCAGAGTACATTCCGCTTGCGCTCACACTGATCTATGCTGTGTCCAACGGCGCCGTCGGATTTGTGGACGACTATTTCAAACTTGTTATCAAGAAGGAAAACGAGGGACTCACCCTTTGGCAAAAGCTGATTCTTCAGCTCGTTCTGTCGGCGGCTTACGTTTGTGTGATGCGATATACCGGTTGTATGGAGACGAGTCTCTATCTGCCCCTTGCAGATCGGGCGGTGGAGCTTGGCTGGTGGTACTACCCAATGGCGGTTCTCGTGCTCACGGGGGTCGTGAATGGCGGAAATATCACCGACGGAATCGACGGATTGGCTTCTGCGGTTACGCTTGTCATTGGTGTATTCTTTGCCTTTTGGGCGTTCACGGCTCGCGAGGAGCAGCTCTCGGTGATTGCGGCAGCACTGATTGGCGCGTCGCTCGGTTTTTTGGTTTACAATTATCATCCCGCAAGGGTGTTTATGGGAGATACCGGTTCGCTCTTTTTCGGGGCTCTCGTGATTGGCGCTGCATTCATGATGAAAAATCCCATCGTTGGACTTATGGCATCGGCAGTCTTCATCCTTGAGATGCTTTCCAGCCTGCTTCAGATGCTCTATTTCAAGGCAACGCACGGAAAGCGCCTCTTCAAGATGGCACCTATTCACCATCATTTTGAAAAATGCGGGTGGTCAGAGCGTACGGTCATGGTTCGTTTTTCCCTGGCGGCAGCTCTGTTCTGTCTTTTGGGTTGGTTTCTTCTGTAATTGTCTGTGAAAGGATTTTTTGAATGAATGTAAGATCGCGTTCGTCTCTGGATCATCCCGAGAACGCAACGTCTCTTACCGATCAGGTGAGCGGGGAGGGGGGTTGCGAGCAGGCTCCAATTCCTTCCGTCAAGGGGAGCCCGGATATTCCGATGCTTCTCATTACAACCATCTTGGTTTTGTTCGGATGCGTCATGGTGTACAGCGCGTCAGCGGTTTACGCCGAGCAGTATCACGATGACAGCACCTATTTCATTGTTCGCCATTTGATCTTCTTGGTGCTGGCGATTGCGGCAGCTACCATGATCGTCAAATTTTGCACCCCTGTATTTTGGGAGGATTTCAGTCTGATCCTCTTCGGCATCTCCATTTTGATGCTTCTTCTGGTTCTCGTGATCGGCGTAGATCTCGGGAGTGGCGCAAAAAGATGGCTGAATTTGGGATTCTTTACGATCCAACCCTCCGAGGTTGCAAAGATGGCGTTGGTCATGGCGCTTGCAAAATATATGACCAAGTATCAGAGCAAGATTCGCTCGGAGTATCGCTTCGGCGGAAGCTTCCTTTACGGAATCGTTTATCCCGGAATGATGATCGGCGTGATTGCCGTTCTGGTAGCGGCAGAGCGCCACATCTCGGGACTCATGATCATCGGCATGATCGGAATTGTCGTTATGTTTTTGGGAGGAACCAAGCTTCGCTGGATTTTTGCCATCGGAGGTGTCGTTCTTGCCGCAGCTTGCCTGCTGGTGTTGGTCTCGGACTACGCGCAGGCGAGGGTGGATACCTGGATCAACATTGACCAGGCAGACCCGCTCGGAAGCGCGTGGCAGACACTGCAGGGTCTCATGGCGATCGGATCGGGAGGCTTGTTTGGCGTGGGACTTGGAAACAGCCGACAGAAATTCGGTTATGTCTCTCAGCCGCAGAATGACTTTATTTTTACCATTGTCTGCGAGGAGCTTGGCTTTTTCGGTGCCTTTTTGGTGCTCGCGCTTTTCGTCGCATTCGTGTGGAGAGGCTTCTACATCGCAAAACACGCGCCAAATTCCTTCTGTGCGCTGGTTGTCTATGGCCTGACCTTTAAGGTTGGACTTCAGGTAATGCTCAATGTCGCGGTTGTGACAAATTCCATGCCGAACACGGGCATTTCGCTTCCGTTTTTCAGCTACGGCGGAACATCCTTAATCCTGCAGATTATTGAGGTGGCGATCATTCTCGCCATTTCAAGATATTCTTCTCACCAAAAAATTTAAATTTGAAAGGAATCAGAGACATGAAAAAGCTTCGCACCCGTCATTTTCATATTGCGCTTTACACATCGCTTTCATTTTCCGCTCTGTTTTTGATGTGCTTTGCGCTCATTGGCAAAACGATGGCACAGACGCATTTCGTCGGCATGAGCGAAGTCCTTCTTTGGCTCTTCGGCATGGCAGCTGCAAGCTTTTTGGTCTTCTGTTTTGTACCTTACTTCCGCGGAGATAACCGATGGTATTCGGTTTCCACCATACTTACACTTGCCTTCTGCATCGGAAGCGCCTTGCTTTGGCAGATGAGCGGAACGGTGGCGGTATGAGAGTGCTGCTGACGGGGGGCGGAACCGCCGGACACATTAACCCTGCTCTTGCGATTGCAGAGACGGTTCGACGGAATCGTCCGGATGCAGAGATCCTGTTTGTGGGTATTCGTGGAGGCAAGGAGGATGACCTTGTGGAGCGTGAGGGATACAGACTTGAGCACGTTCGTTCCATGGGCATTAACCGCACCCTCTCCAAGGACACGGTCAGGGCGCTTTGGTTGGCGCTTTGTTCCCCCTACTTCAAGGATACCACTGGGCTTCTCGATTCCTTCAGACCCGATATTGTGATCGGAACAGGAGGCTATGCCTGCTGGCCCATTATGGCGGCGGCAGCGAGACGTGGAATCCCAACGGCACTTCACGAGTCCAACGCCATGCCCGGTGTGGCGATCAAGCAGCTGCAACGCCGCGTGGATCGTATATGGATCAATTTTGAGGAAACAAGAAAGTACCTCAAGGTAAAGAACAAGGTGTCCAGGGTCGGAAATCCCATTCGGGGTGCCTTTGGAACGATTTCCAAGGAAGCCGCGAGAGAAAAGCTCGGCATCAAATTCGATGAATTATACGTGCTATCCTTTGGCGGAAGCCTGGGCGCAGAATACGTAAATGAGGCGATGCTTTCCGCGATGAAGGCATTGGGGGAGACTTCTCCCCAAAAGAGATTCCTGCACGCATCCGGAACACGGGACTACGACAACTGCCGCGCACAGTTCGAAGCGCTCGGATTGAATCGATTTGCAAATTGCACGTTGTCCGAATATATCTACGATATGCCCCTGCAAATGACAGCGGCAGATCTGATCGTGTGCCGCGCGGGTGCAATGACGCTGACTGAAATTGCTGCAATGAAGAAAGCAGCGATCCTCATTCCGTCTCCTCACGTTGCGTCCAATCATCAATACTACAATGCCAAGGCGCTGGCGGATGCCGGCGCGGCGGTGTTGATCGAGGAAGGGAATCTGGCAACCGGTGCGTTAACACGAACCATCGAAGAACTTGTTTGCGACGCAGAGAGAAGACGGGCGATGGAGTCGAAGATCAATGCCTTCGCAGCCAAGGATGCAAACAGAGAGATCTGGGAGCAAATCCTGGAGATGATTGAAAAGTAAGAATCAAATCAAGAAAAAGGACTGATGAAATGGATCAGACAAACACCAAAATGCCTCCTGTAACGGAGACAAAGACGAAGCCACAATCGAGCTACGCCAGACCCAAACGCATGGAATGGATTCGAAAAACGAACAGACGTCTGCGCCTGTTGCGATGCGGTATGGTGGTACTCTTCGGAATGATTTTGCTTGTGGGATCATTGCTTTTGATCTTGCCGAATTTCAAGGTGAGAGAAATTGTGGTAGAGGGAGATCTCGTGACGACCACCGAGCAAGAGATCATAGAAGCCTCCGGAATCGAAATTGGAACCGAAATTATTGGAACCGATTGGTCGGTTGCAGTAATCAATATCGAACGGCAGTGCCCGGTGCACGCAGTCCTGACGATAACGGCATCAAAGGTTAAAATTCACGTAGTAGAGCGAGAGGCGGCGTATCTGCAGTATGGCGACTACTGGATTTCCGTGGACGCGGATTTTCGGGTTATGGATATCAGCGAAAATCGATCGGATTTTGACGGACTGGTGGAAATCAAGCTACCCGGAATTTCCGCTGTGAGTGTTGGAAAGTGCGTATATCCCATTTCGGGAACCGATCTTTCTTACGCAAAGGATGTTATGGCTTTTTTGGATGAAAGCGGGGTCAGCTCTCGCGTGAGCCAGATTGATGCCTCGGAGAAATTCCAGGTGTCCTGCCTCGTCGATGGCAATTATCGTGTGATTTTCGGAAAGGTGTCCGATCTGAGTGCCAAGATGGAGATCGTGGACGAGATTCTTGAGAAGAAGCAGGGGGTCGATCCTTACGCAGTGATCGATGTTTCGGATCTGAGAAAGACGACTTACCGTCCGGTTGGCGCCTCGGAGTTTCTAATGGCAAATTGATATAGCAAAGAACAATGTCGAATTGACCAAAAAAGTCGGTCGGCATTGTTCTTTTTGTGTTTATTTTCTCCTGCCTGCCGTTGTATTTAAAAAATAAATGTAAATTTTTTAAAAAAAAATGAAAAACATCTTGAAAAAAAACTAAAAAAATAGTAATATATTAAGTGAGAATAAAAAAACGCACAGAGGCGAATTCTTCAAGAATGATTTTGAATGCTTGGGAGGACAGAAAGATGACGTTTGAACACGACGATAGCTTGGAATGCGGTGTTAATATTAAGGTGATTGGTGTCGGTGGCGGCGGAAACAACGCGGTCAACCGTATGATTACCAGCAATATCAAAGGGGTAGAGTTTGTGACGGTGAATACCGACCGTCAGGCACTGCGTAAATCCGAGGCTCCCAA
>JAZQVI010000037.1:0-17083 GCA_045631745.1 Eubacteriales bacterium
GGAAAATATGCAGTTCCATAGCGTTGTGTTTTTCAGGTGCTTTAGGTTTGCCACGGCAAAAACATAAAAAACAAGAAGAAAAATAATAGATATGATATAAGGCACTTTGTGATGCTCCTTTTTGAATGAAAACTTTGTAACCATAGTGTATCATGTTTTCTGATGTTTTTCAATATTTTTTGCATAAATAAATATTTTAGTGCGATAAACGGGGACAAAAAAACGGGACTTGAACTCCGTACAAGCGGCATCTATTGTGTGGAGGGAAGGGCGGAGATATTTCCGCCGCTATTCCGTTTACTTGCTGACTTTGTCAGCATTTCGCGGCTATTGCCGCAAAACCGTAAACGGAGGTGCGGGTTCGCGCCCGTTTCGCGAAAAAAAGAACAGGACACCGATTGGTGTCCTGCTCTTTTTTGGTGCGGAAAACGGGACTTGAACCCGTACGGTGTGAACCACACGCCCCTCAAACGTGCGCGTCTGCCAGTTCCGCCACTTCCGCATTTCTGACCCCAATAGTTTACCACAAACTTGACCGTTTGTCAAGACCTTTTTTATCTTTTTCTTATATTTATTTTAAAAAGCAGGATTGAAAGAAAGCCTCCGTTACATTCCTGCAACGGAGGCTGTTTGTTTAGTCTGCTTTTGAGACGAGCTTGTTCAACAACCAAATGGTGCAAATGATGACCAGCGTGACCGTGAAAATGCCGATCATGCCTTTTCCCATGATGGGAAGTGTCTCCTTCAGAGTTTGGGGATCAAACTTAAAATTCATATGATTCTCCGTTCTGCCGTGTGGCGATGAAATCTTTCAGAAATTATTTAACAAGTGTCAGAATCAGGCCGCCGGCAATGACCGAGGCGATCTGCCCGGATACGTTAACGCCGATGGAATGCATGAGCAGGAAGTTCTGATTGTCCTCCTCAAGTCCCATCTTGTGAACCACACGCGCCGACATGGGGAATGCGGAAATTCCGGCTGCGCCGATCATGGGGTTGATCTTCTTATCCTTTTTGAGGAATAGGTTCATGAGCTTTGCCACCATTACACCGCCTGCGGTGTCAAAGATGAATGCAAAGAGTCCGAGACCGATGATCATCAGTGTTTCTGCGGAGAGGAAGTACTCGGCCTGCATCTTGGTGGCGATGGTCAGACCCAGGAAAAGGGTCACGACGTTTGCCAGCACCTTCTGCGCCGTCTCGGAGAGGTTGTCCAACACGCCGCACCCACGGATGAGGTTGCCGAACATCAAAAATCCAATCAGCGCAACGCTCTTAGGGGAGACGATTCCCGTGATCATGGTAATCACGATGGGGAAGAGGATTTTTGTTGCCTTGGAGACGTTGGCAGGCTTATAGGGCATGCGGATGCGTCTCTCGTTTTGGGTGGTGAGCAGCTTGATCACAGGGGGCTGAACAATGGGCACAAGAGCCATATAGGAGTACGCCGCCACCATGATCGCACCAAGATAGTTGGATTCAAAGAAGTTTGCCACAAAGATGGAGGTGGGACCGTCTGCCGCACCGATGATAGCGATAGATGCTGCATCCTTGAGGTCAAAGCCGATGAGGTTTGCCAAGCACAGTGTGAAGAAGATTCCGAACTGTGCCGCTGCGCCAAAGATCATCAGCTTGGGATTGGAGAGCAGAGGACCAAAGTCGATCATGGCCCCAATTCCGATAAAGAGCAATAAGGGGAAAAGCTCGTTTGCGATGCCGGCATTGAAAAGAACATCGATCGCGCCGATTTCCTCGCCCTGCGTGACTGCGCCCGACAGAGGAAGGTTGACGAGTATCGCGCCAAATCCCATTGGAAGCAGGAGCGTGGGCTCCATTTCCTTTTTGATTGCCAGGTAGATCAAGATTCCTCCGATGATCCACATCACGACCTGTTGCCACGTTATGTTGGTGACATTAGAAAATAGTTCTGCCATGGTTTTCTCCTTTGTTCGACAAAAAATCAAGGGTATTATATCATGAATAGGAAGAAAAGTCAACTGTTTTTTTGCCTAAAAAACTGCCGTACAATCTGCTGACTGTACGGCAGTGAAACTTATTGCAAAGCTGCAATGATCTCATTCATTCTGTCCAGCTTGCGCTCCATGTCTGCGACCAGGGCAAACTGATTGCGCGCGCGGTCGAGATTGTGCCCGGGACGGTGGGTTTTGAAATAAACGTCTCCCTCCAGATAGTCGGTCAAAAAGCGCATCCCACACTCCAGCGTCATCATCATGGCGCCGATGGGGAGAAGCTTGACCTCGGCTTCGGTCAGACTTCCGTTGCAGCCCTTGAGAAATCCCTTTGCATACGCCTCAAAAAGATCAAGGTCAAGGGTGACCTTGGAAAGATCGGTCTCGTCCTCTGCGGCGGTGTTGGCACCAAAGCGAATGGAGTCGCCGAAGTCGTTGACCGAATAGCCGGGCATGACCGTGTCAAGGTCGATCACGCAAACGGGCGCGCCTGTGCTTGCGTCAAAGAGAATGTTGTTGAGCTTGGTGTCATTGTGCGTCACGCGAAGGGGAAGCGTTCCCGCCTCTTGCGCAAGCTCCAAGGTCTTACAAAATGCTTCGCGCGCTTTTGCAAATGTTACTTCATCCGTTACTTCTGCCAGGCGACCGCAAGGATCCTTTTCTACCGCTTTCATCAAATTTTCATATCGCCAGGGGGTGTTATGGAAATTGACGATGCTTTCATGAAGCTTGTGTACGGGGTAATCTGCAAGCTGTTGTTGGAAGATTCCGAACGCCTCGGCGCAGTTGTAGAAATCCTTTGCACTCTCCACCGTTTCGTAAGCCACGGTGTTTTCTGTGAATTCACACAGACGCCATGCCTGGTTGGAGCTGTCTCGGAAGACATACCCTCCCTTGATGGTTGGCAGATAAGTCAGCGTTGCGCGTGCAACGTCGCCACCGATTGCGCGAACTTTGTTTCTGATGTGCTCCGTGACGCCGATGATGTTTTCCATAACCTTTTCCGGATAGGGAAAGGCAATCGAGTTCATACGCTGGAGAATATATTTCCGATCCGACACTACCAAAAACGTGCTATTGATATGTCCGTTGCCAAATGGCTCACAGGACGTGGGTACAACGTCAAAAAAAGCATTCAATGCGTCGGCAAGCTTGATTTCTTGATTTTCCATGATAATCCCTTCCGCGATAGAATTTAAATGACACTTTATTGTATCATCAGAATCGTATTTTGTCAATCAAAAACAAAAAAGCCTTGGAAATCCAAGGCTTTTTATGGCGCAGCGTAAGGGATTCGAACCCCCGACCTTTTGGTTCGTAGCCAAACACTCTATCCAGCTGAGCTAACGCCGCAAGTACGTTTTGAAATCGTACTCGCATATTATAGCACTTTTCCTATGGCTTGTCAAGCCTTTTTTGAAAAAATAATAAAATTTTTTTTTGATCTGTCAGAGTAGATCCTGCGCGTTAAAATCAACGGAATAGACGATCTTCGATCCTCTGGGAATTTCAACCGTACAGGGAAGGCTGAAGTCCTTTTCGGTGTCTTTTGGGAACTCCTCAAAGAACCACTCACTGTGCCCGCCAAGAATTTTGTTGTCGGAATTCAAGAATTGATAATGTAGTGCGTATGAATAGAGAGAGCGGTCATAATTGTTCTTCAGTGTTCCGTTAAGCCGGGAAGGCGTATCCTTGCGATTGATGGAGATTTTGGACAGAACGGCGTGCTTCATCAAGGGGGTGGTCAGTCTGGAGAAGTTCTCCGCCCTTGCCGATGCCGATATATGTGCAACGGTGGCACCGTGGATTTTTCTTGTGATGCCGTAGTGAAAGATTCCCCTCGGATCGATGCAGTTGATTCGATCTTGAATGGTGGTAATCAGATTTCCCTCGCGGTCCTTCAGATGGACATCGACCTGCACGTTCCATGCCATATGATTCTGATTGGGATTTTGAATGTCCAGACCGAACGCGAGGTCATAGTCCTCTGCATCGCGGTTGCCGATCGTTCCTCCCAGGGAGCAGACCTTGAGGGGAAGGGGGGGATCAACCGGTGCGCTCAAGTCGGCAAGAATCTTTTGGAAGGAGTCGTAGTACTTCCATACGTAGGTTTCGTCAGGATTGCGCGTTCCCATGTAGGAAAACTCGAGGAGCGTGAAAACGAATTCCTGAAAATATTCCATGAGGGCGGGAACAGCCTTTGCATCTGCTGCCACGGCAAAGCAGGAGCTCCAATAGGCGTGAGAGGAGAGGCTAAAGGTGCAACCGTATTTCTCCTCAAGTGCAAAAAACTCCGCGCCTGTGGGATTTCGGAACGCTGTCAGCATTCTGTCGGCGATTTCCCGACCGACAGCCGGGGCGCAAAAGCGGAGATAGAAGTTTTCGGCAGAGGCGGATTCCCACCCTTGATGCTTCGCTTCCATCAGAAGCGCGAAGGAAAACTGCTCTTTCATATTCAGATCGGGCAGAAGGGTGGCAAAATTCATTTTTCGGCGTCCTTGTACCTCAACAGATTTTGCAAGAAAACGCTCAATATCTCTGGCAATTTCTCCGGCACTCTTTCCGATAATATCTCTTTGCTCTGTGTTGCTCATTGTCCTCGATCCTTTCAAAAAACAAAATCCCGTTTCGTCAAATCGGTTTTTTTTATATTATACATCATTTCTGCGCATTTCGCAAGATGAAAAGAGAAAATTGAATCTTTTTTCATGGCTTTTTTGGGGATGGGGAGTTGCGATGGTGTAATTGTAAAAAAATAAGAGAAATCCTCGTTTTTTTGCAAAAAGGAATTGACAATGTGAAAGAATTATAGTATAATATTTCACATGAAATGCGAGAATACATAAAAAGCAAGATAAAATGCGATTTTTTTGAATGATTTCAGTTTTTTCTTGCAAATTTTCGAATTCGATATCTTTTTTTCAGGAGGAAAATCCAATGGCAATCAAAAACGCCTATCTTTTGAAGGTAATCGAGGACGTAAAGCGTCGCAATCCCGGCGAGCCTGAGTTCCATCAGACCGTGACCGAGGTGCTGGAGTCCCTCGAGCCTGTTGTGGAGCAGAACCCCATTTACATCGAAAAGGGTGTGATCGACCTCATGGTTGAGCCCGAGCGTATCATCAAGTTCCGCGTTCCGTGGGTTGACGATCAGGGCAAGGTACAGGTAAACCGTGGTTTCCGTATCCAGTTCAACAGTGCGATCGGTCCCTACAAGGGAGGACTTCGTTTCCATCCTTCCGTTAACGAAAGCATTATCAAGTTCCTCGGCTTCGAGCAGACCTTTAAGAACTCTCTGACCGGCCTTCCTATGGGCGGCGGTAAGGGTGGCTCCGGCTTCGATCCCAAGGGTAAGTCCGACGGAGAGGTTATGCGCTTCTGCCAGAGCTTCATGACCGAGCTTTCCAAGCACATCGGTGCTGATACCGACGTTCCCGCAGGTGATATCGGTGTTGGTGCGCGTGAGATCGGCTACCTCTTTGGTCAGTACAAGAGACTTCGCAACGAGTTCACCGGTGTTCTTACCGGTAAGGGCCGTACCTATGGCGGTTCTCTGATCCGTCCCGAGGCTACCGGCTACGGCGCAGTTTACTACGTTGTTGAGCTGCTCAAGACCTATGGCGAGAGCATCAAGGGCAAGACCTTCGCAGTTTCCGGTTACGGTAACGTAGCTTGGGGTACTGTTCAGAAGATCACCGAGCTCGGTGGTAAGGTTGTGACCCTGTCCGGTCCCGACGGATACATCTACGACAAGGACGGCGTTAACACCAAGGAGAAGATCGACTTCATGCTTGAGATGCGCGCATCCTGCCGCAACCTGGTAAAGGATTACGCAGATAAGTTCGGCGTACCCTTCTTTGCAGGCAAGAAGCCCTGGGGTGAGAAGGTTGACGTAATTATGCCTTGCGCTACGCAGAACGAGGTACAGATGGAGGATGCAGCGCAGATCGTTGCAAACGGCGTGAAGTACTACGTTGAGGTTTCCAACATGCCCACCACCAACGAGGCGATCGCATACCTCAAGGCAAACGGCGTCATCGTTGCTCCTTCCAAGGCAGTAAATGCCGGCGGTGTTGCAGTATCCGGCCTCGAAATGTCTCAGAACTCTATGCGTTACAGCTGGACTTCCGAGGAGGTTGACGCAAAGCTCCAGCAGATCATGAAGGACATCTATGCAAGCTCCGTTGCCGCTGCAAAGCAGTACGGTATGGAGGGCGACCTGGTTGCCGGCGCGAACATCGCAGGCTTCCTCAAGGTTGCAGATTCCATGATCGCTTACGGTGTAGTCTAATCTATAAAAACAAAAACGCTCTTCGCAAGAAGAGCGTTTTTTGTTATCCCAGTTCGACGATCACAAGCTCGTTATCATTGAAGATGCGAGGGATAGAGGTGTGATCTCCAAGTCCGCGGCTGATCACACAGTTGCCGTTGTGAATTCCCGAGGTGTATTTTGGAAAAATTCCCTGACCGGGCGCGAAGACGCCTCGTCCGAAGATTCTCCACTGACCGCCATGCGCGTGACCGCATACGACGAGATCCATTCCAATTTCTGAGACTTCGGGGATGTACTCGGGGTGATGACAGAGCAGGAGTTTGATTTTGTCGGAGGGGAGCGCGCGGAAGGTGTTCACAGCGTCGGCGTTCGGTTTGTTGATCTTGCCGTTCAGTCCTGAACCAAGCGCGCAAAGAAGGAGTCCGTCCCTCTCGATTGCGCAATCCTCCAAAAGAATCGCACCCGTTTCTGCCACCGCCTTGCGGTAGTGATCGGGGATCGGGATAGGGGTTGGATGTGAAAAATGATTTCCCCTGTGGTAGCATCGAATCTCGTGGTTTCCAAGGGAATAGTAGGTAGGCGCCAAAGAGACACACGCGCGGAGAAATGCAAGGGCGTTGGATGCGCCTTCGTTGATCTGTTCGTCGTCCGTCAAG
Organism: Eubacteriales bacterium; assembly: GCA_045631745.1. GTDB lineage: Bacteria > Bacillota > Clostridia > Oscillospirales > CAG-272 > UMGS1865. The sequence goes on from JAZQVI010000037.1 coordinate 6,899, forward strand.
TCTCCCGGGATCAGAATCAGATCGGGAGATTCCTTTTTCAATGCCTCAATCACACGCTCAAACGGATTGTCGTGAAGATCGGAGGCAACGGCGATGCGAAGGGGTGCGGAAAGCTTTTGGCAGGGGACATGATAGGTTGTGACCTTCATAGGTGCCATGCGTTTTTTGGTTTGATGGTGCTTTATAAGCGCGATTAAAGCCATGAAAAGGGTGCAGGTGATGATTGCTCCGAAGGTGTCAAGCAGAACGTCCTTCAGCTCTGCCGCGCGTCCTTGGCCGGCGATGCGCTGATATGTTTCGTCGGTAATTGCCAGTGCAAGCGCGCATAAAACGGAAACAAGTCCGCTGAATAGGGGGCGGATGGAATAGGTGAGGAGCAGGAGCATGATCCATGCTCCCAAGAGCCCGAATTCCGCCATGTGTGCCGCGGAGCGAACGTAAGGGTGGAGGTGTTCAATGATTGCCGACTGTTCGATCGGTGTTTGATCTTTAAAATCCTTTACGATTATTTGCGCCACAAAGGAGGTAACCCTTCCGCTGGTCTCTCCTGAGAGCTCTGCCGATTCGGAGGACAGAGTGAAGATCATCCAGACGTTGAGCAGGATCAGAAGGATCAGAAGGGCGCGAATCATGTTTTTTGTGCTCATAAAAATCCTTTCTTGTAAGAGATCGGAGTGCTTCCCCGATCCATTTCATTATACATGATTTTCATGATGAATGCAAGAGGGTTTTCTGAATTATTTGCAAAAGAGGAGAAGCGCCAGCCATAAAATTACATCACTTCCTTGATCGGTTCGCGCCAGCAGAATGATAAGTCCGATGAGCAAAAGCTCCTCGAATCGGATCCCCCCAATCATGGCGAGCGGCCCCGAGAAGAGAGCTGTGATGTCGTTGTTCAAGGCATCTTGAGGCTTTGGCGGATGCTTTTCTGTGATCGGTAGCTCTTTTTTTGTTGCTAAATTTGTAACAGTCGGCGGCGTTTGAATGTTGCGATCCGTCGAGGAAGAAAAGGCGCAGCCGCTATAATTTTCCGGAAGGTGAATGGGCGGCTCCGATGGCCTGTGAGAACGGGAATACACGCAATGCCACCTCCTTTATTTGATTTGGCGCAGGATCGTGCCAAGCTTTGCAATTCGAAGCATGGTGTCGATCGCCTGACAGCGCTCGGGTGACAGGAAGGGTTTAAGCGCCAGTAAAAGGTCGTTGCGACAATCCTCTGAGCTTTTGGATTGGGTGTTTGGCGGAGATGCAGAGGAGAGCATCGGCCCCAGCATCGACATCATCTGAGGGAGCTTTGCCATCAGTGCGGGGTTGGAAAGAACCGATGCCAGACCGTCGGTGGGAAGCGCATCGGTGGAGATTGGCGCTACGGCGGAATTTGAGTCAGGTGGAGTTTGACTGGAAGCAAGCTGTTCCGCCATGGCGCGGATTTTTGACATTGCTTCGGGATTGGATAGAATGGAGGAGAGCGCATCTGCCGGTGAGGGCTCTGCGCTCATTGGCAGTTTAAAATCCTGAGGCTGTTCCATGAGCGTTCCTTTCCGGGTTAGGTTATTTCTGGCGCCGCTGCCGCCGGTATTCCTCATAGACGCCGTTCATTTTTTGAATATCCTCCTCTGTTGCGCTTCCGAGCGCCTGTCGAACTCCGGCAATGTTTTTGGGGTTTAATCCCAGCATGGCGGGGTCTATTCCTGCTTCTTTTGCGATTTCGTTGACGAGAGATGCGAGCTGCTCATCGTTCATGGTGAGGATGCGATTCAGCATTTTTTGATCCAGTTGCATATCGGTTACTCCTTTCGAGGGTTTCAGGATCAGTATATGAAAAAAATTTTTGAGGGTGAAAATATCCCCGAGGGAATTGTCAATGGGCAAGGAATCAAATTCGAATTCGAGGCAAATGGGTTGATCTGAAAGAAGGTGGAGCGAAGCTGCTTACAATGGAGAGGGACAGGGATAACCGATCTGTCCTTAACGAGTCTTGGTTTTCTTGCGGCATTTGGTGAAAAGGAGAGTAATGTGGGAAGAATATAGTTGACAAAGCGGGCGGTTTGTGCTATAATATGTTGGAATGTCTGAAGAAAAGGAGCGTGTCTATGACAAAGAAAAATGAAAAAAACTTTGTTGGGGAATCCATACTTGATACGATCAAGTCTCCCGATGACCTCAAGGCGCTTCCCGAATCGAAAATGGCCGATCTCGCAAAGGAGATCAGGGCATACCTTGTTGAACACGTGAGTGAAACGGGAGGGCATCTCGCCTCCAATTTGGGCGCTGTGGAGCTGAGCTTGGCGATCCATCGTGTCTTTTCCACTCCTCATGACCATATTATCTTTGACGTCGGGCATCAGAGCTACGTGCACAAAATGATGACAGGGCGAACCGATCGCTTTTCCACGTTGCGTCAGAGCGGCGGCATGAGCGGTTTCCCCAAGCGCACCGAAAGCGCGCATGACTGCTTTGGAACGGGGCACAGCTCCACCTCCTTGTCGGCGGCACTCGGGTTTGCAGAGGCAGATCGCCTCGGCGGATCGGATGCCTACACCGTTTGTGTGATTGGAGACGGAGCATATACGGGAGGTATGATTCACGAGGCACTCAATAACTGTCGGAAGGATCTTCGCCTGATTATAATTCTCAATGAGAACGAAATGTCCATTTCCAAGAATATTGGACGCTTTGCAAAGGAGTTGTCTCATTTGCGGGCATCAAAGGGATATTTCCAAACCAAGCGTACCGTGTCGAGCGTGCTTTCGCACCTGCCTCTGATCGGCAAATACCTGATTCGCCTGATTCAACGAGGTAAGACACTGATTAAAAATGCGCTCTACGGCAGTAATATGTTCGAGCGATTGGGGATCTTCTATTTCGGTCCTGTGGACGGGAATGATGAGGATGCGCTTGAGAAGGTGTTGCGTGAGGCAAAACTCAGCGGCGAGAGCTGTGTGATTCACGTCAAGACCAAGAAGGGCAAGGGATATCCCGAGGCCGAGGAGCGACCAGATCTCTATCACGGAATGTCACCCAAAGGCTCGGCGGTTGCCAATCCCGAGGATACATTCTCGAACCAAATGGGAGCAAATCTTTGCCGTATGGCACAAACGGATTCGCGCATTTGTGCAATCACCGCGGCAATGGCAGACGGAACGGGTCTTAACGGCTTCAGAAAGACATACAAAGAGAGGTTCTTTGATGTTGGAATCGCAGAGGAGCACGCAGTGACCTTTGCGGCAGGCCTGGCTGCAAACGGCTACCGCCCGGCGGTGGCGATTTATTCCACCTTCCTGCAGAGATCCTATGACAATATCATTCATGACGTAGAGCTTCAAAAGCTCCCCGTGACCTTCTTTATTGACCGTGCGGGAATGAATCTGGCAGATGGCCCGACGCACTACGGCGTGTTTGACGTGGCGTTCCTGTCGCAGCTTCCCGACATGCCTATTTATACGCCTGTAACGAAGGATGCGCTCAGAAATGCAATGAATGAGGCTTATGCGTTAGATCGTGCAGCTGCCATCCGATATCCTAACGGAGTGGAAAATCCGCGTGTGGTGGAGGCGTTTTACGGAAATGCCGATCCCGCGTGTGTTGGGATTCGCGGTGACTTCCTGCAAAAGGGAGTGTCCGCCGAAACGCTTGATTGCGTGATTGTAACACATGGACGAATCGTAAATGAAGCAATGAAGGCGGCGGATCTTCTCATGGCGGAAGGCTTGCGCGTTGGAATTTTGCTTTTGGAAAAGATCGCCCCCTATGCAAGTGTTGCAAAGAATTTGGAGAAGTTTCTACCACAGAAGGCGTCTGTCGTATTCTTCCTTGAGGAGGAGATCCGGACGGGTGGTATGGGAATGTTGCTTTCCGAGACGTTGAAGTCGTATGACATCATGAAGAACAAGCTCGTGCGCGTCATGGCGCTGGAGAATCCTTTCGCGATCCCTGCAAAGGGGCAGAACTGCTTTGAGGGCGCAGGACTTGATGCTGAGTCGATCGCAAAAGAGATTAAATTGGCGGTGGGAGAGCTTTCCTCGCTGAAAAAATGAAATTTCGGGACACAAAAGCGGTGTAATGCTTTTGTGTCCCATTCTTTTTGGTCGCCTCCCTTGACTTTTGCGGCACTTCATGGTAAAATAAATAGGAAAAAACAAAGAACTCCAAGGATGTTTATTATGCATGAGAATCACAGACAACGTATGAGAGAACGCTACCTGCAAGCAGGATTTGACAGCTTTGCAACACATGAAATACTGGAGATGCTTTTGTATTATTCGATCCCGAGAGGGGATACGAATGAGATCGCGCATCAGCTTTTAGAGCATTTCGGATCGCTCAAGAAATTGTTTGAGGCGTCGGAGGACGAGCTTCAGGAGGTCCCCGGGATTGGCGTTAAGGCGGCGATCTTTTTGAAGATGATTCCCGAGCTTACCCGTCGCTATGCCATCGAGCAGGACAATCTTGGTCCCTGCTTTGATTCGGTGAGCAAGATCGCACAATATTTCTGCAGACGATTCATGGGTGTTGACCATGAATGCCTTTATATGATGCTGCTCGACAACCGCATGAATATTCTCGATTGCTGCCTGATCTCGGAGGGAACAGTGAATTCCTCACCTGCACCTATGGGCGTGATCATGCAGAAGGTCATGCGCAAAAAGGCTTCAGCTGTGGTGTTGGCGCATAACCATCCGCATGGACTGGCGATTCCATCCTCGAGTGACTTGAATCTGACCGATTCGCTCAACAATATGCTCAGCAGCATTGACGTGGTGATGCTGGAACATCTGATTATTGCAGAGGATCGCTTCTGTCCCATTATGAGACAGCATTGCGGAACCTACCGTTGCTCCCCTCTTTCGAGAAAGATCGACAGCGGTTTTTACGATCAGTTCTACGATGTGGATGCCGACGAATGGACGGCGCCCCCGATTTTTAAGGAGTAAAGCATGAAGAAACTTTTGGCGGTAGACGGAAACAGTATTCTCAACCGTGCCTTTTACGGGGTCAGACCGCTGACCACAAAGGACGGCTTTCCTACCAATGCGCTCTATGGCACGGTCAACATGATCAGCCGTCAGCAGGAGCAGCTCAGGCCCGATTACTGTGCTGTTGCATTTGACCTGAAGGCGCCTACCTTCCGTCATCAATTCTATGATGCCTACAAAGCGGGCCGAAAGCCCATGCCCGAAGAGCTTGCACTGCAGTTTCCCGTGGCAAAGGAACTTTTGCGCGCGATGGGCTTTACGGTGCTGGAGCTTGAGGGCTACGAGGCGGATGATATTCTTGGCACGCTCGCGGCAATGTGCGAGGCAGAGAAGACTGAGGCATACCTTATGACGGGAGACCGCGACGCGCTTCAGCTGATTAGCGAGGACGTGCACGTGCTCCTTGCTACCAATTCCGATACGATTGACATGAATGAGGATGCGTTCCGCGCTAAATACGGTGTGGCTTCCTCGCAATTTGTAGACGTCAAGGCGCTCATGGGGGATAGCTCGGATAATATTCCCGGTGTTGCAGGAATTGGTGAGAAGACCGCCTGCAAGCTCATCTCGGAGTACGGAAGTCTGGACGGCGTCTATGAGGCACTTCCCACCGCAAAGCACACACCATCGGTTCGTCAGAAGCTGGAGAGCGGCAAGGAAAGCGCGTATCTCTCTCAAAGACTGGCGCGAATCTGCCGCGAGGTGCCGCTGAACATGTCTCTTTCCGACCTTCTGTGCGAGGGCATGGATAAAAAAGCAGCGCGGGAACTTTTCCTGCGTTTGGAATTTGCGGGATTCATCAAGCGGTTTGGTCTTGATACGGCGGAAGCCGCGCCGACCGAGGAGACACGGGAACTCGGTATGCCTGAGATCTCGGACGTGGACGAGGCAGGGCTGAAGGCCTTTCTTGCCAATGCCGCCGAGGTTGGATTTGACACAACGGATGTGCTTCTCTTTGCTGTTGGCGGAGAGGTGAGACGCTATACGGGTGATGCAAACACCGCTCTGGCACTTTTGGAGGGCAAGCAGGTCATCTGCTACGATTGCAAGTCGCTTTATAAAAATTCCGCCCTCAAGGGCATGAGAGATCTGAAACTTTTTGATCTGATGCTGGGAGGCTATCTTGCCAATTCCTCCAAGAGCAACTATACCATGGAGACGCTGGTGCAGGACTATCTCTCCGAGATCCTGCCCGAGGGCTATCCCGCGGTCGCGCTTTATGAGCAGCTTTACCGCGCGATTCTGGCAAAGCTCGAGGAGAGTGAGCAGACCGATCTGATGGAAACGGTCGAGATGCCGCTTGCCCTGGTGCTTGCAGACATGGAGACAGCAGGCTTCCGCATTGACCGAGAGGGGATCGCCGCTTACGGAGAGCATCTCGGCGCGGTTGCAAGTGCCCTGGAGGGGCAGATCCATATGCAGGCGGGGGTGACGTTCAACATCAACTCTCCCAAGCAGCTTGGAGACGTCCTCTTTGAGACGCTGGGACTTCCGCACGGCAAGAAGACCAAGACGGGATATTCCACCAACGCGGAGATTTTGGAAAAGCTCCGCCCCTATCACCCCATTATCGAGGACATTCTCGATTACCGCCAGGTGACAAAGCTCAAGAGCACCTATGCGGACGGGCTGCTCAAGGTAGCCGATGAGGGGGGCAGGGTACACACCACCTTTAAGCAGACGGGTACGGCAACAGGAAGACTTTCCTCCACCGAGCCGAATCTGCAGAACATTCCTGTTCGCACCGAGCTTGGAAAGGAGCTTCGCCGCTTCTTTTTGCCCGAGAGCAGTGACTATGTAATTATCGACGCCGATTATTCGCAGATTGAGCTGAGACTGCTCGCGCACGTCTCGGGGGATGAGACGATGATCGACGGCTTCCTCCACGGAGCGGATATTCACACCTCCACGGCAGCAAAGGTCTTTGGTGTCTCTGCTGACGAGGTCACGCCCGATATGCGAAAGAAGGCGAAGGCGGTCAACTTTGGAATCATGTACGGCATCGGCGCGTTCTCCCTGTCGGATGACATCGGGGTGTCGGTTGCCGAGGCAAAGGACTATATCAATCAGTATCTCGCAGGCTTTGCGAAGGTGGACGATTATCTCAAGAACACCATTGCCGAGGCATACGAGAAGGGATACGTGAGCACGATCTTTGGCAGAAGACGCTACATTCCCGAGCTTTCGGGCAAGAATAAGATGCAACAGAAGTTCGGAGAGCGCGTGGCGATGAACAGTCCCATTCAGGGGACGGCAGCCGACCTCATCAAGCTGGCAATGATCCGCGTTCACAAGCGGCTGCAGGACGAAAGGCTGGACGCGCGTCTGATCCTGCAGGTGCATGACGAGCTTTTGGTAGAGGCGCACCGCGACTGTGCCGAGCGCGCCGAAAAAATTCTCCAGGAGGAAATGGAGCAGGTCGCAACCCTCTCCGTCCCCCTCACCGTCGAGGTTCATACCGGTGAGAACTGGTTTGAGGCGAAGTGAGATAGGGAAAATTATCTATTAGATAAAAGTTTTCGCCCGCCTTTTTCAAAAGGCGGCGCGGTGGAGGGCGCGGAGCCCTCCTCGTGCTCCGCAGAGCGCGAAATTTCCTTTTTGGCGTTTCTTTTTGCGAACTTTTTCTTTGCGCCTGAGGTGTCAAAGAAAAAGTGGCTAACGGTTTTTGCATGATCATCGGCTGTGCTTTATAGCAGAAATTCCGCCGTCGCATGCTTTGGCGGAGATGGGTTCGCGTGCGGGTAGCACAAAGAGAGCCTGCCACGAGGGCAGGCTCTCTTTGTGGCACCCGCAACGGGAATCGAACCCATAACTAACCCTTAGGAGGGGTTTATTATATCCATTTAACTATGCAGGCGTATTTGGTTTAGGTGCGCGGGAAGGGCGCGGCACCTGCTTATTATATCACGCGCAGGGGGAAAAAGCAATAGATTTGAAAGAAAAAAACAAAATTGATCAAAAAAATGAAAAAATCTCTTGACAAGGGGTTGCTTGCGTGGTATAATAATATGCCGCTTGAAAAAGGCTCTTTTAAGTGCGTCCAATTTTGGCGCCGCCTTAGGTTCAGCGAGTCTATCAGAAAGAGAGGTGCTTTTCGTGTTTGCAGTGATTGAAACCGGCGGAAAGCAGTACAAAGTAGTCGAGCAGGACATCATTTTCGTGGAAAAGCTCGAGGTTGCTGAAGGAGACGAGATCGTTTTCGACAGCGTTAAGGCCCTGTCCAACGAGGACGGCTTCAAGGTTGGTACTCCTACCGTTGCTGGTGCCAAGGTTACCGCTAAGGTACTGAAGAACGGCAAGAACAAGAAGATTTATGTCTTCAAGTACAAGTCCAAGAAGAACGAGAAGAAGAAGATCGGTCACAGACAGCCTTTCACCAAGGTTCAGATCGTGAAGATCGAGGGCTGATTGTAAAATCAGTCGAGAAACATGACGAAAATCGTGTTTTACAGAAGCGGAGGCGTTTTCTACGGCTTCGAGGAGCAGGGACACACAGGATATGGGGAAGCAGGCGACGACATTTTGTGCGCGGCAGTTTCGTCCATGACCATGTTTCTGATCAACACCGTTGAGGTGGCGTACGATTCCCACGTTGACTACGATATTTCCGAGGACGACACTCGCGTGCGGGTTCGCGTCAAGGCTGCATTGCCCGAGTTTGAATCAGACGATTACAAGCGGTATGCGGTTTCGGGTATCATCATGGGATATTATCTCCAGCTCAGCGATATGCTCGAGGAGTACGGCGATTATCTTGACGTGAGCGTCAAGGATCAGCCCTATGAAGACTAATTCGCAATCCACATTCAAAAATTTTGGAGGAAAAGAATGATGTTAAAGCTCAGTTTACAATTCTTTGCTCATAAGAAAGGTGTAGGTTCTACCAAGAACGGCCGTGACAGTGAGTCCAAGCGCCTTGGCGTGAAGAAGTCCGACGGTCAGCACGTTCTGGCAGGCAACATCATCATCAGACAGCGCGGAAGCGCAGTTTGCGCCGGTGAGAACGTTGGCGTTGGTAAGGACTATACGCTGTTTGCTCTCATTGACGGAACCGTTAAGTTTGAGCACAAGAGCAAGAGCCAGAAGAAGGTTAGCGTTTACGCTGACTAAGTCTTTCTGAAGAAAAGCCTCTGCGTTTGCAGAGGCTTTTTTCATGAAAAATGACTTTGCATGCTTGCAAATGGTTCAAAAAACGCCAAAAATGCGAGAAAAACGAAGGAAACACCTTGTTAGATTAAAATAATCAAAAAAAGTTTCAAAAAACTATTGACAAGCCTTTTCCAATGTGTTATAATATGCAAGCATGAAAAAATGATATCTATATTTTTATTTGGAGGAATCACAACAATGTCCACGTTTATGCAGAAAAAAGAAGCTGTTGTTCGCAAGTGGTACATTCTCGATGCAGCAGGCAAGCCCATGGGCAAGACCGCTGTTGCAGCTGCAGATCTTCTGCGCGGCAAGAATGAGCCTGAGTTCACCCCTCACGTTGACTGCGGCAACTTCGTTATCATCGTTAACGCTGATAAGGCAGTTCTGACCGGTAAGAAGATGGAGCAGAAGTACCACATTCACCACTCCGGTTATATCGGCGGCCTCAAGAAGGTTCAGTACAAGACCCTGATGGCTACCAAGCCTGAGTTGGCAATGGAGACCGCTGTTAAGGGCATGCTCCCCAAGAACACCCTTGGCGCAAAGGCATTCACTCGTCTGAAGGTTTATGCCGGTGAGGCTCATATTCACGAGGCTCAGAAGCCCGAAGTTTATGAGTTTTAATTGAGAGAAAGGAAGGACATAACAGATGTATACAAGTTCTAAGCCCTATTTCTACGGCACCGGAAGAAGAAAGAAGTCCGTTGCACGCGTTCGCATCGTTCCCGGTTCGGGCGCAATCACTGTAAACGGCAGAGACGTTGACGATTACTTCGGTCTTGAGACCCTGAAGCTGATCGTAAATCAGCCCTTTGGCGTAACCAACACCGCAGGCAAGTTCGACATCATCGCAACCGTTAAGGGCGGTGGAATCTCCGGACAGGCAGGCGCAATCCGTCACGGTCTCGCTCGCGCACTCGTTGCAGCAGATGCAGAGAACAAGCCCGCCCTCAAGGCAGCAGGCTTCCTGACTCGCGATCCTCGTATGAAGGAAAGAAAGAAGTACGGACTCAAGGGCGCTCGTCGTGCTCCTCAGTTCTCCAAGAGATAATTACCC
>JAZQVI010000038.1:0-8943 GCA_045631745.1 Eubacteriales bacterium
CATTCCGCTCGCGGAATGGGCGTTCCCTTTTTCCTTCAAGTTTTTTCAGCGAAAGGATTGAAAAGCATCCTGCTTCATGATAAAATATATAATGTACGGATTTTAATACAAAGGACAACAATATCATGATTTTTTTAAAACTCCTGTCAGCGATCACGCTAACGATTTTTGCCATCGTTTTGATCGGTTCCTATATTTGCTATCGCATGGTGTTCTATTCTTCCCCAAGAAGAACCGCGGTCAAAAAGCAGGACTATCCCCTGCCCGAGGGGCGTGCCTACGAGCCGTTTTACCCGCAGATGATCGAATGGATCAAGCAAATGCGTGCATTCCCCGCCAAGGAAGTGTCTGTCACCTCCTTTGACGGTCTGACGCTTCGCGGACGCTACTACGAATTTTCTCCAGACAACCCCATTGAACTGATGTTTCACGGCTACCGAAGCTGGGGAGAGAGAGATTTGAGCGGCGGGGTGGCAAGATGCCAACGTCTCGGCCACAACGCGCTGGTGGTGGATCAGCGCGGCAGCAATAGAAGCGACGGGCACGTCATCTCCTTTGGCGTTCTCGAGAGCCAAGACTGCCCTGTTTGGGTAGACTATATCGTAAAAGAAATCAACCCCAACGCCAAGATCATTCTAACGGGCATCTCCATGGGCGCTGCCACCGTGATGATCGCCTCTGCGAGAGAGCTGCCCGATAACGTAGTGGCAACGCTTGCAGACTGCGGATATACGTCGGCAAAGGAGATCATTCAAAAGGTGATGAAAGATCAAAAGTACCCCGTCGGCGTCCTCTACCCCCTCGTCAAGCTGGGTGCGAGGCTGTATGGAAAATTTGATCTTGAACAGACCAGTCCCCTTGAATCTGTCAGCCGCAGCCGCCTTCCCATCCTCTTTTTCCACGGAGAGGCGGACGATTTTGTTCCGCATGAGATGAGCCTGCAAAACTACAAGGCTTGTACATCAAAAAAGAAAATGGTGAGCGTGCCGAACGCCGCACACGGTCTTTGCTTTCCCATCGATGAGGAGGCATATCTTTGCGAAATGCGAGAATTCTTTGATCCGATCTTGAAGAAATGAGCCGACTTTTTTGGTGGAAAATTTTGCAAATTTAAAATTGCCGCAGATCAATTTCCGCGGCAATTTTCTTTTTAAAAAAGTTGAAAAAAAGTATTGACAAACGAAAAAGGATATGATATAATATGCAAGTACCTGTTGGAGAGACCATCTCGGAGATGCGAGTGTAGTTCAATGGTAGAATTCCAGCCTTCCAAGCTGGCCGCGTGGGTTCGATTCCCATCACTCGCTCCATAACATTGTTGCTTCCCGTCTCATAGACGGGAAGCAATCTAATGTTTTCATCTCTGATGTGCCTTTAGCTCAGTTGGATAGAGCAACTGCCTTCTAAGCAGTAGGTCGAGGGTTCGAATCCCCCAAGGCACGCCAGAAATTGAACATGGTGGGATTGGCGCAGTTGGTTAGCGCGTCAGGTTGTGGCCCTGAAGGCCGTGGGTTCGAATCCCATATCTCACCCCAGAAAAAAGAGACCGTGAAGCAAAGCTTCACGGTCTCTTTTTTCTCGTGCGACGTCATGATTGAACCCACGAATTTTCAGAGCCCGCTCTGAAAATTCCAAGAACGTGCGCTACCGCCGCACTTCAGTATCCCGCCGCATCAGCGCGCACGTTTGGGTTCAGAATCCCATACGCCTGCGCTGTGTTGCAAAGCAAAGCTTTGCAGTCCTTCTTTTTCTCGTGTGAACGTGCCGATCGATCCCACGAATTTTCAGAGCCTGCTCTGAAAATTCCAAGAACGTGCGCTACCGCCGCACTTCAGTATCCCGCCGCATCAGCGCGCACGTTTGGGTTCAGAATCCCATACGCCTGCGCTGTGGTGCAAAGCAAAGCTTTGCAGTCCTTCTTTTTCTCGTGTGAACGTGCCGATCGATCCCGTAAATTTTCAACTCCGAATTACTTGTAGTATCGATTCAAAATCCCAACCGCCTTCTCAACGTTTGCCTCGAATGCTTCCTCGCTGACATCGTAGTAACCATCAAAGGCGTCCGTCGTACTGTTAGCAGTCTTGTAGAACTCGGAACCGTCGGGGTTCTTCATTCCCATTGCAACAAAGGAAGACGCGGGAACCTCTCCCCCCTGCGATACATCGTTTACGATATAGCTGCGGTCGAGAAGCAGACCGATTGCCTGACGGATCTCCTGCTGGGCAAGCTCTGCCTCAACGCCGGTCAGCGTGCTGTCCTTGGGCAGGATTCTTGCATTGATGTTCCAGCTGATATAGTAGGTGCCGATCCGGCCGTCCACCTTGAACTCGGTAGGATACTGCGCCTTCAGGGTAGCAATCTCAGCGGTAGGAACATCATCAATGACCTGCCATGCGCCGTTCTTGAAGTTGGTGAGCATGGTATTCTCATTGTCAGAAAGGTGGCAGATGATGGTGCCCATGGTAACGGCACCGTGGTAATTCGGATTCTTGGTGAGAACGATATTGCTGTCATGTGTCCAGCCGGAGATGGTGTACGGGCCATTTCCAACGTAGGTGCTTGCCTCAGTTGCCCAGTTCCCGTTTGCTACAGTCACAGCGTGTACCGGGAAATAAGCCGGGAATGCAAGCAGCTCGTTCCAGTAGGCTGCAGCATTTGCAATGGTAACAGTGATGGTTCTTGTAGCATCATCTGCGACAGCATCCAGCTTTGCACCCGCAACACCGTTTGCAACGTCCTTATAGCCAACAACAAGCTCGAACATATAGCCATAATCAGCACCGAGAGCCGCAGATGCTGCGCGATTCCAAGCATAGACAAAATCGGAAGCCTTCAAAGGCTCGCCGTTGCTCCACTTCAGCCCCTTCTTCAAGGTATAGGTGTAGGTCACGGTTCCGTCGGGATTCAAAACACCCTCGGGAAGAGCCTCTGCACAGTCGGGAGCAATGACCAGCTTCCCCTCTTCATCCTGCGCCCACTTAGCAAGGCCGGAGAAAAGGTGCGTGATCAGGGTAGCGCCGTCCATAGCACTGTTGAGTGCAGGGTCAAGGGTATCCGGCTCGGATCCGATGCAGATATCCAATGCGTTCTTCCCCTCGACGGTGGTGTTCATAAAGTACTTATATCCCAAGGGGTTGGAGTAGAAGCCCTTTACGGAATCATCAATCATATAAAGATCGGTGTAGTAGTACAGCGGGGTGATGCAGCCGGTAGCCATCAGCATATCCTCGGCGAGGTGCATCATCTTGTAACGATTCTCATTGTCGGTCTCAGCCTTGATCTTTCCGATCAAAACGTCATAGGTCTCAGCCCAGGTTCCGTTGACTACGACAACGTCACTGTAGCCGTAGGGCGTCAAGTCAAGATTATACATCTTCAGATTTGCGTGATCGCCCTTACCAAACTGAACGTCGTTGTTGCCGGAGTTACTGGTCCACATATCCAAGAAGCAGATGGGGTCACGGTAATCTGCACTCCATCCGTTACGAGCGATGGTATAGTCGCCTTCCTTACGGGTATCCAGGAAGGTGTTCCACTCCTGGTTCTCAAGTCTGAGCGTGATACCGTGAGCTGCAAGAGCGGACTGCACGTACTCGGCGATTGCCTTGTGTCCGTCATTGGTGTTGTAAATGTAGGTCATCGTCGGGAATTTGCTTTCGTCCTTCTTCTTACAAGAAGCGAAGCTCAGAAGCATCGTCAAAACGAGAACTACCGCCAAAAGCTTTTTCATGGTGATTTCTTTCCTTTCAATCGTTTTTATTTTTCGCTTCCCACCCACAAGTATTGCACACCTTGTCGGACAGGATCGCAAACGTGTTTGTGCTGCCCTTGGCGCGTCAGTTGATCTCTGATGTGTAGTGGCAGGCAACAAAATGTCCCCTGGCGACCTCTTTAAACTCGGGGGTATCGCAGGCGCACCGCTCGGTTGCATAGGGGCAACGCGTGCGGAAGGGACAACAGGAGGGAGCATTGAGGGGACTTGGAATATCGCCGCCCAGCGCAATCCTCTCATTCGCGCGCGCGATCTTCGGGTCGGGAACCGGAACCGCAGAGATGAGCGCCTTGGAGTAGGGGTGAAGCGGATGATGGTAGATCTCGTTTGCATCGGCCAGCTCCACCATCTTGCCCAAATACATCACCGCAATCCGGTCACTGATGTGACGAACAACCAAGAGGTCATGCGCGATGAACAGGTAGGAGAGTCCAAGCTTTTCCTGCAGGCTGCCAAACATATTGATAACCTGCGCCTGAATGGAAACGTCCAGTGCCGAAACAGGCTCGTCACAAACGATAAAATCGGGAGAGATGGCAAGCGCTCTTGCAATTCCGATTCTCTGACGCTGACCGCCCGAAAATTCATGCGCATAACGGGAGGCGTGCTCGCTGTTGAGCCCCACGTCATTCATCAACTGCAGAATCTTCTCCTGGCGCTCCTCTCGGCTTGCATAAAGCTTGTGGATATCCAAGGGCTCGCCAATGATATCCGAAACCGTCATACGCGGGTTAAGAGAGGAATAGGGGTCCTGGAAAACCATCGTTGCCTTCTTGCGGAATTCCTTGATGTCCGCCTTGGTAACGATCTCCTTACCGCGATAAAAGATCTGACCGTCGGTGGGCTTGTAGAGATGCAGGAGCGTGCGTCCAACCGTGGTCTTTCCGCATCCCGACTCTCCAACCAGCCCCAGCGTCTCTCCCTTGTTGATGGAGAAGGAAACGCCGTCAACCGCCTTGAGTGGCTTTGTCCGGAATGCGTTGATATTGATGTGAAAGTATTGCTTGAGATTCTGGACCTCGATCAGGGGAGCATTCTCCTGTGTGTTCTGCGCCGTTTGCAACGCTTTGTTCTCAGACGGATTCATCGGCATCCTCTCCCTTCTCAAGTATGATGGAACCGTCCTCGATTCCCTTCTTTACGTTCATCCAACAGGTTGCGCGATGCCCCTTGTTGATGTCCATGGGCTGTGCGCACTTGCCAAGGCAGATCTTCATCGCCGCATCGCATCTGGGAGCGAAGGGGCAGCCTGCCGGCATATTCAACAGGTCAATCGGCGTACCCGAAATGGGACGCAGAGGGGAGCCGTCGCTCATCACTGTGGGGATGGAACGAAGCAATCCCTTGGTGTATTCGTGACGGGGATTATAGAAGATCTCATCAGCAGTTCCCTGCTCACAGATGGATCCTGCGTACATGACGATCACCTCATCACACATCTGTGCAACAACGCCAAGGTCGTGTGTAATCATAATAATCGCCATGCCAAGCTCCTTCTGCAAAGAGTTCATCAGCTCCAGTATCTGTGCCTGGATCGTAACATCAAGAGCTGTAGTAGGCTCATCGGCAATCAGAATATCCGGCTCGCAAGCAGGCGCCATCGCAATCACGATCCGCTGACGCATACCGCCTGAAAATTCATAAGGGTACTGCTTCATGCGTTTTTCAGGCTCGTTGATGTTGACCAAACGGAGCATCTCGATTGCACGCGTCCTCGCTTCCTTCCGATTTCTCGGCGTGTGAAGCATGATCGCCTCCATCAGCTGGTGTCCGATGGTGTAGGTTGGGTTGAGAGAGGTCATCGGATCCTGAAAAATGATCGAGATCTTATTTCCTCTGATGCCCTTCATTGTTTTTGCGCTTGCGCCCACCAGCTCCTGCCCGTCCAGCTTGATGGAGGAGCCTTCCTTGATCTTTGCAGTAGACGCAAGGATCTGCATGATCGAATATGCGGTTACCGACTTTCCCGAGCCGGATTCTCCCACAATCCCCAGAACCTTTCCTCTCTCGAGATCAAAAGAAACTCCGTTTACCGCGTGAATCTCTCCTGCATCTGTGAAAAAAGAGACGTGCAGATTTCTAACTTCAAGTAATGCCATCGCTCTGTCCTTCCTTTCTTAACTGTTGAGTTTTGGGTCAAACGCATCGCGCAATCCGTCTCCAAACAGATTCAGAGAGAGCACGATGAGCGAGATCACCACAGCGGGGATCACCAAGCGGTAGGGGTAGGTGTAAATACCGTTCAGCGCGTCCGACGCAAGAGAGCCAAGCGAGGGGGTCGGCGCATTGACGCCAAGGCCAAGGAAGGAGAGATAGCTCTCGGTAAAGATCGCGCTGGGAATCTGAAGCGCGGTCGAAATAATAATCACACTGATACAGTTGGGAACCAGGTGCTTCCGAATAATCCATCCGCTCGTCGCCCCGGACGCGCGCGCGGAGAGTACGTACTCCTGCTCGCGGAGAGAGAGGATCTGTCCGCGGATCAAACGGGACATGGAAACCCAATAAAGCAATGCAAACACGATAAACAGACTGATAATGTTACTACCGATTTTGTCCAACGCCGTGCCGTCAAGTGCATCGCTCAACACCAGCTTCAAAACCGATGCCAACAGAATGACCATCAGCATATCCGGCAAGGAATAGATAATATCCACGATACGCATGATAACCAGGTCAACCGTTCCGCCGCAATATCCTGCAACAGATCCGACCAGCATACCGATCACAAGGACAATGATGCTTGCAAACAGACCGACCGCCAGCGAAACGCGCATACCGTATACCACACGGATCAGATAGTCTCTACCATGCGAGTCAGTTCCGAAAATATGCGGAAATACCTTCTCACCATTTTCAATGCGCGCCAATTCGGTCGTTCCGTATGCAAAGGGACGGAGGTTGTTGTAGGAGGAGTCCATTTTCCCATACTTGCCCATTCCAAGCATCTCGTCATATCCATAGGGCCAAAAGAGAGGAAGGAAGATACAGGTCAAGGTCAGGAGCACAATGATGAAAAAGCTGACGGTTGCAACCTTATTCTTGAGAAGTCTTTTGACACCATCCTTGAAGAAGGTGGAGGAGGGGCGCATCTGCACCATATATTCCTTCTCCGCATCAGTTGCAGGAAGAAACGAGTCCGCGTCAATGTGCATACTGAAAGGCTTTTTATTCATGTTCATTTCCTCCTTTACTCCAAATTGATTCTCGGGTCAACCACCTTGTAGAGAATATCCCCTACAAGGTTCATGACAACGATCAACACAGCCAAAATAATGGTCGTTCCCATCACCAAAGGATAGTCTCTGTTCGTAATGCTGTTCACAAACGCACGTCCGATACCGGGAACCGCAAAGATCTGCTCCACCACCAAAGAACCGGTGACGATATAGGCCAGCATGGGGCCAAAATAGGTGATGACGGGGACCAAGGCATTCTTGAGCGCATGGCCAAAAATGATGCTGACAGAAGAGACCCCCTTTGCCTTTGCAGTACGAATGTAATCCTGTCCCAGCACGTCCAGCATTGAGGAGCGTGTCAAACGCGTGATATACGCCGTGGGATACAGCGCCAAGGTAATAACCGGCAACACCAAGCCCGCAGCCGTCTCTCCGTTTGCCGGCAACCATTGTAGCTGACCTGCAATGACAAGCAGAAGGAGCGAGCCCATGATAAAAGAGGGCATCGAAACGAACGCGGTGGTGATGCCCATGATCAAACGATCTGCAAACTTATTGCGTCGAAGCGCCGCAACCGCGCCGAGAACCACACCGCACACCAGCGCAATAACGGCAGCGTATAGTCCCAGCTTTCCGGAGGTCTTCATACCGTTGGCGATGATGTCGAGAACGGTCATCCCCTCTTTCTTGATCGAGGGGCCGAAGTCAAATTTGGTCACGATATCCTTCAGATACGTTCCATATTGCTCCACCAAGGGCTTGTCCAGTCCGTATTTTGCCTCCAGTGCTGCCTTCGCCTGTTCCGTCATGGCTTTCTCTCCAAGGAAGGGCCCGCCGGGAACTGCATTCATAACAAAGAAGGTCACGGTAATAACCACCCAGACGGTCAATATAGCAAGCAGGATTCGCTTTGTTATATAGAGTATCGTTTTTGAATTCACGCGCAATAATCCTTTCTTTTTTCATGTTCTCAGGGAAAAGGAATCCTTTTCCGTAGCATCTGAACATTCGCTATTCTTTATCATATTATCGTCTTTTTTTCGATATTTTAGGCACGGCACTTTTTCTCATTTTTTATTGAATGATTTTTATTCTTATTCTAAATATTGGCAAACAAAAAAGCACCGAGAATGTTCTCGGTGCTTTTTAATTTTATAATCAATACATTCCGCCGCCCATGCCGCCGGCAGGTGCTGCCGCGGGTGTTTCTTCCTTCTGATCTGCAACCACTGCCTCGGTGGTCAGGATCACAGACGCGATGGAAGCCGCGTTCTGAAGTGCGCTGCGCGTAACCTTGGTGGGATCCACAATTCCGTTTGCAACCATGTCGCAGTAAGTCTCGTTATACGCATCAAAGCCGTATCCGATCTTTCCGCTGGACAGGATCTTATCCACGATCACGCCACCGTCAAAGCCTGCGTTTGCAGCGATCTGACGAACCGGCTCCTCCAGAGCCTTGAGCACGATGCGAACGCCCGTCTTTTCGTCTCCATCTACCTGATCGAGCAGCTTGGATACGTCTGCGATGACGTTCAGATATGCCGTTCCGCCGCCTGCAACGATTCCCTCCTCAACCGCAGCCTTGGTTGCGTTGAGTGCGTCCTCGATACGAAGCTTCTTCTCCTTCATCTCTGCCTCGGTAGCCGCACCGACCTTAATCACTGCAACACCGCCTGCAAGCTTTGCAAGTCGCTCCTGCAATTTCTCGCGATCAAACTCGGAGGTAGTCTCCTCGATCGCTGTGCGGATCTGGTTGACACGTGCTCCGATCTCCTCGGGCATACCGTAGCCGCCAACGATGATGGTGTGCTCCTTATTAACCTTGACCTGACGAGCCTGGCCGAGCATATCCAGGGAAGCATCCTTGAGCTCAAGTCCCACCTCGGAGGAAACGACCTGACCGCCCGTGAGGATCGCAATATCCTGGAGCATTTCCTTGCGTCTGTCACCAAATCCGGGAGCCTTAACGGCTACACAGTTGAACACGCCGCG